>NVVG01000052.1 GCA_002402125.1 Moraxellaceae bacterium
AGAAAAAAAAGCAGCGGCTCCTAAACGCACAGAAAGCGCACAAACTGGCGAGGGTCGTAGTTATGGGCCTACACGGAGCGCAGATAGCTTATGGAAGATTGCTCGAAATCTTAAACCGTCTTCATCGGTTAGCATTCAACAAACAATGGTTGCTATACAGCGTTTAAACCCTGATGCGTTTATCAATGGGAACATCAATTTACTAAAAAAAGGCAAGGTCATTCGAGGACCTTCCATCGCCCAAGCTAGAGAGTTAACGACCCGTGAAGCGATCTCTTTTGTCGCTCAGCAAAATAGAGAATGGAAAAATCGCATTTCCCGTAAACGCGCTAGTGTTGCTGAGGCACCACAAATAGATACTTCTGGTAGAGCGGTTGACAATATTCCTGAAAAGCAAGTATCTACTGGAGCACACCTTAAACTTGTCTCAGCATCTGATGCTGCTGCAGGAGATAATGGGTTAGGAGGCTCTGGCAAAGGAGGAGCGTCTTCTATGCAAGGTAAGCTTCAAGTTGCAGAAGAAACGGCGGATCAATTTCGTTTGGAATCCGAAGATCTTAAAGTTAGAAATGCCGACCTAACAGAACAGCTCGATACTACCGATAAGGTGATTGGCCTTAAAGATGAACAGATAGTTGCTTTGCAGGCGAGATTGGCTGAGTTATCGAAAGAAATGGAGCGAATCAAGGAGCAGGGAGCAGCTGGCGTTGTCGATTCTACGGCTGATCAGGCGATTGAGGGTGCCGTTGATACCGCAGGAATTGAATCTGAAACATCCGCTCAAGACGTAATGGAAGGTCAAGAGACCTCTGCAGAGGTGGCTACTACTGAAGGTGGTGTAGAGCAACCCGTAGATTTTAATTATGAAGAAGGGGCACAGGTAGACGTCGATCAGAGTGCAGTCGACGAGCTTGCTACAGATGAGTTGGCAAAAGAAGATGTGCCTGTTGTCGAAGAGCAGCCAGTACAAGAAGATTTCTTAACAATGTTGTTGTCTAACCCTCTGTATCTCGGTGCTGGCGGTGGAGTGCTGTTGATTCTCATTATCGGCGCGATGATGGCAGGGCGAAAGAAAGAAGACGAAGTTGCAGATTCCTTGGTGGATGATTTTAATTTGGAAGGTGTACCTTCAGTTGATAGTGATGAAGCCTTTATCGCGGAAGAGGAGCTTGAGTTAGATCCCTTTAGTGATGACGTTGAAGATACCGCTGTCGCAGAAACTGATGCAACGGTGCCTCAAACCGCAGACGTTATTGGTGAAGCAGACATTTACTTGGCGTATGGACGTTTTCCTCAAGCGATCGAAATGTTGGAAAAGGCGGCAGAGAACGAGCCTGATCGAACTGATATTAGAGTGAAGTTACTCGAGGTAGCGGTTGAAGCCGCTGATTTAGACGTATTTAAACGTCACGAAAGTGTCCTGGAAGACATTGGGAATGCAGATGATCAGGCAAAAATTGCTGAACTACGCAGTAAGTTAAGTATTGAAAGCCAGGAAGTTGTAGATGATTTTGCTACAATGGATTTTTCGGCGGATGAAAGTGCGGTTGATAAAGGTGCTGAAACTGGCGTTGCAGGCACTAGTGATGAGCTATCACTCGACTTTGACATTGAAGATGAAACAGCTGTTGCCGTTGAGGAGACTGCAGAGGCCGACGTTGAAGAATCACTGGATATTGATTTTTCATTGGACGATGAGCTGGATCTTAATGTTGACTCTGGTGAAGACGAGGCTCTTGAAATAGATGCAGATCTTGATGTTGACGTAGAGCCTATTAGTGATTTTGCCGAAGCAGATGAGAGCTTGGATGTTGATCTTGGCATTGATTCGGAAAGCACGGATACGGCGGATCTAGACACTACAGATACTACAGAAGAGTCTGGCGGGATTGAGTTTGATCTAGATCTAGACATCGACTCTTCAGTCGATGAGTTAGCGTTAGATTCAAGTTCAGCCGAAGAGCTCGCCGAAGAGTTAGGGCAGGAAGGTGAATTTGATTTGGATGTCGATGCAGAGATTGCTGTCGATACAGAAGAAGATGCTACTTTGATCATGCCAGCAGCGGCTGAAGAAACCCCGGCTAAAGCCAGTGCAGCGGAAGGAGCTGATGACCTGGATTTCTTAAATGATTCCGATGAAATTTCTACTAAGCTAGACCTGGCTCGAGCCTATATCGACATGGGTGATCGGGATGGGGCTAAGGACATTCTGGATGAAGTTATTATTGAAGGTTCGGATGAGCAGCAGGGTGATGCCAAAGAGCTTATGGCTAAGCTTGATTGATGCCACCGGAAGAGTTTAAAAAAAGAGGGCGTAAGCCCTCTTTTTTTGTTTTTGAATWAGCACAATATTTTACCTTTGAATGAGAGATTTATGCGTATCGCAATGGGCGTAGAGTATGATGGTAGTCCTTATCATGGTTGGCAGCGCCAAGGTCATGACACTAATACCGTACAGCAGAAATTGGATGATGCGCTGAGCAAGGTCGCAGATTCTAAAATTTCTGTGGTGTGTGCGGGTAGAACCGATAGTGGAGTGCATGGTGTTGGACAGGTGGTTCACTTTGATACCGATGTCAATAGATCGGAAAAAGCCTGGGTTTTTGGCTCAAATACTAATATGCCTGCAGATATCACCGTCCATTGGGCGGTGCCGGTKGTTGACGATTTTCATGCTAGATTTAGTGCATTATCCCGGAGATACCGTTACGTGATCTATAACAGTGCGGTAAAGCCTGGTCTTGCCAATAAATATGTAACTTGGGATTATCGGCCACTTGATGTTGAGCGGATGCAGCAAGCAGCCAATCATCTTATAGGAGCGTTTGATTTTAGTTCATTTAGGGCTGCTGGTTGCCAGGCAAAAACAGCAACAAGAGAAATTCAATCGATTCACCTGTTTCGTAAAGGGGCTTTGGTTGTAATGGATATACAAGCCAATGCATTTCTTCAAAATATGGTAAGAAATGTGGCAGGCGTGTTAATGGCCATTGGTTCTGGCAATAAACCCATTGAGTGGGCGTTAGAGGTGCTGGAGGCGAAAGACCGTACCAAAGGAGGCAATACCGCGCATCCTTATGGGTTGTATTTTATGAAGGTTGAATATCCGGAACAGTTTAATATTCCTTATACCACCCCAGAAATCCCTTTTATGCCGCTCTCGGATACCATTTATTTTCCACAAAAGCTGAACCAGCGGGTATTAGAACAGCAAAAATCATAACCATGATAGGCGTCGTTGCTAGGTGTTACTTCTGGGCGTTACTTCTAGGCAAGACCCCTTGGCTTAGATCTGGTAGAATGTGGAGCTTGAATTTCGATTCCAATTTATAGGCTTACTCTGTTGTCTGTACGTACAAAAATATGCGGTATTACCCGAGTTGAAGATGCATTAGCGGCGGCTGAGTTCGGGGCTGATGCTATTGGTTTGGTTTTCTATAAGAAAAGCCCACGCTACGTGGCACCCGATGACGCTAAGAAAATTGTGGCTGCACTGCCGCCCTTTGTCACGGTTGTAGGGTTGTTTGTCGATGCTGACCCAGTAGATATTCGTCACGTGCTCAGTCTGGTGCCTTTGGATCTGCTCCAATTTCATGGGGCGGAGCTAGAGTCAGATTGTGTTAAATATGAAAGGCCTTATATTAAAGCTGTTGCGATGAAACCTGGTGTAGAACTATCCAGTGTGATAGAGCAATATAGCCAAGCGCAGGGGATTCTACTTGATACTTATGACCCAACACTGCCGGGTGGGACAGGCAAAGCGTTTGACTGGAGCTTTGTTCCGCAAAACCTCACTAAACCCATCATACTTGCAGGTGGATTAACACCGGATAATATTCAAGATGCTGTGCGTGCAACCCTGCCATGGGCCGTTGATGTGAGTGGCGGCGTAGAAGAATCTAAAGGCAAGAAAGATCATCGTTTAATTAAATCGTTTATTGAAGGAGTTCACCGTGTCTGAGACACAGCAGAAAGAGTATTTAGATACCCCAGATGAGTTTGGTAACTTCGGTCCATATGGCGGACGGTTTGTTTCCGAAACCCTGATGGCTGCACTAGAGGACCTTGAAGCCCTTTATGATAGGCTTTCTAAAGACCCAGAATTCATCGCGGAATTTGACCGTGATCTGGCTCATTATGTGGGGCGTCCTTCACCACTATACTTTGCAGAACGTTGGACCAATAAAATCGGTGGGGCCAAGATTTACCTAAAGCGTGAAGACCTCAACCACACCGGCGCACACAAGGTTAATAATACTATCGGTCAGGCATTGTTGGCCAAACATACCGGTAAAACACGTATTATTGCAGAAACTGGGGCCGGCCAGCATGGTGTTGCTACCGCGACGGTGGCTGCTAGGTTAGGAATGGAATGTGAAGTGTTTATGGGCGAGGAAGATATTCGGCGCCAGGCACTGAATGTTTACCGCATGCGTTTACTAGGAGCAAAAGTAAATGCAGTTTCCTCCGGTACCAAAACATTAAAAGATGCTATGAACGAGGCGATGCGCGACTGGGTAACCAATGTCGATAATACGTTCTATATCATCGGCACGGTCGCGGGCCCTCACCCTTACCCTAAGCTTGTGAGAGACTTTCAATGTGTTATTGGACGTGAAGCCAAGCGACAGTGTCAGGAGCAAACTGGGCGCCTACCGGACGCACTTGTAGCCTGTGTTGGTGGTGGTTCAAATGCTATTGGGTTGTTTCACCCCTTTTTGAGTGACGAATCGGTTGAGATGTACGGTGTCGAAGCGGCGGGACATGGGATAGAGTCTGGCCAACATGCGGCACCGTTATGTGCTGGCAAACCTGGCGTCTTGCATGGTAATCGTACCTATTTGATGGAAGATGAGAACGGTCAAATTATCCCGACTCATTCTGTATCGGCGGGTTTAGACTACCCCGGTGTAGGCCCTGAGCACTCGTGGTTAAAAGATTGTGGTAGAGCCAATTATGTGGCGATTAATGACGAAGAGGCGCTAGATGCGTTTCGAGAGTTGACCCTGGTGGAGGGGATAATACCTGCGTTAGAGTCTAGTCATGCCCTTGCTTATGCGTCCAAACTGGCGAAAACAATGGATAAAGACAAAATTATTATTGTTAATCTATCTGGGCGTGGTGATAAAGATATTCACACCGTAGCGGCGATAGATGGCATCTCTATAGATTAACAGGAGTAGGTGATGAGCCGACTTAAGGCGTGTTTTGAGGCGTTGGCCTCTCAACAAAAAACAGCGTTAATACCCTTTGTCACCGCCGGTGACCCACATCCGGACCAAACGGTCGACATAATGCATGTTCTGGCGAAAAATGGTGCGGATGTCCTCGAGCTTGGGGTACCTTTTTCAGACCCCATGGCTGATGGGCCGGTTATTCAGTTAGCTGACGAAAGAGCCTTGCTGCATAACACTAGTTTGACTGACGTGTTGGCGATGGTGAAACAATTCAGAGAGACAAATCAAGATACTCCGGTAGTCTTGATGGGGTATCTAAACCCAGTGGAAATCTATGGTTATCAACGGTTTGCGGTTGATGCTAGTGCTGCGGGGGTTGATGCGCTGCTGACTGTTGACCTGCCACCGGAGGCATCTACAGAGTTTGTTGCAGATCTAAAGGACAAGGGGATAGATTCGGTTTTTCTTATAGCACCGACGACTACCGATGAGCGAATCAAGAAGATCGTTGCCGCGGGTAGTGGCTACATCTATTACGTATCGGTGAAGGGGGTTACGGGGTCTGCTAGTCTTGATGTAGGTGATGTAAAAGGTCGTCTTGAAACAATTAGAAATAGTACAGATTTGCCCATTGCCGTAGGGTTTGGTATCAAGGACAGTGAGACAGCAAAAGCGATAGCCAAAATAGCCGATGGTGTTGTTGTTGGAAGTGCTTTGGTTAATATCATTGCAGGTAACCAGCAAGATAAGGCGGCACTGTTAGATAAGGTTGGAGTATTCACTCGTTCATTAAGTGATGCCGTCACTGAAGGCTGTTAATGTTCAATTTGAGCGTTTGGTTTTCAACCCTTTGTTTTTAAAGTGATTATTGTATTGGCGAACGCTTGTACGTTACTACATACACTCAATTTACACCCAATTAAGCTCTTTTTTCGACTGAATTAAGGGTTTTTTGACAACGCGAATGGATAATTCATGAGTAATAGTTGGTTAGAAAAAATATTACCAAGTGTAGGCAGAAATTCCGCAGCGAAGAAAGCCAATATTCCAGAGGGCCTATGGAAGCAGTGCGCAAAATGTGGCGCATTTCTTTATCGACCAGAACTGGAGAAAAACTTAGAAGTATGTCCGAAATGTGATCATCACCTCCGTATTGGTGCTCGCCGTAGGATTGATTTGTTTTTGGATGCAGATGGTCGCGAAGAAATCGCCGAAAATCTCAAGCCGGTTGATCGATTAGGTTTTAAAGACATTAAGAAATACAAAGATCGTATTACTGCTGCTCAAGCTGCAACTGGGGAAAACGACGCACTATTAGCCTTTAAGGGCACGATTCATCAGCTACCTGTTGTTACAGTCGCATTCGAGTTTAGGTTTTTGGGTGGTTCTATGGGTTCCGTTGTGGGAGAGAAATTTGTTCAAGCGGCTACTATCTGTCTTGAACAGAATATACCGCTCGTGTGCTTTTCTGCAAGTGGTGGTGCAAGGATGCAAGAGGCACTGTTTTCTCTGATGCAAATGGCCAAAACCAGTGCTGTTTTGGCGAAAATGCGCGAACAAGGTGTTCCCTATATTTCAGTAATGACGGATCCAGTTTATGGTGGCGTTTCTGCAAGTCTCGCGATGCTTGGTGATCTAAACATCGCTGAGCCTAATGCCCTTATTGGTTTTGCGGGACCTCGTGTTATTGAGCAAACGGTTCGACAAAAGTTGCCAGAAGGATTTCAGCGGAGTGAGTTTTTGTTGGAGCATGGTGCGTTGGATATGATTGTTCATCGTAAAGATATGAAAGATAAAGTGTATAGCGTGCTTAATAAGCTGACTCGTCACTTGAACGTTGCTTTATAAATAGCTGATTTTAGAGCGCGTACTTTGTTGAAAATGTTGCTTACAGAGTGACTTGATCGGGCCCATTCATGCCAAGAACATTAAATGATTGGCTATCTCAGTTGGAATTATTACATCCAACTGAGATAGAATTGGGCCTTGATCGTATTTCATCCGTGTATCAGCGGCTTGCTGTCGCGGAAGTTCTTCCTACGGTGGTTGTTGTTGGTGGCACCAATGGCAAAGGCTCCACAGTAACCTTGATTGAAAAAATTGCTCTGGCCCACGGTCTTTCTGTTGGCGCGTACACGTCACCGCACCTTTTTCACTATAATGAACGCGTACGAATCAACGGTGTGCCGGTATCTGATGAGCTTCTAGTAGACGCTTTTGAGCGAGTAGAAGGTTGTCGAGGGGATGTTAGTCTCACTTATTTTGAGTTTGGCACCTTGGCTGCGTTAATTGTCTTTGCCGATGCCGGGCTCGACCTTGTTATTCTCGAAGTGGGGTTAGGGGGAAGGCTAGATGCGGTTAATATCGTCGAGTCTGACTTGAGCGTTGTGACGTCAATTGACATCGATCACACCGATTGGCTTGGTGATAATAGAGATATTATTGCTTACGAGAAAGCCGGAATTGCACGTCCGGGTAAACCGTTGATCTGTGGTGAACTCGATGTGCCTCGCACCTTAACCGATCATGTGCAGCGGGTTAATAGCATGGGTTATTACTATGGTGCTGACTTTGGTAGTGGTAAAGGTATAGATATCGGGCCAGACTCGGGTGACGAGTATTTCTATTTGGATGCGGTGGGGGAAAGCAGAGTTGTCCAGCAAACAAGCGTAGCCAGATTGCATATTGCTAATGTGGCTTGCGCTATTCAAGCTTGTGCTCTTGTCGTGCCTGGTTTTTCTCCAGAGAAAGCCGAATTGATCGCTGCAAGTACCCAGGTAGCAGGCCGCCAGCAATGGTTATCATTAAACCATTCGGGTGTTAATAATGTTATTGTAGACGTAGGGCATAACCCCCATGCGGCACGCTCTCTTGCGCAGGAGCTTTCTCGAGTACTTATAGGGGATCCAGTGCAAGGTAGGCAATTTGATAATGTCTATTGTTTGATAGCGATGATGTCTGATAAGGATATCGCTAGCGTAGTTGATAGTTTGTCCCCCTGGGTAAACCATTGGCTGGTTTCGGGGTTGCCTGGGGTTGCTCGTGCAGAATCACCGGATACACTGAAACGGATTCTTTTTGACAAGTCATTGCCTGTTTATGGTAGTTTTGTTCAGCCATCTGCTGCACTGGATAGTTTGGTAGATAATAAATTGCTGAATATCGGTCAAGATAGTACCAATTTGCTTGTGGTCTTTGGGTCTTTCTATATGGCAGCAGCGGCTTTGGATTACTTTAGCGTGTCGGCAAATTATGCTAACGATTAAATTGTCTTTTGGGAGTCAGAAGTGGAAGAAAGTTTAAAACAGCGCCTGGTGGGAGCTCTAGTTTTATTGCTGTTGGCAATCATATTTCTTCCCTTGATCCTGGATGGCAGGGATGATAAACAGCCTGAGGCTGTTTATCGCGTGCCACCAGAACCCGTTATTCATATCACTCACAAAGGAAATGATGAGGTCGAGAAACGCTTAAAAGTGGCAAGGTCACAATTCATTGAAGATCGTAAAGTGAAGCCTTCGGTTGATGTTGCGGCTGATAAAGCCGTTAAATTGACCCAAGTTCCCTCTAAGCAGAAAAATCTTAGTTCGCAACAACAAGGCAGTATCGAGGCGACTAAAAAACTCTTTGTGGAAGAGCTCGCGGCGGTAAAAACTGTTCGAAAAAAGCCCATAAAAAGCAAGGTGGCTCTTGCTAACGCCTGGATCTTACAGGTGGCGGCATTTTCCAAGCAATCCAATGCATCAGCATTGCAGTCTAAGCTGCTTAAAAAGTCCTATATGGCTTATATTAAACAGACAGGCAGTGCTGAAAAGCCCTTATATCGGGTTTTTGTAGGGCCAGAGTTACGAAAAAATCGGGCGCTCATTATTCAGAAAGCAATAAAAAAGGAATTTAAATTGGCGGCGCTGATTAAATCCTATAACCCCTAAGGAAAGCGTAGGTTTTTCATACCCGCTTTGTTAGAATGCATATTCCTCGAGCTGCTATTTTACGTTTCTGATGACTTTGATTGATTATATAATTCTAGGTGTTATAGGGCTTTCCGCGCTACTTAGCCTTAAAAAGGGATTTTCGAACGAAGCCGTTTCACTTGCTACGTGGGTAGCTGCCTATGTCATTGCTAAATTGTTTAGTTCGCCATTGGCAATGTTACTGACTGATTTTGTTGACCCTCCTTCGGCGCGACAACCGGCTGCCTTTGCAATATTGTTTATATTGACATTAATTATTGGCGCATTAATAAAAGTGTTATTAAAAGAGGTGGTTAAAGCGAGCGGGCTTTCTACTACCGACCGGATTTTGGGTATGGTTTTTGGTGGTGCCCGCGGACTAGTTATTGTCGTTTTTTCTCTTTCTATGTTGTCTCGACTCACCGATGTACCTGCGGATCCTTGGTGGAACGAATCAACGGTTATTCCACATATTATGTTGGTTGAAGAATGGACTAACACTATGGGAACCGTTGCGTGGCAAAAAGTAATGGCAATCAGTGGTAGCTAGCCTAGGCTAAACAAGTCAGGCTAGCATTAATGTAGTTTTACGCGGAGATTGAGTAGATCCATGTGCGGAATTGTCGGTATTGTTGGGTATTCCAATGTAAACCAAACGTTGTATGACGCTCTAACGGTTCTCCAGCATCGAGGACAAGATGCGGCGGGTATAGTTACCTGTGATGAAGGCAAATTATACCTTCGCAAGAACAACGGTATGGTGAGGGATGTATTTAGAGCTAGTCATATGCGACGTTTGGTGGGGAACATGGGTATTGGCCATGTTCGTTACCCAACGGCTGGTAGCTCTTCGTCGGCAGAGGCTCAGCCTTTTTATGTAAATTCTCCTTATGGCATAACATTAGCGCACAATGGCAATCTAACGAATGCACTGGATATCGCTGAAGGTCTGTTTAAATCTGATCTTAGGCATCTCAATACTAACTCTGACTCTGAAGTGCTGCTCAATATTTTTGCCCATGAATTACAAGTCCTCGGCAAACTAACACCTTCAGAAGACGACATTTTTACTGCGGTATCTGCTGTCCATCGTCGCTGTAAAGGTGCTTATAGTGTAGTGGCAATGATTACCGGTTACGGTATTGTGGGTTTTCGTGACCCTCATGGTATTCGGCCGGTCTGTTTTGGTGAGCGTCAAACAAAGAAGGGTACCGAATATATGATTGCCTCTGAAAGTGTTGCGCTACAAGCAATGGGCTTTCAGTTGGTGAGAGATATAGAGCCAGGTGAGGCGGTTTATATTAGTCAGGATGGAAAGTTGTCCACCCGTCAGTGCGCGAAAAATCCAAAGACTTCACCCTGTATTTTTGAGCATGTATATCTTGCTAGACCCGATTCAATTATGGATGGGATATCCGTGTACAAAGCGCGCCTTCGGATGGGGGACAAGCTTGCAGATAAAATCACCCGGGTATGGCCTGATCACGATATCGATGTGGTTGTACCAATTCCCGATACCAGCCGAACTAGCGCTTTACAGCTCGCCAATACACTGGGTGTTAAGTATCGCGAAGGTTTTATTAAAAACCGTTATATTGGCCGAACCTTTATCATGCCTGGTCAAAGTGAGCGCAAGAAATCAGTGCGTCAAAAACTTAATGCCATTGGACTAGAATTTCAGGGCAAAAATGTATTGTTAGTCGATGACTCTATTGTGCGCGGAACTACATGCAGCCAGATTATTGAAATGGCAAGAGACGCAGGGGCGAAAAAAGTTTACTTTGCCTCGGCCGCACCGGCAGTACGTTACCCTAATGTTTATGGTATCGATATGCCATCTGCTGAAGAGCTTATTGCTCATAATCGCACAGTAGAGGAAATTCAGGAGGTCATCGGCGCCGATTGGTTGGTCTATCAAGATCTGCAGGATTTGGTTGATACCGCAAAGGAAGGCAACCCGGCAATTGATACATTTGATTGCTCGGTTTTTAATGGCGAGTATGTCACGGGTGATATCGATAAAGCCTATCTAGCAGGGCTTGAAGCGAGAAGAAACGATATGGCAAAAAATGGCAAACTAGAAGACGTCGATGAAGAAGCGATTGACCTTCACAACCCTCAATAAGCATACTTTATATACGCATAGTTTACATAAGGCTGGTTATGGCAAAGAGCAATGATTCAAACAATACCGGAGTAACCACAGAACCAGCCGTAGATTATGGGTTTGATACCTTAGCCATTCGCACCGGCCAACTGCCGACCGATGAAGGTTCCCACAGCGAACCCATTTTTGCTACCTCAAGTTTTGTGTTTCAAGATGCAGCACAAGCTGCAGCACGTTTTAGCGGAAGTGAGCCAGGTAATATATATTCGCGATTCACTAATCCAACGGTAGAAGCGTTTGAGAAACGCTTGGCAGCGATGGAAGGCGGGGAGAGGGCTGTAGCAACGTCGTCGGGAATGGCGGCAATACTAAGCATTATGATGGCTTTCCTTCAGTCAGGCGATGAGGTGGTTTCGTCACGCAGTATCTTTGGTACTACTAACGTATTGTTTGATAAGTATCTGAAGAAGTTTGGCGTTGAAACAACATTTGTTTCGATATCAGCGATGGATCAATGGCAAGCCGCAATAACAGATAAGACCAAGTTGTTATTTTTGGAGACTCCGTCAAATCCATTGTGTGAAGTCGCAGATATTAGAAAATTGTCGAGTCTTGCGAAACAGCATGATCTGTTGCTGGTGGTCGATAATTGTTTTTGTACACCTGCGTTACAACAACCTCTAGCCCTGGGCGCAGATATTATTGTTCACTCTGCAACCAAATACTTGGATGGTCAAGGCCGCTGTATTGGTGGTGCTGTTGTGGGTAGCAATGAGCTGATGACTGAAGTTTATGGTTTTCTACGCAGCGCGGGCCCAACCATGAGTGCATTTAATGCTTGGGTATTTCTTAAGGGGTTGGAAACACTGAGTTTGCGTATGCAGGCCCAGAGTAAAAGCGCGCTGCTTCTTGCGCAATGGTTAACGGATCAACCGGGAGTTGAGAAAGTGCACTATGCGGGATTGCCAACGCATCCACAGCATGCTTTGGCAAAACAACAGCAGAGTGGTTTTGGTGGCATAGTGTCATTTGAGTTGACGGGGGGGCGAGATGCCGCCTGGAAAATGATCGATGCAACGACATTTATTTCGATTACCGCTAATTTGGGTGACGTAAAAACCACCATCACTCATCCGGCGACTACAACACATGGCAGACTGAGTGATGAAGATAAGGCGGCGTCAGGGATTACGGAAGGTTTGGTTCGTGTTGCTGTGGGTTTAGAAGATATTAGCGATATTAAACGTGACCTTTCCCATGGATTAACAACCGCGCAATAATTCACTTTTTGCAACACTCTATTCTAGAGGTTGTTCTGCAGTTTGAATGTTACAAACCTCTTATCCGTACTATAATTTTTTACCAGTGTTGGATTAATGGGGGTAGGCCCCCAGGATGGAGCATGTAGTGGCAAATCAATTGGTTGGAGATTTAATAGACGCTGTCGGATGTATTCTGATAGGAAAAGAAGAGCAAATAAAGTTGTGTGTAGCCTGTTTTGTTGCAAGAGGGCACCTGCTGCTTGAAGATCTACCTGGAATGGGGAAAACCACATTGGCGCACGCTTTAGCCGAAGCTTGTGGCATGAGTTATCAGCGGATCCAATTTACCAGTGATATGTTACCTTCAGATATCCTCGGGGTTAGCGTATTCAATAGCAATGAAGCGACCTTTGAATTTCGCCAAGGCCCCATATTTTCACAGTTGGTGCTCGCGGATGAAATCAATCGGGCTACGCCCAAGGCGCAAAGTGCGTTGCTCGAAGCCATGGAAGAAAAACAGGTGACGCTTGATGGGGCTACCTATTCGTTACCTTCACCGTTCTTTGTGATCGCTACGCAAAACCCTAGCGATCAAATGGGCACCTTTGCATTGCCTGAATCACAGTTAGATCGTTTTTTAATGAGAATACACTTGGGTTATCCTGACCCTGCTGTTGAGCGGGAATTGATTAACGGGGTGAATAGGCGTGACCTAATTAAAGAAATGAAGGCTGCGGTGAGTTTATCTCAGTTAGTGGAAATGCAGAAACAAGCTGATTTGATTCATTTGTCGGATGCCGTTATTGATTATATACAGCGTCTTGTGGCTTTTTCACGTCAGCCATCAACCACACACGTCGGACTTTCTCCGCGGGGGACGTTGGCACTTGTGGCTGCGGCAAAAGCCTATGCGTTTGTTGAAGGGCGTGCCCATGTTGTGCCTGAGGATGTACAGGCAGTGCTTGCTGCCGTAGCAGATCATCGGTTGCAAGGTGGACAGGATGTTACCGGGCATGCGGGAAGCAGTGTGGTGGAAAAAATGCTTTCTGAGGTGGATGTGTTTGATCAGGCATTATTATAAAAAGTGACCGGATTGGGAGCATACAAATGATGGATGTTTTTGCCCCTATTAAAGATAAATATCAAGCAGCTTGGCGGCGCTGGGTGCAGCGACGTTCGCCCATAGCAAAACGTGTAGAATTAAATCAGCGCCGGGTTTTTATTTTCCCCACCCGTTACGGGTTTTTCTTTTTGCTAACGTCCTTTTTACTGTTTGTTGGTGGCGTTAATTATGAAAATAGCCTTATTCTCAATTTAAGTTTTTTCCTGATAAGCCTTTTTCTGGTGGCAATATTACATACGTTTAAAAATCTGGCGGGATTGGTGTTGGTAGCAGAAGGCACTAAACCGGCTTTTAAAGGTCAAGATGCATTGTTTCAGATAGGCATGGAGCGCACATCAAAACGAAACCACGAGTCGTTGACGATTTCGTGGGAAGGTCGCCAATCGGAGTTGGTTGATGTTGTTGATGTGACTCATCAAAATATTGAAATTTCACTCTGCACTTACAAAAGGGGCTGGTTTCAACCTCAGCGATTAAAAATACAAAGTACTTTTCCTCTAGGGTTGTTGCGAACCTGGTCTTGGGTCCAGCTTGATTTTACGGCATTAGTTTATCCTATGCCGGTCCAGTGTGAGTATATTGGTACCGATAATCAAGGAGCGACTGATGGTAAAAAGAAGGTTCCCACGGGGCAGGACGACTTTGACTACCTGAGACAATATCAGTTGGGAGAATCATTAAAGAACATTGCCTGGAAGAAATATGCGAATAGTCAAAAACTACTGTCGAAAGTTTTTCATGGTATAGCGAGCGACACCTTTTGGTTGCGATGGGGTGGCGTGCCCGCATCAGACGTAGAATTAAGATTATCCATGCTGTGCTATTGGGTTATTACTTATAGTAAAGAGAATCGAGAGTTTGGTCTTTCACTGCCGACAATGGATATCCCTCCTGCTGCAGGTAAAGATCATGAGATGGCGTGTTTGCGTGCTCTAGCGCTATATGGGTCGGATAAGACCGGAGTGGATGCGTGAAAACACACACGATCTATCCTATTCCGCGAGTTGGCCTTATATTACTGCTTGTTACCGTGTCACTTGCTATTGCATCACATGCGTTGCGTTTACCGGTCGGGGTTTTTGTTGCGGCAATTGTTTGCCTTGTTTGGCGTATTCAGGTGTTCCGAGAGCGTTGGGTATTTCCTGGTAAGACGGTTCGTTTTTTTATGGTGATAGCTAGCTTTGTTACGGTATTTTTGTACTACGGGACAATTTTGGGGCCTGATGCTGGGGTAACATTATTGATACTTGCCTATTTGTTTAAACTACTCGAAATGTATAAAGAGCGTGATGCTTTTTTTATTGTTATTTTGAGTTATTTTGTTGTTGCTACAAACTATCTCTTTTCTACTTCTTTGTTGTCTTCTTTGTATACTTTTGTGGTTGTTTTAATGGTTACTGCGTCACTTGTTGGCTTGAATCAATCAAGAAAGAAAATCAGACCAAAAAGAACGTTGCTGATAGCCGCAAAATTATCTATTCAGGCAATTCCCGTAATGTTGATTTTATTTGTTTTTGTACCTAGGGTCTCGCCTATATGGTCACTTAATGTCGATAGTGACCAAGCAACAACTGGTTTGAGTGATTCAGTTTCACCAGGGGATATATCGTCGTTATCCAAATCAGATGAATTGGTATTCACCGCAGAGTTTAATGGTGATAAACCCATACAAGAGGAGTTATATTGGCGTGGAGTGACCTATTCAGATTTTGATGGGCGTACCTGGAGTCGAGGTCTTCGTGATAATTATGAGAGCAGTGACTCAATTGAATTGGATAATATAGATTACTCAAAAAAACTGTTTGAATTTCAAATTATAATGCAGCCAAATTATCGTCATTGGCTATTTTCGTTACCGTTTTCAACAATCGATCTACCATACGTAAAACTAACAGATTCTTTAGTTTTCGAGAGAAAGGAAGCGGTATCTACCTTGTTATCATACCGTGCAAGAAGCCATCCAGAGTATGTTTACCAAAGGCACTTTATTTCACCAACAGATCGAGAGCGAAATACCCGGTTACCCGCTACGGATATTCGCGCTAAACGTAAAGCGATTCAAATGATCGCCAAGGTAGCCGGTGATCATGTCAAATATGCCGATTCGGTATTAAATTGGTTTAATACCGCTAATTTTGTCTATACATTGCAACCCCCAGCACTCAAGGTAAATACGATTGATGGTTTTCTTTTTTCTACCAAACAAGGGTTTTGTGGCCATTATGCGGGAGCATTCGTTTTTATGATGCGAGCGGTAGGTATTCCTGCCCGGATGATAGGTGGTTATCAGGGCGGAGACTATCATAGTGCGGGCCACCTCATGGTTAAACAATATCATGCGCACGCATGGACTGAGATTTGGTTGAGAGGAAAGGGCTGGGTGAGGGTTGATCCCACTCGCGCTGTGGCACCAGAACGTATAATTAGTGGGCCAGAGTATGTGACGTCTGATAGTAGCTTTTTAACGGATTCCCCATTGTCCCCTCGGTTGTTCCGTAACAGTGAATTTATTAGCAGTCTGCGTTCAAGGTTAGAGCATATTGATTATCTATGGTCACGCTGGGTGGTTGGGTACAATAACTCAACTCAAATGGAGTTTTTGTCCCGCTGGATAAATAATGTGACGCCACAAAAGGTCATCACCATTATGTTGATGTTGCTTTGTGGCGTGATGGCCGTGTTGTCGATCTATGTTCTATTACAACGGGGCAAGCAAAAGCTTAATCCAGTTGACGCTTTGTTTTTGCGCTATTGCGATAAACTGGCAGAAAAAGGACTAAGTCGTATGCAGGGAGAGGGGGTGTGGATTTTCTATCAACGGGCTGCAAATCATTTTCCAGCACAAGCAGATGCATTTTGTCGTATTACCCAACTTTATGATGATCTGAGGTATGGGCCGCCAGGCGCTGTAAATGGCGAGAATAATCATGATGTTAGTGTTACACTAGCAACACAAAAAAATGCACTTAAGCGCGAAATCAGACGACTCCATATACATAAATAGTACCTATGTGTTTCTTTGTTGTTGCTGCGAGCGTTCTAACTAATTGATATCATTGGTTAATATACTTCGTTGAATGAGGCGATTTAGGGGAAGTGCTCTAATAAAAACAAAAAGGATATTAGATGAGTCGTTTTCAGCGGCCGCTGTTTATTTCTATTATTATTGCCATCGCCTTGTATTTTGGCGCTATATTTATGGGCGATTATCAAGCAACAAAAGACGCCTTGGCGAAAATCCCTCTCTCTGGTTGGATCATCATACTTGGGTTGTCTCTGGTGAACTATGTACTTCGTTACGGGCGTTGGGATTGGTATATTAGGGAGCTTTCACAGGTTAAAATCCCACTTAAAAGGCACTTTTGCTATTATCTTGCGGGTTTTGCCTTATCAACGACCCCAGGTAAAGCAGGAGAGACAATACGCTCCCTGTATTTAAAGAAACACGGTGTTTCTTATAATCAAAGTATCAGTAGTTTCTTTGTAGAGCGTTTTTTGGATCTAATTACCATCGTATTGCTTTCGACGCTAGTTGCATTTCAGTTTGATGACTACGCAGTGCTCGTGATTATTGTTGGTTTAGTGATCTTTGCAGCGTTGCCCTTAATACATAGCTCCTGGCTAATTGATCGTCTAAATTGGCTGGCGGTGAAGGTGCCGAAGTTTGCTATTGGGAAGGGGCATTTAGTTAAATTACTGAATTCATCCACCGTATTGTTAAAAAATAGGGTGTTATATGGTGGTCTGGTTATTGGTATCTTGGCATGGACGGCTGAGGGTGTTGGCTTTTGGCTGGTACTAGAATATTTAGGGCAGGACGTCGACATTGCGCTTGCTATTAGTATCTATGGTATTGCTGTGTTGATAGGGGCGTTATCTTTTCTTCCTGGAGGATTGGGTAGCACAGAGGCTGTAATGGGAGGTCTACTTATCGCCTCCGGTGTCGATAGTTCAGTGGCGATTGCCGCGACGCTTGTTTGTCGTATAGCGACACTATGGTTTGCAGTATTTATCGGGCTTGGCGTGAGTGGTTGGCTGGCGAGCATTGGCCTTTCTCCTGAATTCTCGAAGAAGAATTAAGGTTATAAAATATGACATCAAATGATTTAAAACCACTAGTGGTTGATTTAGACGGAACCTTAATACGCAGCGACGTGTTAGTGGAATCGTTCTTGTTGCTGATAAAGCAAAATCCGCTGTATATCTTGTCTGTATTGTATTGGCTTTTTAGCGGTGGAAAAGCCTTCATGAAACATGAGATTGCTCGTAGAGTTGAGTTTTATGTTGATCTATTACCTTATAATCAGATTCTGATTTCCTACATTAAGCAACAAAAAGCACTGGGTCGGAAAATCGTGTTGGCAACAGCATCAGATAAATCCATTGCCGATAAAGTGGCGCAGCATCTTGATCTATTTGATGCGGTTTATGCCTCTGAGAACGGCATCAATTTGTCGGGACCTCGAAAACGAGCTGCGTTAACCCGTGCTTTTGGGGCGAATGCTTATGTTTATGCTGGAAACGCTGCAGTTGATCTCGCTGTATGGAAAGAATCGTCAGCAGCCATTGTTGTTGGTAGTGCTAGTTTGGCAAATAAAGCTAAAATCTTGTGTGCTTTGGAATATCACGTCGAGGAAAAATCTGCTGGCGTAAAAGTATGGTTGAAGGCGCTACGGGTACACCAATGGGTGAAAAATGCATTGATTTTTGTACCGTTACTGGCCGCTCATCAGGTATCGTCTGGTGGGGCATTGGTAGCCTGTGCATTGGCGTTTATATCATTTTCACTCTGTGCATCCAGTGTATATTTGCTCAACGATTTATTGGATTTGCCTGATGATAGACGACATAAAACCAAACGAAATCGTCCTCTCGCTGCGGGCACATTGAATCTAATTCATGGTTTGTTAGCGGCGCCAATGCTATTGGTTGTCGCCTTTCTAATTGCGATGCTTCTGCCGGTTGAATATTTTGTCGTATTAGCGAGCTATTACATTTTAACGGTTGCATATAGCTTCTATTTAAAACGAGTCGTGTTGATCGATGTTGTGACCCTAGCAAGCCTTTATACCATACGGATAGTCGCAGGAGCAGCGGCTATTTCTGTGGCGTTATCATTTTGGTTGTTGGCATTTTCAGTATTCTTGTTTTTGAGTTTGGCTATTTTAAAACGTTATACTGAATTGTTAGCGTTAAAAGAGAGTAGCGGAAGTAAAGCGATTGGTAGAGGTTACCAAGTGGAAGATATTGAATTGCTTTCTTCCTTGGGAGGCTCAAGTGGGTATATCTCTGTGCTGGTATTAGCCTTGTATATTAACAGTGGCGATATTCTTCAGTTATATTCAAACCCGATGGTGATGTGGCCGACCTGTTTGGTCATGTTATATTGGGTGAGCCGAGTATGGATAATTGCCCATCGAGGGCAGATGCATGATGACCCCATCGTTTTTGCGATAAAAGATAAAGTCAGTGTTGTGTGTGGGGCTACTATTGGTGCATTTATGGTAGCCGCGACGTTATAAATTGAACGAGTAGGGAGGGTTCTATGGCAAAACAATACGTTTCTTGGGGGCGCTACCCTTATAAAGAACAAAAAGGTTTTGATTTTTCTTGGCGTAACCAGGGGTTGCCCGAGGGTACWAATTTTTTACCACAAGGTAATGCCCGTAGTTATGGCGACAGCTGCATGAACCGTGATGGGGTGGTTGTATCTACTCGAAAGCTAAATCGCTTCATGCATTTTGATAAAGACGCGGGTATTTTACGCTGTGAAGCGGGGGTGTTGCTTAGCCAAGTGCTGGATTTAGTTGAGCCCCAGGGCTGGTTTTTGCCTGTAACCCCTGGTACCAAATTTGTTACCCTCGGAGGTGCATTAGCCAATGATGTGCACGGAAAAAATCACCACGTAGCAGGCACCTTTGGCCGGTATGTCACTCAGTTTGAAATGATGCGCTCAGACGGCACTCGTCTACTTTGYTCYCCTACCGAGAATGCGGACTATTTTGCCGCAACWATAGGAGGGYTAGGCCTAACCGGTTTTATWGTCTGGGTGGAGATYAGTCTTAAAAAAGTAGAGAACTCAGCGGTTGATGTRGAGAATATTAAATATAACTCCCTTAGCGAGTTTTTTACKTTATCYGAAGAGTCRGCRGATGATTATGAATATACCGTTGCCTGGGTTGATTGTTTAGCAAAAGGCGAGCAWACCGGTCGYGGCCAYTTYACCAGAGCCAATCACRCSAAAGCCGGCATTAAACCYAAAAAATCYAAAGTATCCCTTTCKGTGCCAATAGATCCACCGCTATCACTCATMAACTCCCTTACCCTCAARGTGTTTAATAGCCTTTATTATAATCGMCAAAAAGAACARCGGGTGWGTTCGACTCAGCATTACGATCCGTTTTTTTATCCATTGGACGCCATAAAAAATTGGAATCGAGTYTATGGTCCTAAAGGKTTTYTACAGTTTCAATGYGTAGTTYCYCCTGAGMATGGAGAAGCCGCGATTCGCGAAATACTGGATAGAATCGCTGCTGCCAATAGAGGCTCATTCCTGGCGGTGCTTAAATTATTTGGTGATGTTCCGTCACCGGGTCTGTTATCTTTTCCTCGGCCTGGCGCAACCTTAGCGTTAGATTTTCCCTATGAGGGCGATAAAACGCTGGCATTACTCAGTCAGTTAGATGACGTGGTTTTTCAGGCCAATGGCGCTATTTATCCGGCTAAGGACGCACACATGAAAGGCGAGCATTTTAGTCAATATTATCCCAACGTTGAGAAATTTAAACAATTTATAGATCCTGCAATAACTTCAAGCTTTTGGTCACGAGTGATGGGTGAAGACAAATGAAAAACTGGATAGTGTTAGGGGCAACCTCCGCGATAGCAGAAGACGTTATGCGGTTGTGGGCAGAACGAGGTTACCGTTTGTTTCTGGTGGCTAGAAACCAAGAAAAGATGGACATCATTAAGGATGACCTAAAAGTACGTGGCGCTAAACAAGTAGAAACCTATGTCATGGACGCCAATGAAACCTTAAAACATATAACGTTGTTAGATGAGGCTGACAAACGTATGGGGCATGTCGATGGGGTATTTATAGCTCATGGAACACTGCCTGACCAAAAAGTCTGTGAAAAAAGTTATGAAGCTACATACGAAGAGATTCATACCAACGCGTTAAGTATTATCTCCTTGCTAACTGAAGTCGCTAATCGGTTTGAGGAGCGTAAGCACGGAGATATAGCGGTGATTTCATCCGTTGCCGGAGACAGAGGTCGTCAGTCGAACTATGTTTACGGGTCTGCAAAAGCCCTGTTAAATTCATTTCTGCAGGGGCTGCGTAATCGGTTAACTAAGTCAGGTGTGCATGTGCTAACAATTAAACCTGGATTTGTAGATACGCCAATGACTGTGGATTTTGATAAAGGCGCGTTATGGGCGTCGACCGAACAAGTTGCGGAAGGTATTGTGAATGCCATTGATAAACAACGTAATGAGGTGTATTTACCCGGGTTTTGGTGGGCGATCATGTTTATTATTAAGCATGTACCGGAGTTTATATTTAAAAAGCTGAGCATGTAAGAGAGGGTGGCGTTTGCGAAAGAGGTTTAAGTATACTTATGCTAGGCCTACTTCGTTCGCCTCGTTTTCTTACGCGCTCTCCTGTCGTTAATTCTTTAAAAATCAGTGAGTTATCTGTAATTTTTGGTGATGGGTTAATCCTGGTGTGTTTGAGCTACAATAGAAATCACTTTAAATATTGGTTGTTATTTAGTAAGGTGCAACCATAGATTCTGTATATTAGTTTAGGTAGAGAAGGGTATGGAATACACCTTTTCCTATCTTGAGTGACTTATTCTGATAGTCAAATACGAGCAAAAATAATAAGAGAGTTATTAATGAAATTCGTTCGGTTTTTTTTCGGCACGATGATTTTGTCATCGATATACAATCCAGCGTTCGCTTCTTCCCCTTCTTTTGGCTCAGGCCAGGTATATTCTACTGTTAAGTTCGGCGCTTCAGTGGTATCTGATCTAGATTACTTTGAGCCAGAAGAGGGCTCTTTGAGTGTAGGTGAATCTTATGAATTTGAAGCGGTTGAAGTTGGGGCGCTGTTTTCGCTAGCTTTAGGATATCAGTTTGATAATGGCATAAGAGTTGAGCTGGGTTATCTTCATTTAGGTATTGTGTCTTACGAAGAGGAACGCACCCTGTTAGATGTGCAGGGCGCTCTGGTAGGAGCAGGGGAGATACTGTTTGTGGATTCCATCGAAGCAGACCATAGTCCAGTGGGGGCTACATTCAGTGTTGGGTATGAACTCGATTTTAGTGACTCAGTAAGCCTTTCAGCAGAAATTGGTATGTTTGACTGGGATATAGATGTTGACGGTGAATTCGAGCGGGTTGATAATTTCACGGGTCAAACAAGTACATTGGATTTTAGTAATTCAGCAGATGGTCGCGATATATTCTTCGGACTTGGGCTTACGTATAAATATACTAACAACATGCATTATTTAGCTCAGTGGTCTAAATACACGTTAGATATTGATGAGGTTGATGGTTATGAACATGATACAAATAGTTTTACTGTTGGCATCAAATATTTCTTTAATGTAAAACAATATAGAGGGCGCTCAGCAACTAGCGGAGATCAAGGTGCCGATGATCTTTCTTGGGGGCAAGAGGATAGTGAAAATGAAGGAAATAAAGGTCGACCAGCAGCAGGCAGTTCGTCTAAGTCACTTGCCTGTGAGGGAAAATATAAGCATTTGTTTGATGGTTGTGACTGATCCTTTACGTTAAAAGTAACAGACTAAAAACTATAAAGGCTCCGGCAAATGCTGGGGCCTTTATGTTTCTTGGGCAGCCATTAAAAAAAGAAAGCTCTTTCCTTAGGTCTATGTTTAAAGGGATAGCGATGAAGAGTACTTTGGATACTCTGAGGGGGGGCGGGTTAGATTGGAGACTCCTGGGGAAAAGGATTGGAATTAATCTTAAAACTTAGTAAACTGCGCATATTAATCAATTGGATTGCGTTTTTTTGTTTTTTACAAGGAGTTTGCCACCCCCTCTCTATTAGAAATCTCTTCGGAACTCAATTTAGTCATTTTGAAAATGGAATGTAGTAATCAGGAGTAATGTGTGAAAAGTATCTATGGAAAGATCTATCAATATTCGTTCGCTAATAATCTTGCAGCGGGTTTGTTGATAACAGGCAGTCTAGCGGGTTGCGGTGCAACAGATTTCAAGTCGGTTTTTTATGCTATTGATGACACGAATAAAGCAGTCGAATATATTGTTGGAGGACAGTCGGTATTGGTAAAGTTCAATTCCGACTTTGGTGTAAATAGTGTAACGTACGTTACGGA
>NVVG01000053.1 GCA_002402125.1 Moraxellaceae bacterium
GCCTTCCGCTACATAACCTTCAACATCAAGTAACAACGCCTCATCGGCGCCGCCGGTTAATGCCTCATTTAATGCCAGCATCGAATTGATATAGTGACCATTGGCTTTTGCCTTACACATGCTGATATTAACATGGTGGCGTGTGTAAGAAGAGGTACGCACTTTAATACCAAGCTCTAACGCCTCTGGAGACATATAAGCAGGCCACTCCCACGAAGCAACGATAACGTGAGTTTTCAAGTTATCTGCCCGTAACCCCATTCCTTCAGCGCCATAAAAAACCATGGGGCGCAAATATGCATGAGGTAGATTATTTTCGCGTACACAGGCCAGCTGAGCTGCGTTAATTTCTTCCTTGGTAAAGGGCATTGCCATTTTCATAATATGGGCGGATCGAAACAAACGATCGGTATGCTCCTGCATCCTAAATATTGCGGGACCTTTCGCCGTTTCATAGGCTCGCACACCTTCAAATACGCCCATGCCATAATGCAAAGTATGAGTTAATACATGAACCTTTGCGTCCCGCCAAGGCACCATCTCTCCATCAAACCAAATCAGACCATCACGGTCGGCCATAGACATGAATAGCGTGCTCCTATTGCTCTATATAAATGTTCTGTAAGATACGCCGCTTTTGCTAGCGCCAAGAATCCTCTACTCATCCAACTAAGCAGACAATTTCACAGTGTATAAAAAGGGGGATTGTAGCACATTTCCACCCCAGGTTAGACAAAATAAACGCTCTCAACAGCTTTCAGATACCAATAGCTGCATGAAAAAGACCTGTGCCTAAGACGGTTCAGGCAGCAACTTATCCCAGAGCGCGCGGATTGCCATTCGATAAGTGATAAATTCATTTCCTGGCAAGCTATTCTGTTGATTTTGAAGGGATTTTCGGTGAGTCACATGCCGATATGCTAAGTATGCTTCCTTTAAAATTTGCACATCGGCTGTTTCCAGTAAATCCAACGTTGCTAATGTATCTAAGATACGCACATTATCAGTCCAGCGCACCAACTCAGGGTACTGCCCTCCCCACTTCAACACGCAGTATTGCACGAGAAACTCAATATCCACAATACCGCCAGAATCCTGTTTTAAATCAAACTGTTGAGACTCATTTGTGGTGGCGTCAGTGATCTCTGCGGAAGGGTTACCCGCTAAATGGTCGCGCATCTTAGTACGCATACTGATGACATCGTCCGCCAACGCCTTATTGCCTGCAGCTTCTATTAAAATGCTCTCCCTGGCTTCTGCAAAACGTTTGGCAAGGTTTGGGCAACCTGCCACCACGCGGGACCGCACCAATGCTTGATGCTCCCATGTCCATGCTTGCTTAGCTTGATATAGTACAAAAGCTTTTAGAGAAGACACTAACAACCCCGATTTACCGGAGGGCCGTAGGCGCATATCCGTCTCATACAACATACCAGAGACAGTACGGGTTGAAATAATGTGGATGATTCGCTGGCCTAAACGGGCGTAGAAAACACTATTATCGACACTACGCTCGCCATCAGTTGAGTAGTTATCTGGTGCATCATGAATAAACACCAAATCCAAATCGGAGCTATAACTTAGTTCAATACCCCCTACCTTACCGTAACCGACAATAATAAAATCGGGATCACAAAGAGACCCATCAGCTCGCTGAGGTGTACCGTATTTATCCACCATTTGCTTCCATGCTATGAGCAACACCTGTTGCAGCAAAGTTTCAGCAAGCCAGGTCAAATAATCACTTACTTTCATTATGGGCAAGCTGCCATCTATATCTGAGGCAGCAACACGTAATATATGGGCATGACGGAATTGGCGTAAACACTCCATTTCTCGCTCCGCATCGTCCTCAGGAATACGTAATATTTGCTGACGCAACTCATCCCTCAGTTGCTCAACAGAAGGAGGCGAGAATAACGTATTCGGATTAATTAATTCATCCAACAAGATTGGATAGCGCTGGATAATATCAGCCACCCAAGCACTGGCACTGCATAGTCTAGACAGGTGGATTAGCGCTTCTGAGTTCTCCACCAGCAGCGCCATATAAGCAGAGCGCCGCAAGATCGCTTCAATTAATACCACAATTCGCTCAAGTGCTAACAGGCTACATTCTTGCTGACTACAGGCCTTAATGACCAGGGGCATGAGTTTATTTAATCGCTGGCGCGGCACGTCCCTTAAGTGCACCACCCTGTTGCTAGCCTTCAGATGTTGCAACACACGCCAGGCATTTTCTTGCTCCATAAAACCTATAGATGCCAAGATTGCAAAGGCCTCTGCATTGGGTAAATCATCATCCCATAACACTGCAACAATACTTCCATTGGCGTCATCTACTGGCTCGTCTTCAGAGGACACTATTTGGTCAAAGTGCTGGCGCACACTGGCTCGATAGCTGTCTAGAGCTGTCGAAAACTCCGGCCAATTAGCAAAACCCATGCCCCATGCAATTCGAGCTTGCTGCAACTCATCAGCAGGAAGTGTTTGAGTTTGCCGGTCCTGCAACGCCTGAATTCGATGTTCAAGCTCCCGTAGGAACACATAGGCCCGTACTAAGCTGGTCACCGCTTGCTTCGGCATTAAGCCCAGGTCTGCCGTGGTATCAAGCACACTTAACAAGCGGCGCTCTTGTAACTCACTATGCTGGCCACCACGAATAAGTTGAAAAACCTGACCAATAAATTCAATTTCTCGAATACCTCCAGGGCCAGTTTTGATGTTAGCCTCCATACCTCGGCGCAATACTTCCCGGTTGATCATGCCCTTCATCTCGCGCAGGGATTCAATCACCCCAAAATCTATATAACGCCGATAAACAAAGGGGCGTAGCCGAGCCATTAAGTCTACTCCTGCTTCATTGTTGGTACCCAAAGGGCGAGCTTTGATCATGGCATAACGCTCCCATTCTCGCCCTTGCTCTTCATAATAGGCTTCCATAGCGTCGAAGCTCAGCGCCAACGCCCCCGTACTGCCGTAGGGCCGCAAACGCATATCAACCCGAAATACAAAACCTTCGGCCGTTGTTTCATCTAGCGCTTTTATTAGTTTCTGCCCCAATCGAGTAAAAAATTCTCGATGGGTTAAGCTACGCTTACCGTCTTGTGTTTCTCCTTCATGAGGATAAGCAAAAATCAGATCAATATCAGATGACAGATTAAGTTCATGAGCCCCTAATTTGCCCATGCCCAACACCACCATTTTCATTGGCGAGCCTGCCTTCTCAGAATATGGCGTATCACTATATCGCGTATCAAAACAAGGTGTCCCGATAGATACCTGTAACCACTGATAATGTAATGCCATCGCTTCCTCAACACAGGCATCGGCTAAATCGGAAAGATCTCGAGTTACTTCGGTCAACGCCGATAAACGGCAGCTATCCCTCCAGATGATGCGCAACATTTGCTGCTGCCGAAAGCGGCGTAACTCAACGGAGAGCGTTTTTTCATCGGTTATGTCCGCAAGTTCCACTTGCAACAAACCGAGTAATTCGCCCTCTTCATAGCTACGCTGCATTAACCCCTGCTCCCACAGCCACAACAGCATTTCAGGCTTTCGAATACATTGATCCATTGCGTAATCACTCGCTATGGCAACACAAGGAAACTGCTGATCGAAGCCTGCGGATAATTGTTGGATTCGCGCGCCAAGCCCCTGGCTTTCGGCGGCCTCGACAATAGATTCCCAGGCATTAGCCACTATTACTTGCAATGATTCTGGTAAAACAGGCACATCAAATGAGCGCATTCAAAACTCCAATAACAAAAAGCATAGTTACCCGTTAAGGATAACGTGTTTCGAGCGTAATAAAAGTTGCTCTGAGCCAATCCTAGACTGACCACCGGTCACTTCACAGCCAAATCCATTGATTTTCAACTACAATAATTACATAACAGGTTAACAATACACCGAGCAGATGCCTTCCATGAGAAATACGCAAAACATGCAACAACTTCCCCCGCCTAAAGTCATACTATTTGACTGGCACGGCACACTTGTGGACACTCTCGATGCAATGTTTGACGCAATGGAAGAAATGCTGCCTCTCCTGGAGGATCTCGACTTAATACAACAATTATTACCCGAGAAAAAATGCCGCACACTAGACGATGTTAAGCTCGTGCGCTACATCCGGATTTTTCGCCGCTTACACCCCAAAATATTAGCCGAACGCCGCGTCTCTCGAACAGAAATATTTAATGCCATATTTGGTAACAACACCACCGCCAAAGCCATTGCCCATGACGCATACAATGAATGTTATCGAAATTATTTTGGCAAGGTACACTCATTTCAATCCGGTGTAGAAAACTACCTGCACACAATAAAAAAATTAGACATAAAGATAGGCATTGCAACTAATCGCAGTCGTGAATTTTTCGATACAGAATTGCAAATAGTCGACGAAGGTGATTGGGTTAAGTACATCGATACAACCACCTGCGCAGACGATGTGAGAAACTACAAACCAGATCCTGAAATAATTAATTCAACCCTCGCCGACATCAATCACCAACCTAACAAAAACACCTGGTATATAGGCGATAGTTACCTCGACATGGTAACCGCAAGAAATGCCGGCGTCACCTCGATATTTTACAATGGGGCTTGCTGGAGCGACAGATACATCGAACAACTATTTGACAGTGATCCGTCCTATTATCCCGACGCTATTATCAATAATTTTGATGAACTACTCAGCCTTCTTGTGGCCAGCCAATCCACCAACAATTCGGAATTTAATGCTGCAGTGGCTTATATTCATTCAAAAAGATTTTCCGGCCCACAGCAGCCTCAAATTCGCATTGAACCCGACTGGCACCCTTCGGTTGCGGAAATCACTCCCCCCAAGGCCATTCTATTTGACTGGCACGCGACACTAGTGGACACCTTAGATGCAATGTATCACGCCGTCGACGACATGTTACCGGAAATGCGCGAAAAAGGTTTACTCGACTTAATGGTAGACCCAGCAGAGTGCAAATCCCCTGAGGATGCCAGGCTCGTGGAATACGTGCAAAGCCATAGCCAATTACATCCAAAAGTAAAAACCGATCGAAAAATATCTCGCACCGATATTTTTGAGGTGTTATTTGGTGAAAATCAAGATGCCAAACACGACGCCCACAAGATCTTTAACTATCACTACCGCAACCACTACGGCACCGTATTACCATTCGAACCACAAGTGCGAAATTTGCTGATAGGTCTACGCGCTCTGCCCATTAAGGTGGGAGTAATCACCAATCGAGACCGCGAGTTTTTTGAACATGAACTTGCGGCGGTTGAGGGCACAGGCTGGGCCGAATTATTTGATACCGATGTGTGCGGTGACGATACCCCGTTGCGAAAACCTCACCCGGACCAATTAACCAAAGCCGCCGCAGATTTAGGGCTGACCTCTAACTTAGAAGTATGGTATGTAGGGGATAGCACAACGGATACTATTGCCGCAAAACGAGCGGGCATGACCAATGTGTTTTTTAATGGCGCTCAATGGGATTTACCTTGGTTAGGTAAAATTTTTCCAGAAACGGAAAAACACCCCCACAAACCCGACGTTGTTGTTAATGATTTTTCTGAGTTTTGGGCGTTGGTTTTAGCTTGCTTAGAATAGTGGCTTGTCTGGAATAGCAGCTTGTTTAGAATAGTGATTTGTCTGGAATAGTGATTTGTCTGGAATAGTAGCTTGTCTGGAATAGCTGCCTATCTGAAATTGCAGCTTGACTAGAATGGCTGCCCGCCTAGAAGAGCAGCCTCCCTGGAATAACTCTTTGTCAGATAAAACAACAATCATGTAGTCGTTGGCACGACCCGAAGCACTTCATCCAGCGTTGTCATACCACTGGCAATTTTATTCGCTCCACTTAGACGCAACGTATGCATTCCATCTTTCACTGCTTGCTTTCTAACGTCACTTAATGGCGCAGAGTGTGCTACTAAATCTTTAATTTCTTGAGACATGGGCATGATTTCGTAAATCCCCATACGCCCCATATAACCGGTTTTACGACATTCCAAACAGCCGACAGGAGATTTTACTTTTTCAGGCCGCTTCCCCTTCCATGGTGCAATCAAAGACTGCCAAGTTTCCTCGTCAATATATGCGTCTCGCTTACAATGGGGACATAACGTCCTCACCAACCGTTGCGCCATCACCCCTAACACAGTTGCGCTGATCAAATAGGGAGGCACCCCCAAGTCCATTAACCGTGTAATCGCTGATGGCGCATCGTTAGTATGCAACGTAGAAATAACCAAGTGCCCGGTTAATGCTGCTTGAATAGCAACATTGGCAGTCTCCAAGTCTCGAATTTCCCCGATCATTATTATATCAGGATCTTGCCGTAGCAACGCCTTAACGCCATCCGCAAAACTTAGACCAATACCCTCAACTACCTGCATCTGATTAAATGCAGGCTCTACCATTTCAATTGGATCTTCAATTGTGCATACATTCACTTCACGTGATGCCAACTGTTTAAGGGATGAATATAGAGTTGTGGTTTTACCCGAACCGGTAGGCCCCGTTACGAACACGATGCCATTAGATCTCGTCACCATTTCTCGCCAACGGTCATAATCTTCATTCTCTAACCCCATCTCAGCGGGCGTTCGCATCAGTACATCCGGGTCAAATATACGCATCACTAACTTTTCACCAAAAGCAGTGGGCAATGTTGATAGTCGCAACTCTATTTCAAGATCGTTCTTACCTTTTGTCTTAAGTCGCCCATCTTGTGGTTTACGTTTTTCCGCTACGTTCATTCGACCTAAAATTTTAATTCTACTGGTAACTGCTGCTAAGACCGTTGCCGGCAACTCATAAACATCATGTAATACACCGTCAATGCGAAAACGGACATGACCAATCTCTCGGCGTGGCTCCAAATGAATATCACTAGCACGCTGCTCAAAAGCATACTGCAGCAACCAATCAACAATATTTACAATATGCTGATCATTGGCTTCCGGCGAGGACAGATCTCCCAACTCCAGTAACTGCTCAAAGTTAGTCACGCCACTCATACTCTGCCCAGCAGACCCACTGGCACCGCTCACCGATTTCGCTAAATTATAGAATTCAACCGTATAACGATGAATATCGGCTGGGTTGGCCACCACTCGCACGATTTCTTTACCACCTAGCGTCTGCTCGAGACCATGCATCCAGCCGGATACAAAAGGCTGTATACTCGCTATCACTACTTGCTCATCCGACACCTGTACTGCAAGTATTTGATGACGTTCCGCAAAGGCAAATGACATAACCGATGTTATTGCCTGGACGTCGATTTTAAGTGGGTCAATATGAAATATCCGCTGCCCAGACTTTTTGGCTAACCATTCAGTTAGACGCTCAATTGTCAGGGTTTGATCATCCGAATGCTGATCTTTAACAGCAAATTTGGCCACGAACTGGAGTGGATTCCACTTAAGCTCGTCCTTCTCACGCCGACTGCCAGAAACAAAGTTATAATCTTTCTCGGTAATTCGAGCATCTTCAATTAGCTCGTCTAACACCCAACGCAAATCAATGTGAATACTTGATTGAGTGAAATTCGCTTTTTTTGAGTTTGTTGACGATGCTTTAGATTTAGATTTAATCACTGACAATTTCCTAACCGCCTGATCTGAGCTTAAATTGACCTAATAGGAACAGAACCTAGTAAAAATATAATTCTGTAACAAGAGTGTAGCACTCTTCACGCCCCGCTTAGACTCCCTGTAGCCTAATTTCCGCCAGGTTATCAAGTTTTTCTGAATAGATAGCATAAGCCTACTATAATTAGCTTATAGATAAGCTTGTTAATATCGCAACCCAGCAGCCCGATAACCTGTCTAGCAGGTTTTCGGTGAGACCCCTGCAATTCACTAGGCGCCTTCGTTATGGCAAAGCTACTCAATTTTCAACCGTCTTTCTATGCCGCCAGTGAATTCCCATTCAATGACGGCATTCTCAAAGGCCACCTGCAAAAAGAGTCCGATGCAGTAAAGACGTTATTGAGTACCTATAATTTACCTCAACCCACTGTAGATACCATACGCGCCTACTCAGAGGACTACATCCAAGCCATTCAAAAGGCTCAAGGCGGCGCTAGCGTCGAGACTTTCTTAAAAGAATATGGCCTAGACAACCACGAAGGCGTTGTCTTAATGAGCCTTGCCGAAGCGTTGCTTCGAATTCCCGATGATACTACCGCAGAACGGTTCTTAAAAGATAAGCTCCATACTGGCAATTGGGCATTGCACGCAGGACACAGCGACACTTTTTGGGTTAATTTCTCAACCTGGGGCTTAGTACTTACGGGGAAGTTACTGGATAATAATCCTGTCGAAGGACGTGTCGCCTGGCTGGCTAAACAAATGCAAAATCTACTGCTAAAAATGGGCGAACCGCTGATATTGTCGGCCATTCGACAAGCCATGTTAGTCATCGGCCAGCAGTTTGTTGCCGGTCAAACCGTGCAAGCGGCACTGGAACAAAGTAACGACGAACGAACAACGGGTTATTCACATTCTATCGATATGCTGGGGGAAGCTGCGGTCACCCAAAAAGATGTTGGACGCTATATCGGCGCCTACAGCCATGCTATTGATGCCATAGCTGAATATAACGCTACGTTAAATGAACAGGCAGAACAACAAGCACCGTCACAACGAACCAAGACCCCATCCAGTGTTTCAATCAAACTATCTGCATTACATCCGCGCTTCGAACTTCGTCAAACAAAAGCGCTGGAACAACTAAAGGATAATTTGCTAGGACTGCTCACCCAGGCCTATGAAAAAGATGTCCCCATAACTATCGATGCTGAAGAGAGCTGGCGCCTTGAACCCACGTTAATGATTTTTGCCGAGATTATTGGCACAGAACCTTTTCGTCACTGGGGAAAACTCGGCATTGCAGTTCAATCCTATCAAAAGTCCGCACTCGGAATCATTGAATGGCTCAGCGCCCTCAGCAAAACTATCCACTGCCTCATACCCGTACGGCTGGTAAAAGGTGCCTATTGGGACAGCGAAATCAAACGCGCTCAGCAGCTGGGACTCAGCGAATACCCGGTGTATACATTAAAATCCCACACAGACTTATCGTACCTAGCCTGCGTGCACACACTGATGAAGACAAAACATTTCCTCTACCCTCAATTTGCCACCCATAACGCCCATACCGTCGCCAGCATCATGGCACTCTCCGAAGAGTATCATTACAAACAGTTTGAATTCCAGCGACTGCATGGCATGGGACAAGCGTTGTACGATCATGTACTGGCGAATACTGACAATATCCATTGCCGGATTTATGCACCAGTGGGTGAATACAACCGACTATTACCGTATCTTGTGCGCCGCCTACTAGAAAATGGCGCGTCCACCTCATTTGTACGCTTAATCAATCAAAACGTCGACATCAATTACTTAGCAGAAGAACCTACACTCACCATCAAAAACACCGACAAGCTAAGTAACCCATCTATTCCATTGCCGATAAAGCTGTATAGCCCACTGAGGAAAAATTCCAAGGGGATAAACCTTGAGTCATCGCAGGAGTTGCGCGCTCTCAAAAATAACCTCACTCCTTTCCTCAAAAAGCAGTGGTTACTCAATCAGGACGCTGAGCAGACTAACACAGCGACGGAAAGTACTGAAAATAAGACAACTGCCGAGACCACGGACGACCAAAGCATCATCATATCCCCGGCAGACACCGAAGATATCATCGGTTCATTTGTCCCATCGACACGATATGATTGCCACCGTGCCTTTGACATTGCATTAGCCGCATTTGCTGAGTGGAAACATGTCGGTGCCGACGACAGGGCCGACTTCTTACTACAAGTTGCTAATTTATATGAAGAAAACTCTCACGAGTTAATAGCATTAGCCATGCGCGAAGCGGGCAAAACCATCGCCAACGCCAATGCGGAAATTCGCGAAGCCGTTGATTTCTGCCGCTATTATGCTCAGCAAGCGCGCCAGCAATTAAGCGAAGAAACCCTCTTAAAAGGCATTACCGGTGAACGCAATTCACTCTCGTTAGCGGGGCGCGGCCCGGTACTTTGCATAAGCCCCTGGAATTTTCCACTAGCGATATTTACCGGACAAATTGCTGCCGCCTTAGCATCCGGAAATACGGTCATTGCTAAACCATCAACGCTAACACCGCTGATTGCACGGCGCGCGGTTGAACTGTTCCATGAAGTGGGTATTCCAAAAAATGTGTTGCAGTTTTTACCGGCCCCTGCCACCCATATCGACAGCACCATTCTTAACGAAGCCAAATTAGCCGCAGTGATGTTTACCGGCTCAACCGCCGCCGCCACTAGCATCAATCGTAAATTAGCCCTAAGAGACGGGCCCATCATTCCTTTTGTTGCAGAGACCGGCGGTCAAAATGCGATGATTGTAGACAGCTCAGCCTTGCCCGAACAGGTAGTAAAAGATGTTATTGCGTCGGCATTTGATAGTGCAGGCCAACGCTGTTCAGCACTACGAGTGCTCTATGTACAAGACGATATTAAAGAAACTATCATTGAGTTATTAGTGGGTTATATGGAAGAGCTGCAGGTTGACAGCCCCTGTAATTGGCATAGCGATGTGGGCCCCGTAATTACCCATCGCGCCCAGGCCGAATTAAATAACCACATCGAACGCTTTCGCCTCTCAGAGCAAATCATCTACCAAGCGCCGTTATCAGAAGGCTGCAGCTCAGGGTATTATGTTGCCCCGACTCTGATCGAAATTAGCCACATTAATGAGCTATTTGATGAAGTATTTGGCCCGATTTTGCATATTGTCGGCTTTGCAGCAGACGCGATTGACGATATCATTCAACAAATCAACGGCACCGGCTTTGGCCTAACCCTTGGCATTCACAGCCGWATATCCGGTTTTTGCCAATATATCTCTGACAACGTAAATGTGGGCAACATCTATGTRAATCGCRAYATGGTGGGGGCGACGGTTGGCGTTCAGCCTTTTGGTGGCCAAGGTTTGTCAGGCACAGGCCCCAAGGCCGGTGGACCGCACTATTTACTCAGGCTGGTCAGCGAGAAGTCGCTTTCCATCAATACCGCAGCAATTGGCGGTGATACTCAGTTACTCAGCGACGAACACTAGTTGGCGACAAACATTAAAGGCTATAAAACACAAACATTATGAACCCTTCAGACTATATCACCTGGTTTCGCAGTACTTCCCCCTACATTAATAGCCATCGTAACAAAACYTTTGTTATTGGCTTTGATGGGGAAGCGATTAACCACAGTAATTTTCATCATGTGATACATGACATTGCCTTGTTAGAAAGCCTAGGCATCCGTCTGATATTGGTGCATGGTGCCGAACATCAGGTACAAGAAAAACTCACCCAACAAGGTGCCACCCAAAAACAGGTTGATGGCAAACGCATTACCGATAATCACCATCTTAAAACCGTGGTAGAAGCCGCCGGCTGTGTACGCATTGAGATTGAAGCACTATTATCCATGGGTGTCGCCAACTCCCCAATGCACGGGGCTGCGCTCAGTGTTGTGTCGGGCAATTTTGTCACTGCCAAACCCTATGGTGTACGACAAGGAGTTGATTTTAAACATACCGGCGAAGTACGCAAAATCGACAAAGAAGGCATTCAGCGACACCTGCAAAACGAAGCTATTGTATTGCTATCCCCCATTGGTTATTCCCCAACGGGTGAAATATTTGATCTTGCCTGGCAAGACGTAGCGGAACATGTCGCTACCCACCTTAACGCCGACAAACTCATTTTCCTTAGCAACACGCAGGGGCTAATGGACCCTGACGGACAATTAATCCGTGAACTCACCCTGCAAGAAGCCCAAGCACTCCTAAATCAACAAACCTCACATAGCTCAACCATACATAGTTCAACCATCCAGCATGCGATCGATGCCTGCCAACAAGGGGTTGGGCGATGCCACTTCATTAGCTATGAACAAGATGGCGCCTTACTGCAGGAGCTTTTCACTCATGATGGCTGTGGTACATTAATCGCTCAAAGTAATTACGAGCAGATTCGCAGCGCAACTATCGATGATATCGGCGGAATTCTGGAGCTAATTGAACCTCTAGAAGCAGAAGGAATACTCGTCAGACGCTCTAGAGAGATGTTAGAAAATGGCATTTCCCAATACACCATCATTGACCGCGATGGCATGATCATCGGCTGTGCCACACTCAATGCGTTTCCTAGCGAACACTGTGCAGAATTAGGCTGCGTTGCTGTACACAAACACTATCGCTCAGGCCAAAGAGGGGATAAATTGCTTCTGCACATGGAAAAACAAGCGCTAAACCAAGGGATCGATACCCTATTTGTACTAACAACACGTACAGCCCACTGGTTTATTGAACGCGGCTTTAGCCGCGGTGACATCGAGAAGCTACCCCAACCCAAGCAAAACCTGTTTAACTATCAGCGTAACGCTAAGGTATTTATCAAATCCCTTAAAAGCTAATAATTCACATAAATATGATACAAATGGTATTAGACGAACTAAACTCTATTGCTAATACTCGGGGAAATTATCGCTAGCAGTACCAGTGCTCCCACAAGTAAGGTCGCTAGCCTATTGTAATAATTGCTAACTCAGTAACGGAATATGTCATCTAATAACTTATTGACTCCACACCTAGCTCGCGCAATAACCAGCGATGGCAGCAAAAGCTTTAAACGAGGATGGTTCGAACTCAAAAGAAAAATGTCACCTTCTCTTAATGTGGTGACATTTTATCATCGAGTAAACGACCCATATTCATATTTATTACTACAAACAATTCCGCGTTTTCTGGAAGACTTTCACGTTCGTTTAGAAATTGAGTTTGTACTCGATCTACCCTCCGAATTTAATCCAGAACAAGCAGCGCTTGAAAAATATGCCTTGGAAGACGCCAAACGACTAGCACAGTTTCATGACCTAACATTTCCCGAACAGCCTATCCAGCCATCGCCAGAGGATGCCTTCAAAGCCACTTCATCGTTGTTAAAACACAAAGATCGCCCAAAGTTGCTGCATATGGTCAACGAAATCACCAGCGCACTGTGGGGAACGAGCACCACGACGTTTGACAGTTGTATTAATCGCTACGGTGGACTACCTGAAAAAGAAACCCACAAACAAATAAAACAGAATAAGGAACGGCTATTAAGTAACGGGCACTACACGTCAGCGATGCTGCACTACGGTGGTGAGTGGTACTGGGGGGTTGATCGTCTCGGCCATTTAGCGGAACGCCTCGACAAACCCAATATTAAACGAAATACCGGGACTATAGCGGACTATCAACGGCAATATCGCCATTCCCTACAAGGCCTCAGCACGCTTAAACGGCGGCCAAAAACTGTCCATACATTGGATTTCTACTTCTCTTTTCGTAGTCCATATTCTTATATTGCCGCTGAACGAATTTTTAAACTGGCAGATTTATACAAATTCCCAGTAAATATCAAACCCATCATGCCGATGATCACACGAGGCCTCAGTGTCCCTAAAACAAAACGAATGTATATCGTACACGACACTAAACGCGAAGCTAACCGATACGGCATTTCATTCGGAAAAATGATCGACCCTGCAGGCGAAGGTGTAGAGCGCTGCTTTGCCTTATACCCTTATGCCAAAGCAAAAGGCAAAGAACGCGCCTACATCACCTCCATATCTACCGGCATATGGTCCGAAGGGGCTAACGTTTGCAAAGATAGTGTTTTAGAAAACCTTGTCGCCAGAGCAGGCTTAGATTGGAACGATGCCAAAGCATGGATCAACAATAAAGACTGGGGGCGATTAGCAGAAAAGAACCTAAATGACCTTGAAGCACTCGGGTTGTGGGGAGTTCCTAGCTTCCAATATGGCGACACTGTTGTATGGGGCCAAGATCGGTTGTGGGCCTTAGAAGACGCTATTCTCTCGACGGATAGCTGACCAATGGCACTGTTCCAATGAAATGTCGCATCGGCTGCGGCGCCTGCTGCATTGCCCCATCCATCACCACACCAATACCAGGTATGCCAAACGGCAAACCCGCCGGCACCCGCTGCATTCAGCTTTCTCCTGACAATCACTGCTTAATCTTTGGCACTCCAGAACGCCCCGCTGTTTGCGGCCAATTTTCTGCCAGCCCAGATGTTTGTGGCAATACCCGAGAAGAAGCCATATTCCTAATAACTGAACTCGAAATCAACACCAATCAATAAGGTTCAGGTTTCTGGGTTTATGGCTTGCATCACCTGCCAGAACATGAAAACCTTAGTCTTAAAGATAAATCTAATCGTCTAACCCTTACAACAAGCCACATCTAAGGATACAACAATGACAATAAGAACCATCATTGGCGTTCTTGCAGCCGCCAGCTTACTTTCACTTAGCGCCTGCACTAGCTCTGTAGAATATGGCGAAGCGACCCGTATAAAAGTCATCAAACAAGATGTTGGCAACAATGAATTAGTTACCGCGTCAGAAAAAATGATCAGGCACCTTATCACCTACCCTACCATCGAAGATTTACTGCAAAGAAAACGACTCAAACTCGCTGTCAGCCCGTTAACCAACCAAACCACCGATAATATTGATACAGACCTAATCATGGACTCTATTACTCAGCAATTAACCCAATCTGGTAAGTTTTCTGTTACAGACAAAAATAGCGTCATACAAGCCCACGCTGCGGCTACCAGTGGCGAACTGTTCGCCCGCGTTAATGTAAGCGTCGCAAAGAAAATCGCGGCAAGAACAAATGCCGATTACCTGCTGTATGGCAGCCTACGCAATGTTATACGCGTGGGGAATACCGATAAAGAAGTGTATTACAGCATGAACTTACATCTGCTAAACACAAAAACCGGGAAACTGATCTGGCAGGATAACGAAGAAATACTGAAAAGCAGTAAAAAGACGCTATTTGGCATTTAGTACACCGACCTACCAGGTTAAGCGCCAACAATACGTTGGTGCTTAGACCAGGGCGCGGCAAACGCCTTAGGCCCCAACCTTACTGCTTACCTTATTCTCTATTGCCCTCATCATTACTTGGCCAAGAGTATTTGCTCATCACTAAATAGCCGCTCGCCGTATACTGCTATCACCTCAATCTTGCCGACAATATTTGAATTTAACTGGGCAAGCAAGCTAGCTTCAATACGATATTCTCGATGTTCAGGCCCACCCACCATATAAATCGGATGAGGCTCCAAAAATTCACGCTTCAGCTTAAAACGCGTGACATAACCAACGCCGGAATTTCTTACATTCCAATCCTCTGCCACACTCTTTGCAAACGATTCATGCAGCATCGGGTAAAAAAATCGCTGACGAGCTTTGCGTTCCGGAAACTGGCTCCAACCCGACGCGATAATACATTGTAACTGGCCCGGCCCCACTGGCCGGTACAAAGTCGCCACTTCAGATAACCGCATACACCCACCTCCACAACATTTCTAATACATACCACTTTATATAGTTCATTTAGCCCATTCCTGCATTAAATATGCTGTAACAAAAAAACAGCACGACAGACAATGGACGCTCACAGAATAAATTTATCCGAAACCCGTAAACCTGGTGCTGACACGATTTCAGCAATAACAACAAAACGCAAAGGTCCACCGGCATCAAAACTGTCAAAGGGATAACAAGCAACCAAAGCAAGCATCGACTGCTCCGCATCCAAGGCGATTGTCGAGGAGCGGCTATCAACCACACTCACCTGGGTAACCTGATAAAACAGGCGCTCACCTCCTGGGTACTCAACCGTTAGTAAATCCTGCACCTTTGCATCTTCTAATGATGCAAAGTGAGTATCCCTATGTCCTCCAATCACACTCACCCCACGCACTCCCGGTTTAACGCTAGCTGACACATGGGCTGGCGCAAACGCAAGATTCCTACCTGAGGCCCCTGCCAGTACAATCATCGCCTCATCATCCGCAAACTGAAGCTTAACCAACGGAAAAGTATCCGCCCATGGCCAAGGCTTTCTTGCTACCGCACCGGCCTGCATCTCATTCCAGGCTTGGCTTAATAAATATTGAGCCATTTTTGCTTTGGCTAGCATGTATGCTGCGTGCCCTACCTGCCACACACCAAACACTAATAAAATAACAATTACCAACCTGACAGCAAGCGAAGATAAGCCACTGCTGCACTTATTCTGCCTCATGTTCTGCCTCATGCTTTGCCTCATACTCCTCCTCCCTGGCAAATTGGATAGTGGGTTCGCAACACAAGTCGATCTTGTTTCCAACATAAGATCAACAGCCCAAGAAACAATAACAAACTTCCCGAAACAACCATGCCATTGATTCCCAACGCCGTGTTTGGATATGCTACAGAAGGCACAGGCTGCGTAGAACCAGCAGGCATGCTGTTAGGGATATCACGCTTCACCAAGTTAGATTGAAGACGCGATGGTGTTTTATCTACCGCTACAAAACTTGTGTAGCGACTCATGATTTTATAATGAATCGCCAACAAGGTAATTTCCTGCCGAAATTGATCGCTATTCCCCTGCCTTACCGCCTCGTCCATCAAGTACTCGATTTTCTGACGAGCCCACAAAGTGCCCACACCCTCATGGCTCGCATTCCAATTTGGCACAACGTCCTGCTGCCAATAACGACCTTCATATTCGCCTTGTATAGTTACCGTATCGGTTTTCTCTGCCAATTTCACATACATCATCAAAGGCTGGTCCGCATACAGATCGGGGGTTTTTGTTGGATAGTATTCCGTTAAACCGGCATTATGAAAAGTCACACTTATATCCACCAGCAATGGCTTCGAGATTTTCTCAAATAAAGCTGACATAGTGCTGCGCACTTCATGCACACTACCGATTGAGGTATACAGCCCACGACCAAATTGCGCGGCCTTCTTCATAAAATAACCGTTAGGTGCGGAACCTATCGCTACGGTAAACAATCGAGACTTACCAACATTATTGACAATATAGGTAAATAACGTCTCCTCATTACTTACACTACCATCGGTGATAAACACCACTTGTCGTACTCTGGTTGAAACTTTTTCTTCCTCTGCACCAGGCAACTCTGGTGGCATTAAGGCCATCTGCAATGCCCCGCGCATTTCAGTGCCGCCGTTCGCTTGCAAACTAAGGACTTTACGTTTTGCTTTATTAATGTTTTCTTGGTTAGCAATAACAGAACGATCAAACAAAGGATAGGTGTGAGAATTAAACTCAATCACATTAAAATAGTCTTTATCTGACAATCGCTCCAGTGCTACTAATAAAGCCTGCTTCGCCTGCTCCATCGATGTCCCCGCCATCGAACCAGAGGTATCAATGACTAACACCAGTTCTCTGGACTGCAAATGTTGCGTCATTATCTGCGTTGGCGGCATCACCAATAACAAACCATGATGCTCGACCTTCCCTGCCTCGAAAGAACCTTCTTCAACATCATTGTCCTCATCAACATCGCCCTCATCCGTAACATTACCGCTAAACAGGATCGACTCACTAAAAAATGCCGCCACTGGCGCCTGGTTTGCCACGGGTCGCCAGCGTAAAACAAAATCACGATTCATTAACACCCACGGTTTTTTAGTGCTGATGGTATAATTATCCGATTGCTTTTCTGAGGAAATCTGATGGAAAGGCGACGTCAACGATGCCAATTCAAATCCTGGTGTTAAGGTAATATGCACCGTCGCAACGTTGGTCAGTGTGGAATCAAGCACATCATCGTTAACAGGACCAACGCCACGATTAACCATTTCAAGTTCGGCAACCGATCGTTGCGGCGGCGTGACAAAAGATGCATCCGGAACTTGATCCGTATTAAACGCCCACCCCCCACCTTGCACGGTAGCTTTTTGCACGCCAAGCTCTACCATCGGCTCTTCTCTGGTATGCCCTGGTACATAACGAGGAGTTATGGTCATGGGGATACGCAATGAAAACTCTCCATGGTCATAGCGCAACGTTTGCAAATAACGCAACTCCACCTTAATCTGTTCTCCCGGTGCTATATTCGTCACCTGATTGGTAAACATATTTGGCCGTTGCTGCTCAACCAAACTGGCTTTTTTCCCCTGTGCTCGCGCTTTCAAGAATATCTTGCGTGCAGCCTGTTTTTCCTTAATCTCGCCTTCAATCAGCCGATCACCTATGCGTATGGTTAACCCATTCACTGCGCTATTTGACGGTAATGGAAAAACATATTTTCCCTCAAGCCATTGATCAGAATCATTAATAAACACCTGGGTCACCGTAGCTTGTACAACCATGCCACTCACCCGTAAGGAAAAATCTGTATTTAGACGAGGCAGCTCTCGAGAATCACCCGCTACAGAGGAAACCATCAATGAACCACTGCCCTGTTCGGTTGATTGGCCTAATGTTTGCGTTGAAGACGCCACACTCGCCTGAGACAACGAAGTGACCAACAGCAACCCCCAAACCAGCAGCGCCGAACACAGAAGCTCCAAACGACATGTTTTATCCCAATTTTTTGTTGCATGTGACATTACTCTTCTCCCAAATGAATAAACCCTTAATTAGTTTTTCATTTAGCCGGAGAAAAAAGGCATTCCAGGGGGAGAAATCTGCAAAAGCACTGATCAATTATGGCGAATTATGGCAACGACTATCAATCTGGGCCCTGTTTGATACAATTCCAACCACTGACTCTTTTGGGCATCTATAAAAACGCTAGGATACAACAAGATGGCGCGGCGCATTGCAATCGTTGAGGACGAGCCGACTATTCGCGAAAACTACCGCGAATTTTTGGAAGGATATGGTTATCAGGTGGATGTATATGGTCATAGGCTGGAGGCTTTAAAATCTTTTGAACAGCAATTGCCTGATTTGGCCATTATCGATATTGGCCTTGAGGACGAAATAGAAGGTGGCTTTGAATTATGCCGGGAACTACGCCAGCAGGCCCCCAATCTTCCCATCATATTCTTAACGGCCAGAGACAGTGAACTCGATGCCATTTCAGGATTACGCCTCGGGGCAGACGATTACCTGACCAAAGATATTAGCCTGCCGCATCTTGGCGCTAGAATAATTGCCTTGTTCCGTCGTATAGATAATTTAAGCCAACACACACAAGATACCGACCGTATTGAACGCGGGCCATTACACCTAGACATTGACCGCATGATTGCCTTATGGAAAGACAAACCCTTGGATTTAACATTAACTGAGTTTTGGATGATCCATGCATTGGCAAAACACCCAGGGCATGTGAAAAATCGACAACAATTAATGGACGCTGCTAATGCCGTGTTGGATGACAACACCATCACGTCACACGTAAAACGCATCAGAAAAAAGTTTCAAACCTTAGACAGCACATTTGATGCCATTCAAACCGTTTATGGCATAGGTTATCGCTGGCATGACCCTTCGTAAGCAACTTATCATCGTCTCATTATGCCTACTTGCGTTGCCCTGGGCAGGTAGTCAGTATGTGCAAGAAATGGAATCCGTGCTTCGACAAAACCAGCAACAGATATTAAAAACGGCCGCCTTCCCTATCACCCAGATTATTAAAAATACAGTTAATGAACAGATGGCTTTACAGCCTCATTCTACGGATATTTTATACGCTCCATATCGTGAAAGTCCAATTGCCATTGATGGTTATGACGACGAGTGGAAACATTATGTTTCTCATCCGCTAAACTTGCTATTAAAAGACCCACACAAACAAAGTAACAACACATCGTCTCCGCATTACTTCAAGATTACGATGAACGAAAAATATCTCTTATTATTTATTCATGTTAACGACAACCATATTGTTTACCATCATCCTAACTCCCCGTCGCCCGCGTTCAACGACCACATCCGCATCACCACCGGTAGCAATCAAGAACAGAAAGAAATCATCTTATACACCAGTGGGCCTGGTGACATTCAAGCTGTCGCATCCAACATTTCAAACAGCGCCAACAATAAAAAACACTGGAAACCACTAGCTGCGTCCCAACATATCAATGGTTATTGGCAAGAAGTCACAAACAACAATACCGTGGGTTACAATATTGAGCTCAACATTCCCTTAACGCTAGCAAAAGACTACCTGGAGATTACTGTATTCAATAACGACTCCAGCAACCCTCTACAACACACTATCGCGCAACGCCTGGCGACATCGACAACCAATACATTACGGCACCCTATTTTATCCTTAACCAATCAGCTATCTGCATTTAGACAATCTTCCTGGGACATTGCTATTATTGACACCGACGGCTGGCCACTATCGCCACAAAGCAAAATCAGTGCTGCCGATCAACCCAAGGATTATGATTTAGACAACACCCAATCCGTCAACTTATGGGAGTCGGCACTTAGCCATTTTTACCGTTACCTGATGGAAGATATTTTGTCCTCCGAGTCAATGCCCTCGTGGCCAATTAATCGTATTCTACTGAGTCAATCAACCGGCCAAATATCTCCCGCTATTTTCAAAAACAATCAAGACCAATGGTATAAAGTTAAAAATACTCAACGCTCGATACTTTCTGTTTCTACACCAATACTCAACAAGCAACAGCAGGCGACTGGTTACGTGGTATTAACCCAATCCAGCGATGCGTTGCTATCGCTGACCAATAATGCACTTTTTCGCATCATCAACCTTAGCCTCACTACCGCTGCACTTTCCGCCTTGATATTACTGGGTTTTGCCAGCGTCTTATCCTATCGGATTCGACGATTAAGAAACCAAACAGAAAATGCGGTCAATCAAGACGGCAAGGTGCAAAGTTTTTCCGCCAGCAAGGCCCATGATGAAATAGGTGACCTTTCACGAAGTTATGCAGGATTACTGCAACGTATACATGATTACAACAAGTACCTAGAAACATTATCAGGAAAGCTTGCCCACGAACTCAGAACACCATTAACCATCAGTAAGTCGTCCATTGAAATGTTAAAAATGGTTGAACCTCAAGACACAGAAAAGCAACAGCGCTATTTATCCAGAGCCGAAGAAGGACTCGAACGTTTACGGCTGATACTTAATGCGATGAGTGAAGCAAGCCGTGTTGAACAAGCGATTCAACACGCTGACATCCACGATTTTGATATTGCAATACTGGTAAACGATATGTGCCAAGCCTATCAAGACAGTTATCCAGACTTTCAATTTGACTTTATACAACATGAAAGTCTTGCTTCGACAACAACCAACCTACGAGGAGCACCAGAACTCATCGCCCAAATGCTAGACAAATTAGTCACCAATGCGACCGAATTCGCCCCCATCAATACAACCATTCGGCTGTCACTAATGGCTAGCGATCTCGGTATTCGACTATCGATAGAAAATACCGGGCCATTGCTGCCCGACAACATGCAACAACAGCTATTTGATTCTATGGTCAGCATCCGCAACGAACCTAGCAATGGCAGTACAGGTAGCGGTAGCGACACACCACATCTCGGTTTAGGACTTTATATAGTCAAATTAATTGTCAAATATCACCAAGGGCAACTGTCCGCTAGAAACAATAACCAACAAAACGGTGTGGTTTTTCACATTGATTTACCCCTCAGATAGCTCTCTTTTACATCCACCAACAGCAACCATCAATAAACCGACTATAATAGAGTCATCCCCCAGAAATTAACTAGACAATAGACAATGACAGATCCATATGCAGATCGCCGAGTATCTCCTCGCGCAGAAATTGAAGACACCTTATTCATTAAATCCATTAGTTCATCTCAACTTACGGGTTATGACGATGATCAGAAATCCGCTAGCACAGTCAATATTTCGGCCCACGGCATTCAGGCCATTATCGATTTTGAGGTGTTAGTTGATTCCGAAATAGCCCTTTGGGTAAATCACGAAGCAGACAACGACCGTATCCTGGTGAGTGGTATTATCCGTTGGACGAAGAAAACTGCTGAAGAAAACAAACACTTAGCAGGCATCGAGCTAGATGCAGACTGCGTAGAAAATATGCAAAAATGGCTCGAAAGCCACCCTCTGGGGAAAAGCTAAATAGACAATTAGGTAACTAAAGTACCTATATCGTCACTATTATCACCACTAGTGCCTGCTAGACTTGCAATCTGTTAGTGAAATCCTTCACAATAACGCTAACAAATGACAGTCCAGGCTGTTGGTTAACGACCAAAAATCCAATCACACCCTCAAAAATTCTATTGATGCGTTTCTTATTTGACCATAATTAGTAAAATACCGCAGAGAATAATAAAAAGAAAAGGATCTACCTTATGAGAACCACCCAAATTGTCCTAACTCTCATCTGTATATTACTGATTAGCGGATGCGAAAAATTTAACTTTGGAAAAAACCCTTGGGCATCCCAAGACCAAGACCAAGACCCCTGTACGATGAATAAGAAGGCCTGTTCAAACCCTGCGACAAGAGAGTCACAAGGTGACATTGTTACGATTCTTACGGGTAAACCGCTGTCCTTTGTTGAATCTCATCTAGGACTACCCAACCAGCGCAGCGAGTCTGCTTCTGGTGCAATGACTTGGGTCTATATTGACAAATCTAAGAGAATAACTGAGAAAGACTGTAAAATGTCCATCTCTATTCGAAATGACATTATTGAACGTGTAAACATCACAGTATCCAACGCGTCACTTGCCTCTGCCTTAGATAAAGGCTGCGCTAGAATCCGTCAGAAAATCCGCTAGCAAAATATCAAAAAAGACTTTACGTTAGCAATAAAAAAGGCGCCTTAAGGCGCCTTTTTTATTTTTCTAAGCGACTACCCAAATGATTCCAGAGCGACCTTAAAACGTTTGGTATATTTTGCCCTTGCTTCCGGCTTTGCCAACCCAACAGCACACCAATCGTTCTGATATTGTATTGCCCGTTGCTTTTGTCCTACTTGATGATTCTCTCTTTGGCTAAGACCACCGGATAAGCGCG
>NVVG01000054.1 GCA_002402125.1 Moraxellaceae bacterium
CAAAGGAAGTGAAGCAGCCTCTTCAAAAGATACATTAACGGGCATTGGAGCAATATGCTTTGCTTTAACCGCTGCAAATTCTGCATAAGCTCCGGTTAAAAAATTCATGGAAACGCCATACACGGCATCACCTACCTGAATATCACGAACAGAGGAGCCTTTTCGTTTAACAACACCAGAAACGTCTCTTCCCAGTATTATGGGTTTTAAAAAACCTCCATTTCTGGGCAAATACGAAACTGCTTTATGTAGCTTGAAATCGATGGGGTTAACAGATGATGAACGTACTTCAATAAGGACATCTTCATCTCCAATATGTGGCATCTCCATCTCAGCTATAACAAATTCGGAATTAGAACCATACCCTTTCATAATTGCTGCTTTCATAATCACGTTTTCCATTTTATCCCAACCAGAAGTATAGGAAGTCTATAGAATATCCTAGTACTCCATTTTAAAAATCCAATCTATGGTGTCTAGATAATTTTTTGTTTCTTGCGTAAAGGGATTTTCCTCCAAATAAAGTCTCTGCAGATCCCTATTCTCGTCGAGATCGATTTCGGTTAGCTGATTCGAATGGAGATAGACATAGAACAATGCCGCGTTCTGGGTGATATCAATTTCGGTTAGTTGGTTCGAATGGAGATAGAGCCGAGTCAATGCTGTGTTCTGAGTGACATCGATGTTGGTGAATTGATTGTTGTTCAGATCAAGGTTAATCAACGCGGTATTCTGAGTGAGATCAATGTCTGTGAGTTGATTGTTGCCCAGTGAAAGTGATGTCAACGTCACATTCTGAGTGAGATCGATATTTGTGAGTTGATTGTTGTTCAAGTTTAGCGTTGACAGCGCGGTATTCTGCATGAGATCGATGTTTGTAATTTGATTGTTGAATAGCTGGAGGTTGGTTAACGCGGTATTCTGAGTGAGATCAATGTCTGTGAGTTGACTGTTGCTCAGCTGAAGTGTTGTCAACGTCGCATTCTGGGTGAGATCGATGTCTGTGAGTGGGTTTCCGGTCAGAGTAAGGTCCTCTAACGCGGTATTCTGCATGACATCAATATTTGTGAGTTGATTGTCGTATAGCCAGAGTGTGGTTAACCCGGGATTCTGCGAGAGATCAATGTCTGTGAGTTGATTGGTGCTTAGATCGAGCCTGGTTAACGCTGCGCTCTGAGGAAGGTTGATGCTTGTGAGCAGAGATTTGTTCAGATAAAGTGACCTCAACGCTGTATGCTGAGTGAGATCAACGTCTGTGAGTTGGTTACTGCCAAGATAAAGAACCGTTAAAACCGTGTTCTGAGTGAGATCAATCTCTGTGAGTTGATTGTTGTCCAGATTAAGGTTATCCAACGCGGTGTTCTGAGTGAGATCGATGCCTGTGAGTGCGTTTCCGCTCAGATCAAGGCGCTCCAACGCGGTGTTCTGAGTGAGATCGATGTCTTTGAGTTTCATACTACGCAGAGAAAGGTCCTTCAACGCGGTATTCTGAGTGAGATTGATGACCGTGAGTTGATTATTGTACATATCAAGCTTCGTCAGCTTCGTATTTTGAGAGAGATCGATATCTTTGAGTCGAATCATATCCAGGTTAAGTTCAGTCAATGCCGTATTCTGAGTGAGATCGACGCGTGTAACTAGAAAATTATCTAGGGTTAGATGCGTTAATCCCGTATTCTGAGAAAAATCAACCTGTTTGGAAATGAGATCCCTGGGACCGTAGTGAATGCGGGGTGTTAATCTAAGGTCAGTTAAATTGGGAAAAAACTTTAACTTGACTGCGCTACCAGAAGTATATGAGCAATACAAACTGGTAATATCTGCTAGGCTCTCCACTTCTGTGTTATCGAGTGCCTCCTTCACGCACCGGCTAAAATCCGGGTCGTCGAAAGTAATGGCGTCTAAAGAATGGAAAATAGCGGTTACCTTTTTATCACCAGAGGATTTTCCTATAGATACGATACATTCTGTATTACCCGTACAAGCCCCACTCCAGCCGTCAAATATATAACCTTCATCAGGGGTGGCGTGTAGGGTGACAACTTGGGTCGTATCATAGCTAGCAACACAGGTGTCACCACAGTGTATCAATTCATCATTCGAATTGACCGATCCACCAATGGTAGTTTCCACGCTGAGATTACAACCCGATAACATAAATGCTGTTATTGAAAAACATAGAAACTTGAGCTTAATCATAAATCTATCTTCCTTGATTGTTGCCATTGGCCTTTATTCTTTTTTTAAAAAATCACGTTTGCCATATTGAAAAACTCGCCTATCGGCAGTGACCTCTAGAGAAGCATAAACTTTTACGTAATACAGTGTTTTTAAGGCTTATCAACTCTGAACTCCTACATCTTCCCATCTTAGACATGCGGAATCAACATTTTAAATAGCGCAACCCCTATTTGTGCGCTCAGCAATTAATAGTTGCTCTTAACTCGCAGGAACAAAGAAGCAGAAAAGCAGGCTCGAATTTTAAAAGTGAACCTTAAACACTGTGATGCAGCAGTTTAAAAATTTAAAGCGCCATCAAGCCAATGTCAAAAGCTATAGCGCCCAGACAACCATGCACTGATCCCCTCCTCAGGTTCCCACGATTCAGCGGACGTACCACTAACTACCAGTCTGTTGGAATCCAATAAATTTCTAATATCAAAACGAACCTCAAATTGTTCACCTATCGTTTGTGTCAGATTAATATCGGTTCGATAATAATCTTCAAGGTCCGATGAGGCTGCTTCCGGCCTCGTTTTAGTATCGAATGCTACCCGGTTGGCTACTATCAATTTCAAGCTTCGATCCCACTCATAAGCCACCAATACATTCGCTATCCATGTTGGGTATGTGTGGTAGTCAATGTCAGCGGACAGATTCATTCCATCAGCATAACTGACATTACTATCTAACTGCCATCGATTAAAGCGCACGCTATACTTAATCACAAAACCATGGGATACCGAATCAGAGCCATTGACATATATGTGGCTTTCCTGAATTCCATCAGTAAAGTAGCGAGGGTCATCTGTAGGCATTGGGATAAGGTTAATCCCTTCTTTAATTTCGTTATAAAAAAGAATTGTTTCGATTGATTGATTCTCCCAATTTTGCATGTAAACCCATTCATAAGTATCAATRATCTCTGGYTCTATTGACGGGTTTCCGAAAGGTGCGGCGACATTCGGTGCACCGACGCTACCAAGTTCGGCACTTGATGGAGCGCGAAAAGCGTTTCCCCAGAGAAATTTTAGTCTTGAGGTTTCTGATAGGCGGTAGATGGCTGCAAGTCTCGGGGAAAAGCGTTGGCCAAAATCAGAGTAATCATCTCTTCGACCTCCAATGATAAAATTTAGGTTATCTTTGAGGAGGGGGACTTTTACTTCACCGTAAATACTCGTCAAATCACGGGTATAGCCGTTTAACGTGTCAGGGACTAAAGGTCCRCTCGWGAGKCCTTTATCAAAATGGTCAAGCTCAGCACTGGACCCGCTTAGCCCAAGCTGCCAACGAACTCCTTCTTTCAGTGGTGAACTCCTTATGCGAAAATCAGCACCCGTCTTTTCTTCTAACCCATCAAAACGGAAACGGATATTCGATATTTCAGTGTCTGTAACGGTATCTTGCGTGGCAAAGTCCCAAGAAAACTCTCCGCTCCACCGATATACCTGAAATTCAAATTTAATATCATTGAATCCAACATATTCCATTGTAGCTTGTGCCATCTTAAATTCTGTTTCGTGCTCGACAAACCGAGCTGAGGACCCAGAAGCCGATCGTCGGAGACTTCGCTCCATAAAGTTCCCTAAAACCGATGCGGTAATGGCTAGATGTTCAGAGGGTGAATACGTTTCAAACGCTGTAAATGTCAATGTCTGCTGGGGAAGGTACATATCAAATGAGGTGTTGCGGTTAGGGCTATTGGGGTCGCTATTGGCACTATCGTATAAATAGTTTAACTCTGGATTAGATTCATTGATATCGAATGAAAATCCGGCCACGTTGTCACCGGAACTTTGTGCCAGTGTAGCCGTTACATGACGATACTCACTTGATCCAGCGGATACATCGATTTCATTTTCATAAAAATCTTCTTTTTTTGTATGCAGATAGAGTACACCTTGAAATGCGTCAGCTCCATACAAGGCAGAGCCGGGTCCTTGAATCACTTCAATTCGGGCCAGTGTTCCTAGTCCAATGTTATTTGCATGATAAAACCCGGTACTAAAAAGTTGATTGTTTATTGGGACACCGTCGATAATCATAGATGTCCCTCGGGATCCCGGAACAATGGAAATCCCCCTGTAAGTTAGTCCTTCACTTGCTGTTGAATTCGTATTAATCGACATGCCTGGTAAATGCCACATGGCTTCCCAAATGCTATGCGAGCCTCTACTGCGCCATTCAGCAGGAGAAACCACATCAACAGAGGAACCCACATCCAAAGAGTTCTCTTCGTAACCGGATGCGACAGTAACCACTTTGATATTTAATAGATGATCAAGAGGATAAACCGGATGCAACTTATCGATTTCAGCAATTGCTAGAATCGGGATAACACCCATTGGGAGGGGCAGAATGAAGGCAATATAAAGTTTAGCACTGCGTTTTAACACCGATAAGTAACTGTTACCTTGAAGTAGCATAATAAGCCCCTCTCTTTACATACATAAGGGTAACAGGTACAAGTTTACCACCTTAAATACATTTCCCAAACTGTCGTGGTTAACTAAAATTGGCGACAATTTAAGGTTTTTCCAGAATACTCTTTCAACTTAATTTGGCCTGTTGCCGTCATTTAGCTGGAGCGACCCGATTTTGATATAGTAATCAACAATATAATTCGAGATTGAATGTTTGGCTTGGATTTTAAGTTATACAAAGCCACTATTGGAATCTCAAGTAAACCTAATCATTCATTGATTATGCGTTCATAGAATTCCCATATAACCTGACTAGCATCTAGGTCCTGATTACAACCATAAACAACGAAGTCAGTACCTGGCCAGCAATGGCCCACACCTTCACCTACACAGTGAGTGGTTTCAACACCTGCGTCACAGTCATCATAGGTAGTACAAGTAAATACGCCGAATGTTTCTGATTGCGAAGTGGTGCAGCTATTTAATTCAACCCAACGATTGAAGGTTTCTTCCTTTGAACTGAGTCCATCTTTTGCGCCGGATATCATAAGCACAGGCATGGGTTTGCTCGGGGTGCATTCATTCACATCATGATAGCCCATACCGGCCACCACAGGTGCAATGCCTGCCAGTAGCTCGCTATCTTCACAGGCAATTGTATGTGCAAGATAGGCACCGTTAGACATGCCATCGGCAAATACTTTTGAGATATCTATATCAAGACCTCTTTCCAAGAGATCGTCTCTTATAGCTCTGATAAAACCGATGTCGTCTACATCATTTTTATAGGCGGGCGAACAACAGACGGGGCCAGCATTCCAAGAGTTACCTGTTCCGTTGGGTTGCACTAAGATAAATCCGTGAGTATCTGAAAGACTTTGAAAATTAGACATTAGCTCCAAAATTTGTCCATTGACGATTACTGGGTGTAAATCGAAAACTAACGGTACGCTAGTATTGCCGTCATACCCTATGGGTACATGCAAATCATAGGTTCTTTCTACACTGTCGTGCTCTAATTCAATGGTATACTGACCCGGTGCTGTGACGGCCCCTTCCCAGGGCGCTTTGCTGCAGCCGATGGTCATAATGAGAGGGATACAAAATAACAGAAAGGGTTTGACGGTCCAGTTCATGTTGGCAGCCTTTTTTTTATTATTATTAGATAAGTACTCTCGAGATCTCTAGCATATTACATCAATCACTGAGCTTAGTACAATAACCATTCATTAAGCAGGGTTATTTACCGTGGACGGAACCCCAATGCATCGCCAGCATCAGGCCTTATATTTACAGTTTTTTCAATAACGCTCGGCTTCATATGTCGCGCTTTTCGTGACCTATATAAGAGTCACTTGTTATAAATTTGGATCAAATTGACACTGCCAACAGAATTCAAAACTACCATCGTTCTCTTCCTTGCATTCAGCGCAAACCCACGGGGCTTTGATTACAGGGTTTTCAAATTGAGTATCTATAATTTCAGATGCTTTTACAAAATCTTCATCCTTAAGTATCCATAATTCCAAAAACATATTCGCGATACCGAGTTCACCACCTGATGTATTGGAGTGTTCATTCTTCAAGAAACATTCAATACTACTTAACGCAAGAACGTTTTTTGCTGAGTATATAAATGCTCGATTTGAATTCCTATAGATTAACTTCATTTAACGTACCAATTTTTAACGTTCCAATTTATAACAGTGTAATGAACACCTCACGGAGTTGATCCACTCCCCCTCCTCCACATTCAATACCCTATAAATAATTCAGGGCTCTATTCCTGCGATGAGGATTACTTAATAGTATATGGGCACTATTAATTATTTCAAATTATGCCGCTGGCCTACTTGGCTTTGAGGTGGGTTCGCCGCTGGCGTTAAAAAATGGAGAGGGTTTATTTAGACCTTTTATTTTCCACATACTCATTCTAGATATTAATCCAAGTATCGTTTTCAGTGGGGGTCTTGATTTAATTTTTTCTGGGGGAAGGTTTCCTCTTGCATCTTTACCATTGAGGTGAGCTTTAATTGACCCTAAACTGTTCTCGGACTTAGCTTCGTGCTCCATAATATTGTGGACCATAGTAAAAAAAGGAATACTTGATTTAATAGTGTTTCCCACGGGGGTTTTGCAACACTCAGTGTACCAGCGGTAAGGGCCCTTTGATGTAACTCGCATGCATCGTAATTGGTCTGATCCTTGGTGGAATTTTACTTCCGAGGGAGGTATCAGAAAAACCTCCGTGCCGCCGAACTCATCTAATACCTTATCCTCTTGATTTAGGTGTTTTGCAAAGGCTTGGCAGCTTTTGCAGTAACAAACCATTCGTAATCCACTTTTGACAGTAATGTTACTCGCAGTGCCTTGAACCGTGCCGCAACTGCATTTCAAAGAAATTTCTGCCATTTTGTTGTTCCTTATGGGTACTATTTTATTGGTACTATTTTATGGGTATTCTCGTTAATTTGGGGTCTTGTCGACTTGTTTTGGTCGACTCTTTGGAGCATAACATATTAAAATTGGGGAACTAGGGGTTTTCCCGTGTAAAAGGACAATATTCATTTTTATAGGGATGTTGGGGGGAGGTGTCGTGCTGTGAGTACACCCACAGCACTTTGATCACATTGAGTTGTGGATTCCCTCCACTATTTCTCCACTATTTCTCCGTTATATCAATCTCGGATAATAACGCTAAGATACCACCGCAATCTGCTCATTATTATCATTTTCAAAACACTCATATTGGGTCTTGTTTATTTCAAAATCTGCATATTTGGAAGCTTTCCAAGCCGCTATAAGTTCGCTGTTGTCCACATCCCATGGATGAAAGTCTTTTCTATAAAAATCCAAATAAGGTTTACGCATATTTCTGATCATGCCTTTCACACCAAAAAAGAATGTCCACGCGCCTTTAACGTCTCTCCCGCTGGGCAACGACCTAGCCAAGATATGCGTCATTACTTGGTAGTACAGCATGGTAAGGGAAAAATCAATGGTAACTAACGCCATATGAAGACGCAGATGATTTCTGTCGTCAACTAACGTTTGATACACATCAAAGGCAACGGATTTATGCTCAATCTCTTCAACCGTATGCCAAAGAAATAATGACTTAAGAGATTCCGGCAAGTCATTGAGGACATCCTGATTGCTAAGAAAAAACTCTGACATTATGGCAGTGATATGCTCAAAACTAACGGTACGGGCAAGGCGACTTTCAGCACTCAGGTATTTGTTAAGCCATGAAATTTTATCTCTCAGTTTTGCTTCAATTTTAGGAGTATTCCAACCCTGTTCATCGAAAGCGTAATTTAATTGCCGATGTTGAAAACTGTGCTGACCTTCCTGGCCAATAAACTCTTTAATCTCCTTTTGCAATTCAGCATTGCTAATACGGTCTTTAAACAGCCTTACCGACTCAATAAATTCTTTCTCACCAGGTGGAAATGTGGCAGACATCACTGCAAAAAAAGAGGACACAATAGAATTTCCGCCCCAGAAATTTGCAGTATTGATATCTTTAAAATCAAACTGCATTTTTCGAGCGCGGATGTTGGGTTTATTTATGATTGTTATTGGCATGCTTTCGAACTCCTAAACTGTGCAACGAATGTGGTAGCATCACTATCACACGTTAGACTGAGGAGTATTAGGTGAATTGGGATCGAGTTACTGGTGAAATTAGACCATGAGAGATGAGCAGGTTATTTTGGGAAATGGGATACATGGCATGGCCATGGAATATCTTCTTGTATTTCAAGAGCTTGCGATAGAGTATGGAGTTTCACCTCAGGCAATCCTAAAAAACACAGGAGTACCGCTCGACGCCTTGATTCAGCAAGATTCCCGAATTGGCCACCACTCCTTTAGCCAGGCTGTGAAAAACCTTATCGATGTTATTGATGACCCCACACTCCCCCTGCAATACGCCAAGCGGTTGACAATGCTACGCCACGGGGCGCTGGGTTATGCCTTCCAAGCAGCCAAAAACCTTTCCGAAACATCTGAACTTCTCACGAAGTATATTGATACTCGAACGGGAGGTGGTCAGCGATTCGAGCTAATTAAGAGTAAGAGTAATAATACAATGTCCATTGTGTTTACTATTGAAAGACAGGAGTTTGGAGCAGATGTAGAGCTTTTCCAATACCTCACGTTACTGTTCAATATTGAGTACTTAGGCCGCTACCTAACGGGGACTTTGCGAGAAAATGTTGTTAACGAAATCCATTTAACCGGTGCAGTCCAGGGTGTAATTCCTGACAATGCCACCCCCCCAGGGTTAACGATCAAATTTGACCAATCCTTTAATCAACTAATATGCCCTAAAGAGTATTTCTATCGCCCTTTAGTTACCACTGACACCAAGGTATTTAACACGGCAATTGATCAAGTGGAAAAAGAAATGATGCTACTGGATCCTGTAGTCGATATCGCAATAATTGTACGTAATAAATTGCGAGAGCACATCGGTAAACTACCTTCATTGCAGAAAATGGCGGATGAATTACATTTCTCCACCAGTAGCTTAAAACGAAAACTTAAACACGTGGGCACAACCTATCAACAATTACGTGAGTCTGTGCTTTTCCATAAAGCTAATTACTTGTTGGTGACAACGAGATATCCCATTGAGCAGATAGCAGACAAATTGGGATATGCCGATGCCAGTAATTTTAACAAGGCTTTTAAGCAGTGGAGTGGATCGACGCCTAGTGAATATCGTAAAAAGCAGTGACGAAAAGTGTGAATGCTAAATATTCACTGGGGATATCCCTATTAACCTCAAGCCGGTGGGTATTCTAGTGTTTCTAACTCTATGTTTTCTAATAATCTCTAGTAAGTTAGAGTAATTCAACCATTTCAATATTTGGGTTCATAGAAAGAACTTCATCGATCAATTTTGATGGGAAATCTTGCGTAACTGGTAATTTTGCCTGTTGCAGAACCGCTCTGGCAAACTCACCACACATCCAACCATTATTGGTATCAGAAGGCATGCCAATCACGCTTCGTAACACATCGACATAACTATAGGATCGACCTAACTCACTCAAAGCAAATACTTGTGTTTCTTCTGACCACTCAGTTTCTGTTGCTAACCAGATGAAAGGCGTTAATCGAGATAAAGGATTTATAACAATGCCTTGAGTTAGAGCGTGAATAATGAACACTCTGTTTGATATAACCCATGCTATGCCAACGTGACCTATCTTCTGATTGAATAGTTTTAAAAGTCTACGATTTGTAAATCGTCCTTGCCATGCAACAATATCACCGGATTTAATGTCCCTTCTGATATCTATGTATCTTTTTTGATCCATTTAGCTTTACCCTACATTCATCTTTAAAAACAACACCGCGAGTAGCGTTGCTAAAGTTGCACTTGCGCAGCGAGTTCCGACAACGATCACATCCCATTCCTGTAGATTTATCATCCTTAATCCTCTCGTTGTGGAGTACTAGTATCCCTGCTCCATAAGAAGACAGGCGGGACATAAGGTAAACTCTAATTTTCGGTCTAACAAGATAGTAATGAGATACGTCCCAAGTACTAATATTTTGGAATACAATTGAATCACTCCACGTTAATCAACGCTACCTTAGGTCGGGCAACCCATTCAGCAGAATAGAATTTCACAGCAAAGCGTTCAGTTCTAATTGCTGCCTCGCTATATATTTTTTTCAAGGATCTTCGTCTCTAAGCCGTCTATGCTCTTTTGGTTTTTCTTTTCCCAATATTTTTCAAGGCCATCATTACCCTGTTTAACAGCCCAATCTTTAAGCTGGCTTCTATCTTCATCGTAACTATACAATGGGACTGACATGCCACAAGAATTTTGAACAAGATCAACCGATAAATCAAATATCTGCCTTGTGCCTGGTAGTAATGTAAAGTGAGAGGATAGTTCATTCCATTCGGCATCGTTTTTATGAATTACTCTTGCCTGTCCGTATAATCGCAAGATATTAGGGTTACCATCAAACGCCAAAAACATAATCGTCATTCGATTATGTTTTTGAATATGAGCAGAGGTTTCATTCCCACTCCCCGTAACATTAAGCCAAATAACTCTATTTGGCCCTAAAACTTTAAAAGACTCCATACCTTTTGGAGAGATATTCACTCGACTATCTTTAGTCGCTGTACCTACAAAAAATATTTTTTGTTCTCTTATGAATTGAGTGTTTTTATCAGAGATTTCTGAATATTGCTGTCCCACGTCTAACCCCCCCTAGATATCTAACGTTTTATTGATGCCCACAGAACCCTAGCTAGCGTTATTTGATCGCCAACATTAATGCTTCTTCAGCGAGTTCTTCGAGTGATATATCTCCGCTTTGGTTAAACCAGGTGGTGGTCCAGCTTAAAGCTCCCGTTAAGAAGCGCCTCAAAATGAAGGTATTCGCATTAATTTGACCGGCACGCTTCGCATTTTCCAACGAACTCAGCCACAATTGTTCATACTCRTCACGCAAGTTCAAAATATGTTTCTGGTTTAATTCACTTAGACTACGCCACTCATAAACCAATACTGACATTGCATCACCGGTAACACCATTTATGGATTCTAACTCACAAGTGATTAGCGCCAACACCTCCTCTTTGGGTGTCTTGGTTTCCTCGAGTTTTTTTCGCATGCGGTGGGTGTTATAGATTATTGCTTCTTCCATCACCGACTTCAAAATATCTTCTTTCGTTTTGAAGTGATGAAAAATACTGCCTGACTGAATACCGACGGCAGTCGCAAGGTCCCTAACCGTTGTCCGCTCATAGCCTTTTTCTTTAAAAAGCTTTGCAGCTTTAACCAACAAGCGCCCTTTAGCACTAGTGGGGCTTGTCATCAGACCCTCTACAACTAAAGGCTGTGTACTTATTAGATCACTCAAATCATACCTCTGAGACGCCGTCTAAAATGATTAATTACTAAAAGTAAGCATATCTGCAAAACTAAGGGTTTACAAACCAAGCGCTTGCTTGGTATTGTATTTTCATCCTAATGAAAAGCTGTTCCTCAGTATCGAAACACGCTCATTAATTTTCGATAAAAGCTAAGCACTTGATTTATGGCCAAAAAAGGTAAAATCTTCATGAGCACTGAACACCCTATCCGAATCGGTTGCGCTTCTGCATTTTGGGGCGATACAGAAACTGCCGCTGAACAGCTTGTATACAAAGGAAACATCGACTATCTAGTATTCGACTATCTAGCAGAGGTCACTATGTCGATTATGGCTGGCCAGAAGATGAAAAACCCAAATGCAGGCTACGCCCTGGATTTTGTTAAAACCATAATGGGTCCATTGTTAGGTGAAATAAAAAATAAAGGCATCAAAGTCATTAGTAATGCGGGTGGCGTTAACCCTCAAGCCTGTGTAGACGCATTAAGAGCTCTGGCTAAAAGTGAAGGCATTGAGCTTAAAATTGCTATGGTTGACGGCGATAACTTACTGCCAAAGAAAAACCAATACGCAAAAGACGGCATTAAAGAAATGTTTACCGGTGAAGACATGCCGCCGATGTTTGTCAGTATGAATGCTTATCTGGGTGCTCCCGGTGTTGCTGCTGCACTTGATGCTGGCGCAGATATCATCGTTACCGGTCGAGTGGTCGATAGTGCCGTCGTACTGGGCGCGATGATCCACGAATTTGGCTGGGCCTGGGATGACTATGACAAACTGGCCCAAGGCAGTCTGGCTGGTCATATCATTGAATGTGGCGCTCATTGTACCGGCGGCAATTTTACCGACTGGAAATTAGCAGAAAATGGCTATGATGACATGGGGTTTCCGATCGTTGAGGTCTCGCCAAATGGTAGCTTCTTCGTCACCAAGCCAGAAGGCACTGGCGGACTCGTTTCGGTAGCAACGGTTGCAGAGCAACTGGTCTACGAAATAGGCGACCCTGAGGCATACATGCTCCCAGATGTCGTGTGTGATTTTAGCACCGTTGAGCTGAAACAAGAGGCTGAAAATATCGTCACCATTTCTGGTGCAAAAGGCCATCCTCCTACCGATCAATATAAGGTTTCTGCAACGTGGCCAGACGGGTTCAAGTGCACTGTCACCTTCTTGATGGCAGGAATCAATGCAAAGGCAAAAGCACAAGCGGTGGCGGATGCGATCATTAGAAAAACCAGCCGCATGTTTGAGCAAAAAGGTCTTGCGCCCTACTCCGACGTCAACATTGAATTGTTAGGCACAGAAGCGACTTACGGCAAGCAAAGCCAAGGTCAGGATTGCCGCGAAGTTATTGTAAAAATTGCCACCGCCAGTCTGGACAAGAAATCTCTGGTGCTATTTTCGAGAGAAATAGCTCAGGCGGCGACCGGTATGGCACCCGGCATAACCGGCATCGTAGGCGGGCGACCAACGGTTTGGCCGAAGATACGACTATTCTCTTGCCTAGTACCCAAAACAGGTATCGATGTCACGCTTAAGATGGATAGTGATAGCCCGGCAGTGGCAGTCGACATCGACACTACCGGCGGTTTCTCCCCTGCGAATATTTCATCAGAAACCAGCTCGGAAGCGGATCTTTCAAGTATTCACAATACCCGTGACATCCAGCATGTACCTCTCATCCAACTTGCTTGGGCGCGTAGCGGAGACAAAGGCAACCACGCGAATATCGGCGTTATTGCCCGCGAGCCTGAATTTCTACCCTTTATCAAACAAGCACTGACAGAAGATAGCGTCGCAGAATTTATGAGTCATACACTCGACCCAGAAAACAGCCGGGTCCATCGTTGGGATCTACCGGGCATTCATGCCATCAATTTCCTATTAGAAAATAGCCTGGGCGGCGGCGGTGTCGCCAGCTTGCGGATCGACCCACAGGGCAAAGCATACGCTCAACAGTTACTCGAGTATCCTATTCCTATCCCCACAGAATTGGCAGACAGACTCTGCAGTGCACAAACGAATAGTTAAGCGTCAGATACATAGAGAAAGCGTAAAGTTAAAACGTAAAGTGAATACGTTCAAAACAATAACGATCGCAACGCCGGTAAATAGGTCGCATTATGGCAAAGCTTGAATCAACCATCGAACCACACTCACAAGAATTTATCGCCAATACTGAAGCCATGCTCTCATTTGTTGAAGGGTATAGAGCGATTGAACTAAAAGCGGTCAATAAAGAAAATGAAGCCAAAGAAAAATTTATCCAACGGGGAAAGCTTCTCCCCCGCGAACGTTTGAATATGTTGCTGGATCGAGGCGCTCCATTTCTAGAAATTAGCTCGCTTGCCGGTTATAAAATGCATGATGACAAAGACGGTTCCATGGCCGGTGGCGGAATCATCGCGGGCATCGGTTATGTTTCGGGAATTCGCTGCGTGGTGGTTGTCAGCAATAGTGCAATAAAAGGCGGCATCATATCTCCTGCTGGTCTGGATAAGACGCTTCGTTTACAGGAGATCGCAAAGGACAACAAGCTTCCGGTGGTGACACTCGCTGAAAGCGGTGGTGCCAACTTGAATTATGCGACAGATATATTCGTACACGGCGCGAGATGTTTTGCCAATCAAGCAAGGCTATCAGCAGCTGGCATCCCTCAGGTAACGGTAGTGCACGGTAATGCTACGGCTGGCGGCGCCTACCAACCCGGTCTTTCAGATTATTCCATTATGGTGAAAGGCAAAACAAAAATGTTCTTGGCTGGGCCTCCTTTATTGAAAGCCGCAACCGGTGAAGTCGCCACAGATGAAGAACTGGGCGGTGCTGAAATGCATACCCAGATTGCCGGATCCGCTGAATTTTTGGCAGAAGACGATGGTGATGGTATCCGGATCGCACGGGAAATCATGTCAACCATTCCATGGAACTTCCAGCTACCCGTATCCCAGAAACTGACATGGAACGAACCGCTTTACCCAGCGGAAGAACTCATTGGCATCGTACCGGTAGATAGTAAGCGTCCTTATGATGTCAGGGAAATTGTTGCACGGATCGCCGACGGTTCCGACTTCGTCGATTTCAAACCTGAATACGACAATCAAACCGTCTGTGGCTTTATGAAGATTCAGGGCCATGCTTGTGGGCTTATCGGAAACAATGGCCCCATCACCCCGGCAGGTGCAACCAAGGCCGCACAGTTCATTCAGCTATGCGAGCAATCCAACACCAGTTTATTATTCTTTCATAACACCACAGGATTTATGGTCGGCACGAACGCTGAGCAGAATGGCATTATTAAACACGGGTCAAAAATGCTACAGGCTGTCGCCAACGCTACCGTGCCCAAACTAACAATTGTGGTTGGAGGCTCTTATGGTGCAGGCAACTATGCGATGTGTGGCAGAGGTCTGGACCCTCGCTTTATTTTTGCCTGGCCTAACAGTCGAACCTCGGTCATGGGTGGCGCCCAGGCGGGTAAAGTGCTGCGAATCGTCACTGAAGACAAGCATGCCAAAATGGGTATAGAAGCTGACCCTAATATGCTCGACATGATCGAAAAAGCTACCGCTGAAAAGCTGGACCAGGGCTCTACCGCGTTATTTGGCACAGCAAGATTATGGGACGATGGGTTAATCGACCCAAGGGACACGCGTAAAGTTCTGGCTTTCCTGTTAGATGTTTGTAGCGAATCTGCCATTCGACCATTGCGCCCAAATAGTTTTGGTGTAGCGCGCATGTAATCTGCAGCAATAACTGCCAATTGCCGCTTGCACTTACCATTTAGAATAGTAGAACAGCAGGAATAAAATCAATTCAAAATATTAGTTACGAGCCCACTATGCGAGTCCACTACATGACGTACTACATGAGGTTACTACAGTGATTTTTACTCAAGAACATAATGAAATACGCAGAACCGTCAATAACTTCGTCGAAAATGAAGTTAATCCTCATGTGGAAGAGTGGGAAAAAGCCGGCACCTTTCCCATGAAGGAAATATTCAAAAAGCTCGGTAACTTGGGTCTGTTGGGCATCAGTAAGCCAGAAGAATTCGGTGGTATGGGTCTTGACTACAGTTATAGCATCGTTGCAGCAGAAGAGTTTGGAATATCCAAATGTGGAGGTGTACCACTAGCGATCGGCGTACAAACCGATATGTGTACCCCCGCTCTTGCCCGCTTCGGATCAGATGAATTAAGAGCACAGTTTCTAACACCAGCAATCGCGGGGGACATGATTGGTTGTATTGGCGTTTCCGAACCTGGTGCCGGTTCAGACGTTGCAGGTCTGAAAACCACAGCAAAAAAAGACGGCGATGACTATGTCATCAATGGTACAAAAATGTGGATAACCAACGCCCCTTCCGCCGACTTCATCTGCTTGCTAGCAAACACCTCCGATGACAAGGTGCACGTTAATAAGTCTCTCATCATCGTACCAATGAATACCCCTGGCATTACCGTCGGCCCAAAACTTGAAAAACTGGGCATGCGTTCATCTGAAACTGCACAGGTGTTTTTTGACGATGTGCGGGTACCTCAACGTTATCGCATTGGCCAGGAAGGTACCGGTTTTATGATGCAAATGATGCAGTTCCAGGAAGAACGATTGTTTGGTGCCGCCAATATCCTCAAAGGTCTGGACAACTGCGTTAATACCACCATCGCTTACTGTAAAGACCGTGAAACCTTCGGCCAGCCATTGATTAACAATCAGGTCATCCACTTTCGCTTCGCTGAAATGCAAACCGAAATTGAAGCCTTGCGTGCCCTCGTATACACCGCGACGGAAATGTACATTAACAAACAGGATGTCACCAAACTAGCGTCCATGGCAAAACTAAAAGCCGGTCGTCTGGGTCGAGAAGTCACCGATAGCTGTCTGCAATATTGGGGCGGCATGGGTTATATGTGGGATAACGAAGTATCCAGAGCAGGCCGTGATATTCGACTCGTCTCTATTGGTGGTGGCGCCGATGAAATCATGTTGGGTATTATTTGCAAATTGATGGGCATCTTGCCGAGTAAGCGAAAGAAGTCTTGATTTTGACACGCTATTCAATGACCTTTCAACGAAACAGGTAGTCACTATGTCTCCGAATATGTCCCGCGACATTTCCCCCGCTATGTCCCTCCCGAAAACTGAAACACTATTGTTATCGCAGGATGACAGTGTGTTGTTTATCACATTGAATCGACCTAAAGCACGCAATGCGATGAGCCTGCAAATGGTGCAGGAACTAATGGCCGTGTTTAAAGCCATTAACAACAAAGAACCAGAAGACACCTCATCGATTCGAGCAGTGGTGCTGCGTGGTGCTGAAGGCCATTTTTGCTCTGGTGGAGACATCAAGGACATGGCCGGCGCACGCCAAGCAGCTATGTCAGAAGCAGCTATGTCAGAACAGGAAGATTCTGCTGCGAAAAAAGAAGTAGGAGTCGACCCTTTCTATTCACTTAACCGTGAATTTGGACGCATGATCACCTTCGCTAACCAGATACCACAGGTACTTATAGTCGTGCTAGAGGGCGCCGTGCTCGGTGGCGGTTTTGGTTTGGCTTGTATTTCAGATGTTGCTCTGACGTCGGCAGATGCAAAATTCGGTCTACCGGAAACAGGCTTAGGAATACCGCCAGCGCAAATAGCCCCTTTTGTCGTCAATCGTATTGGCTTGACCCAGGCACGCCGTCTGGCCTTACTCGGGGTCCGCTTTGATGGCCGTGAAGCAAAAGAACTGGGCATCGTTCACGAAACCCATGATTCAAAACAAGCATTGGATGAGGCGCTAACACGCGTACTTAAACAAGTTAAACGTTGTGCGCCCGAAGCGAATCGAATCACTAAATCGTTGATGCTAGCCGTTGGCCACGAACCCATTGAAAGCCTACTTGATGGCGCTGCGGAGTCTTTTGCCAAAGCGGTTCAAGGCAGTGAGGGCCAAGAAGGCACCATGGCATTCATGCAAAAACGTAAACCCAACTGGGCTGGTGAATAAACTAGGGCCGAGAATAGACGCGCAAAAAAACAAATGAGTTTAAGGACGGTAGCGAAACCATTTTACTAGCCGAACACTGAGCGAGAACTACCATGTTTGAAAAAGTACTGATTGCAAACCGGGGTGAAATTGCGGTCCGGGTCATCAAAACAGCAAAGTCACTCGGGTATAAAACCGTTGCAGTCTACAGTGAAGCAGATGTAAATGCTCCTCACGTGCATTTAGCGGACGAAGCCGTCTGTATTGGTCAGGCTCCGGTTGGAGAGTCATATTTGCTTGCGGATAACATCTTGACTGCGGCAAAGAAAACCGGCGCAGAGGCCATTCACCCTGGTTATGGATTCCTGTCCGAGAACGCCGAGTTTTCTAATGCCTGTGAAAAAGCCAATATTGTATTTATCGGCCCGCCTTCATCCGCCATCCAACTAATGGGTAGCAAACGCCTATCGAAAATAGCGATGAAAAAAGCTAAAGTACCTTGTATAAATGGCTATGAGGGAGCGAGCCAGGAACTTGAAACCTTAGTGGTAGAAGCGAAGAAAATTGGCTTTCCGATTATGGTTAAAGCATCCGCCGGTGGCGGTGGCCGGGGTATGCGTCTGGTGTTGGAGGAATCCGAGCTTGAAGCACACATTAAAACTGCCCGCTCCGAAGCCGAGAATGCTTTTGGAAACGGCGAACTGATTCTTGAAAAAGCCGTCATTAAACCTCGCCACATCGAAATACAGGTATTTGCGGATAAACACGGGAATGCTGTCTATCTTGGTGAGCGTGATTGCTCAATTCAGCGTCGTCACCAAAAAGTTGTCGAAGAAGCCCCCTCGCCTTTCGTTGACCCSGARCTTAGAGCRSGGATGGGCGAAGCTGCGGTGCAAGYCGCAAAAGCRTGCAATTATGTGGGCGCGGGGACGGTAGAGTTTCTGGTTGATGCCGACAAGAATTTCTATTTTCTTGAAATGAATACCCGCCTTCAAGTCGAACATCCGGTTACTGAACTTATTACCGGGACAGACTTAGTGGCCTGGCAACTCAATGTCGCCGCAGGCCAGGCACTACCAAAAAAACAAGATGAAATAAGCCTGAACGGACATGCGATAGAGGTTCGATTATATGCCGAAGACCCTGCCAACCAATTCCTCCCGCAAACAGGGCCTATTCACCTATGGGAACCTGCGAGTGGCGAGGGAATTCGTATTGATGACGGCATTCGAACCGGGCAAACCGTTTCTCCCTTTTATGACCCAATGCTGGCGAAAATTATCGCTTATGGTGAAAACCGTGAGGAGGCACGTCGCCGTCTGATTCGTGCTGTCGAAGAAAGTACATTGTTCGGCATCACCGTCAACAGTAATTTCCTTTGTGAAGTATTGCGGCACCCGACATTTATTCAAGGCGAGGCCACGACGGCCTTTATTGGTGAAGACTTTGCTGGCAACTCTACTCTTTCACCACAAAACCCTAGTGGCCTGACAGCAGCTCTCGCCACAATGATTAACTATTTGAAAGTGAGCCCAGCGATCGACTACGCACATGATTTGGCGGGCTGGAGTAATACCCGACAATCGCCTTGGCCCTACCAATTAAAAAGCGGTGAGCACCAATGGAAACTAACGCTTCAACAAGACCAAAACAACTATTTAATTCAAGGCGAAGATCATGCGACTGAATTGAAACTTGTCGAAATCAGCGATGACAAGCTGATCTATGTTCACAACGATATTCGTAGACGCTGCAAGTATCTGCTCAGTCATGGTCAAATTTTTCTTCGCTTGGGTGGTGAATACTTTGTATTTGAAGATTGCACCCATGCAGCAAGTTCAACGCAGGAGGTCGAGGGGTCAGGCCTGATTAAAGCCAGTATGGATGGTGCCATTATCGAAGTACTCACTGAGCCTGGCGCTCACGTTAAAAAGGGGCAGACCCTGGTGATACTTGAAGCAATGAAGATGGAACACCCGTTAAAATCTGACGTCAATGGAATTGTCGATACCGTTAACGTTACGATGGGTGATCAAGTTAAATTGCGCCAGCTATTAGTGACAATTAGCGCGGATGAAGAATGACATCGGGCATGGGTGAACAGTCAATTTATGAAGCTCGTCTTATGTGTGATTCGTGTTTTGTCAGCGTCAGAAATTCATTAAAATGCGCTATCAATTGAGGTAGTAACACTTTGATTGTCCGCTCAGCGCTGTAAAAATGTAAGCGCTTGAAGTTTATGTTTTTGAGGAGAAAGATGCTTGATGAAATCTACCTCTTTTAACGGTCGACTGTATAGATATCCCTGGGCCAGCTGGCAGCCAAATTCTCTCAACAAACGTGCTTGTCCATCGTCTTCAACGCCCTCAGCTACAACTTCAAGACCAAGTCCTTCCGCCATTGCGATAATTGCTCTGATAATGGCGATGCTTTTTCCTCCAGTATCAAGTCCCATAACAAAGGACCGATCGATTTTAAGGTAATCGATTGGGAATTTGCTTAAATATTGCAACGATGAATAACCCGTGCCGAAGTCATCAATGGATATGCTAATGCCCATTTCCTTTAAGTTAGTCATTATTTCTATGGAGGTATTTTCAGTGTCCATCAGTAAACTTTCTGTTACCTCCAGTTCCAAAAGCGCAGGGTCAAGGGATGTGTCTTCTAGCACTTTTTGTACCTGTTCCACAAAATCAGAGGTTTGAAACTGCTTTGCAGAAACATTGACCGCCAATTTAATGGGATAGAGCCCCTCTTTTCGCCATTTCTCTAGGTTTTTGCATGCTGTCTCAAGCACCCAGTGGCCAATCGGTACAATTAGCCCAGTTTCTTCTGCCAATGGGATAAATTGATCTGGAGAGATAAGCCCAAGTTCAGGGTGTTCCCATCGAAGCAGTACTTCCGCACCAACCATTTGACCGGTGCAAAGCTCAATTTTTGGTTGGTAGGTCAAAAACAATTCATTATTTTCTAGCGCTTTATAGAGATCATTTTCAAGCCCTAAGCGCAAACCGGATGTTTCATTCATTTTTGATTCAAAAAATAAAAACCCTACTCCCCTTTTCTTCGCCGAATACATAGCAACATCTGCATTTATCATCAAAGTCTCGACGCTCTCGGCATCGTCGGGAAACACACTAATACCGATGCTAGCATCTGTTCTTAGCTCATGATTCGCAATGTTAAAAGGTTGTGTGAATTGTTGTAACAATCGACTTGCAAACATCTCAACATCGTCACTGGAGACTGGATTTTCGATAAGAATCGTAAACTCATCTCCTCCCAATCGGCTCAATATGTCTGATTCCCTAACAAACTCGTTCAAGCGCTGTGTGACCTGAATGAGTAATTCATCGCCAATAGAATGTCCGTAGCTGTCATTAATGTGTTTAAATCGATTTAGGTCAATAAAGAAAAGGGCTACTCGTGTGCTATTCCGCTTTGCTAATGCTAAAGCGTGTTCAACACGTTCAGTGAATAGCCTGCGATTAGGCAAGCTAGTTAAAGCGTCATAGTTTGCAAGATAACGAAGCTCATCCTCAACCTTTTGGCGGCGCAAAATATCTGAAAATGACCCTAGAAATGTTGCAGTTTTTGATGATTTTGATTGGCCTATCTCCGAAACAGTTAGCCAACGGGTCTTATCGCTTGACTCGCCTGGATCACATCTTATTTCTCCATCCCAACAACCTGAATTTTCTATGTCGGTTCTAATCGAATCAAAGAATGAGCCATCATGCATATTTCTTAGTACTGTAGATAGATTGGAACCCACCAAGTACTCATCATTCATTGACATCAGATCACAAAATGCAGCATTTACTGCTTGTATGTAAAGCGCTTTGTCAAACACCGCTATAGCCTCAGCACTATTCTTAAATACTGCCGCTAACACTTCCTTTTGTTCTTCTGCTTTGTGATGATCCGTAACGTCACGAACTGTAACCAACAGTTTAACCACTTGTTTCGATTCATTTAGGATTTGATCCCATGAAAGAATTACGTTTTTTACGTGGTTGTTGGGAAAGGTCAAAATCAGATCGTTAACCAATCGAGAAGATAAGCGCTCGAAAGCACCTTGTTTTCCATGGAGTATTGCTAATGCTGTATTTTTGACCTGTTCTATGGATGTTTTATCGAGCTGAGAATGCTCAAAGAGGAATTCAGAAAACTCTCTATTTGAAATATTATTAGTTTCAAATATTTTTGCGAGAAAAGGAGCGTATTCCGAATGGATCAGGCCTCCTTTAGTAATAGTAAACAGCCCTTGATGCAAATTTGTCAACATACTTGTAGTATCATCATTTTTTTGCTTCAGAGCGGCTGTACGTTCTTTTATCGTACCTTCTAGAGATCGATTTTGTGCTTCAATAATTACCCGCATTTCAATATTCTGTAAGGTGGATACTAGCACGCCAGCAATCAGGCCCAGAAATTCATAATCATTACTATCTAGCTCAGAAAAATCGGACCTTCCAGAAAAACACAAAACTCCAAATAAATTGTCATTTTCAATCAGTGGGATAGATAAAAATGCATTATTTGCTCCGTTGGTATCTATTCCATATTGACTATCATTAGCGACATTAGGGATATATATAATGTTTTTTGATGCGTTCATGCGTTTAATGATAGAAAGATTTGGGAGCCATTCATGTGTTTCTTCCCGACAATTTTCGCCAACCGTAAGATGATCCCAGGCAACTTTTAGTTCATTATTGTTCATTAAAAATGCAATTCCAATCTCTAACCCGTTTTTTTCGCAAATAGTATCCAGTGTTATTTTAAGCGCTGTAGACTGATCCTTTACTAACGCCAGTTGTCTCCCGATTTTATTAATGGACGCTAAATCACTGAATTTTTTCTGTATTACTTGCCTAATAGTATTAAAATGAAGGTAGGTGAGAAGAATTAAAGAAAACATTGTAGCAAAAACACTTGAATAGCCAAATTCCACACTGGCTACAAGTGCTGATTGTAGTTGGTTAAATCGAATATCAGCGGTATTCAATAGTTTATCTAACTCAACAATGCATAGGCTTACCGCAGTATTCGCCCTCTCTTGGCTGTTTTTTGTCAACGCCATTTGTATTAAATGTTCGTGTTTTAGGTCTATTATATTAGGATGTTTTTTCAAGCGCTCCTTGAGTCTATTTACCGCAACATAGGTTTTTTCCGCAAGGTCATCCTTATCAATTTCATCAAACAACACAGCCGAACGATCAAACCAGCTCATAGAATCCTTTATAATAAACGAGAATTCATCCAA
>NVVG01000055.1 GCA_002402125.1 Moraxellaceae bacterium
AAGTACCGCTCCTCTCCCTCGGCAAAACATTTTTCTTTTGGTAGACCAGGTGATTCGTAGGTAACGTTAATTTCTTTACCCAGCCCCTTGGTTTCATGCTCTATTTGGCGCAGCAATGCATCCACATCTATCATGGTGAAATCTAGAACAGGGGTTCCCCCTTCCAGTTTTGAGTAGGTAAGAATCTCATCAATCAACTTATCTAATTGTTCGATGTCATTATCAATGGCATCAAAGCTTTTCTGACGACGATCGGGGTCATCTTCGTCTAACAGCACCTCCAAACCAAATCGAATCCGAGCAACAGGTGTTCTCAGTTCATGGGATACCGCGCGAGACAATTCCTTTTGGGCGCTTATTAAGCGCTGAATATGTTCCGCCATGCCATTCAGCGTTCCTGCCAGCTGACCTATCGCATCATTACCTTCAACGGGAGCGCGAGCGCTCAGATCTCCTCCTCTAATCCGTATTACTGCTCGTTCCAATCTGGACAAGCGGCCTTCCAACGGTTTCACTAATAGATAAGCTGCCAACCCTACCATTGCAAATGCCACAACCAACATAGCACCGAGTAATTCAATGGGGTACCAATCAAACATATCTAGCGGACCTAGATGAAGAATCTCTCCGGTCTGTGGCAACAACAGCATCGCGGTCATAAGCGTCGCTCCCCGCTGCTCATGAAACTGAACCACCACTTCTCGATGCCTAAATAGCCTGATTTCATTGCCGCGGGTAAGAGACACTTGATGAGGAGGAATACGTCGTACAGGAAAACCAAAACTGGCGTTAATTAGTGTCAAAGCGCCACTCCATTCAGCGACATCAATTCGCCCCAGATAATCTGACAATACTATTGCCACCCCTCGCGCCTGCTGCTCTGTAACACGATCAGCTTGTGCATAAAGATACAATGCGTCTTCATTCGGTATTCGAATTATAGCTTCGCCGCTATGGCCTTCTGATGACAACCGCAACACTAATCCATCACCACTAAGCTGTGAGAGTTCTGTAGAGGATACCGACAAGTTATCAGAAGTTCGCAGTTCTATTCGAGTACCTAACATGCGCTCTAAGTACTGTATCCACTGCTCTCGCTCATCGGCAGAACGCTGCGCAACACTCTGCGCCATCAATCGAAGTGGACCCGCCACCAGGTCATTGCGGAAATGCTGAAGCCGAAAATAATTCGTAGCTTCAATTGCGATATAAAAAATAATTCCGATAAGGCAACAAGCGGCAATCATGCCGCCATATATTCGGACAAAAATACTATTCAATCTAACACGCCTAGCTTAGGTCTTTAACGAACAAATACCCTTTGCTGCGCACTGTTTTGATTCTGCGAGGATTCATCGGATCATCGCCGACCTTAGGCCTAATCCGGGAAACTCGAACATCAATAGATCTATCTTGACCATCGTATTGAATACCGCGCAATCGCTCAAAAATCTCTTCCCTAGACAAAATAATGCCTGCATTTGAAGCCAACAACCACAGCAAATCATACTCGGCGCTAGTAAGGTCCACAGGCTCTGTTGCCAACCATACCTCTCGCGCACTGTTGTCGATGACCAAATCTCCAAATTCCAGCCGGCTCGCACCTTCACCCTCGGCGCCAGCGTCGTCAGCATTTGAAGCATCAGAACGGCGTAACAATGCCCGTATTCTAGCCAGTAACACACGCGGTTTTACCGGCTTGGCAACGTAATCGTCCGCTCCCATTTCTAAACCTAACACTTGATCCACATCATCGGTTCTGGCGGTGAGCATCAAAATGGGTTGCTTATATTTATCCCTCACCATACGACACACTTCCAAACCATCCGCACCTGGAAGCATCAAATCCAGCACCACTATATCTGGTTGCTGCTCGATAATAGCAGGTATTGCCACACTACCATCACCGATAACCTGAACTTCAAGACCATTACTTTCTAGGTAATCTGCAGTCAGTGACGCCAACCGCTCATCATCCTCGACAATAATCACTTTTGATTTATCGGCACTGGTAATATCCGTTTGCATAATAACCTCTCAGCTCTTCACCCCCGCCAAACAGGTAGGGTGACAATCATTGTTAATGTGGCCAACGAGTAAATCCAAAACCTCTGCCAATACTATACATATAAGCATAAGGATAGGTGGTCCGCCAGATGATTTACCACCAAAACAGCTCGAACGTAAAGCAATTAACCTTAATATCACAAATCGAGCAAAAAACACTCGGCATTAGAACAAAAAACAACCTTTCATGAACAATTTGGCGGATCTAATAAAATATTTTCATTTTATTTTCAGGTTAACTTTTACTTGTGGTTCAACATCTTATATTTCATCCCCATTATTATCACAGAGTACCCACATTTTATTCACAACTTACTCACAATCCACTAATTTGCGAACCTGATCGTTGGATACTATCTTGTTATTCCATGTTTGCGGGCCAACTAAAACCACGAAGGCTCGTGACCACATTCAGATATTAAATCGTTGCAGAACGCCCATTATTTGCGTAAAAGAGTAGCTGTTGATGACAATACAATTTCACCCCCTAAATGCCAGCGCCCCCTTCTTAGGTCAGTTGGCGTCAATAGCCTGTGAAGGCATCCACAAAACCAACGCTCCACAGCTTTTAGAAGCGGCAAATATACCAATAGGTGAATGGAGCCGACCTACAACCTATTCAACGACAGCAATGCCCCCTCAACGAACGCAAAACACCCAGCTCATGATGGCCGCGCGATTACTTACAGAATCAATACCGGAATACGACTCTGTCGCTTCACGTTTACTGCTACGAAACTTAACCACAGAAGTATCTACATCGCTAGCCACCAGCCAGCAAATCACCTCCGCATGCGGCTGCCACGACAGCAGCCCACGAACGGGCTATCAGCAAGGTTTTGAACTCTACATTGAAAAAGGAATTGAACTCGGTTTGATCCATCCTGGCATAGCAAACTGTGACTTATCTATGTTGGCGAGTAAAATCACCCCAAATCACGATTCAAACCTTACCTATATGGAGCTACAAAGCTTATCAAGTCAACTTCTTATGCGCCATAAAGGCAAGTGCTTCGAACTTCCACAATATGCATTTATGCGCATTGCTATCGCATTGGCTAAAAAAGAGAATCACGATGAAAAACGAATTATTGAAATCTACCGATTACTATCGGTTCGCTCCTATGCCCGCATCACTGCAAAAACCTTTGGTGAAGGCACCACCAAGAGATCGCCCTTCAAGAAACCAACTACACGACCACACCTAAGACTAGTGCATTAATAAACTCGTATAACACACCAACACCCTGTTACCACTAGCGTTCGCCTCTACAAACCTGCGAACTGGCTTATGCCTTCTTTCTCTCCGAAAGAAGGCATTTTTTTTATCTACGGTCTGTTATACAGTAAGGGCTTGATTCCCCCTCACTGCATAAGGAAGTTCGATGATCACCCTCTATCAATTTCAACCGTCATTTGGATTGCCCAATGCCAGCCCATTTTGCATGAAAGTAGAAGTTTTTCTAAAAATGGCCCAGCTTGACTACCAAACAAAATCCATCAACGACCCAAGCAAAGCGCCTAACGGTAAATTACCCTATATTACCGATGAAAAACAAACCGTCGCGGATTCTACATTTATCCTTCAATACCTTATCAACAAACATAACGTAACCCTCAACCACAATTACCTTGAACGAGACCTAGCCATCGCAGATGCTGCCGCAAAAATGCTTGAGAATCATTTTTATTGGTCTCTCATGTATAATCGTTGGTTAGATGAACGATACTGGCCTATCACAAAAAAAGCCTATTTTGGCGGCCTTCCGCTACCACTACAATTTATTGTACCGCCCATTGCCTGCGGAAAAGTAAAAACCCAACTGCATCAACAGGGCACCAGCAGACATAGCGAGGATAAAATCTATCAATTAGCATTTGATGATATTGACTCTATCAGCGCTATTTTAGGAGACAATCATTATATTATTGGGTCCGAACCCTGTGTACAAGATGCATCGATTTACGCTTTTCTAGCCAACGCGTTATATCCGGATTACGACGCTCCGCTTAAAGACCGGGTAAAACAGAAACCTAATCTAGTTACGTATTGTGATCGCATGCGTAGCCGCTATTTCTCTTAAGTCTCATTATTTCAACCCGACCACTGCACATGACGGGGTAACCATATAGCAACTACAGGCCAACCACAGCATAACTTAAACATTATAACTACAAGGGTAAAAACAAGGATGAAAACACCTATTTATCAGGTTGATGCATTTGCAGACCGGCTATTCTCCGGCAACCCAGCAGCCATTTGCCCAATAGACCAATGGCTTGACGACAACCGAATGCAAGCCATAGCGGAAGAAAACAACCTATCTGAAACAGCATTTATTGTGGCGGTTGATGACGGTTACCAAATTCGCTGGTTCACCCCCACCTGTGAAGTCGATTTATGTGGTCACGCTACACTTGCAGCGGCCCATGTAGTATTCGAATTTTTGGGGGAAACGTCTAACTCTGTATGTTTCCACTCGAACAGCGGCAAATTATTTGTAAACAAAGAGGCTGACAGGCTGACCCTTAATTTCCCAACATCGTCTTATACTGCAATTCAAACACCCCAGACGCTTATCCATGGCCTTGGCAAGGTACCAATAGCGACCTATTACGCCGATGATTACCTGGCCATATTTCAGTCGGAAGAAGATATTAGGGCTTTAACACCCGACTTCTCGATACTTCAGCAACTGGATCGTCGTGGTGTCATTGTCACAGCCCCTGGTAATGAAGTGGATTTTGTCAGCCGTTTCTTTGCCCCAAATGCAGGCATCAATGAAGACCCGGTGACAGGGTCGGCTCACTGTTTGCTCACACCCTACTGGGCAAACCAACTGGGAAAAACAGTATTACACGCGAAACAGCTATCGAAACGTGGCGGCGATCTAACCTGCCAGCTAAATGAAGGTCGAGTACTAATATCGGGGCGGGCAATAACTTACTTAACGGGGGAAATCACTACCGGTTAACGTACTCAACAACGTAGCTGCAACTCAGAACAAGGCATAACTAACCCCAACGAGAAAGGAGCCCGCAATTATATTTTTTGGATCTGGTTTTAACCTAATCAAAATTACTTTATTGGCCATAAACCTGCACAAACAAGCACTTACCAGCTATCCTAATCTATAAGGCTTACTCTCCACTAACCGATAAGGATAGAACCAGTCGGCTGATGTTTTTTTGCGGTAGGAAAATACATGGCTGCCATCTTAGTAATATGACATACATTATCACCAAGCCATTCAACGCCAAGACAGTAAACGTGYCGCTCTCTCTTATGCTAGCGCTAGCACTTCTATGGCCTAGTCACCTCATAGCCGAYACTAAATCTGACTCTCTAACCGCTGCCTTACTGTATAGGTTGGCAGAGAAGATCCAATGGCCCAATCAGAAAAACATTACTCAGTACCATTATCATATTGTCGCGGAAAACAAAAATGTCTACCGCGCTCTCAAAAGCGTAGCAAAAGTCAAAACCTTAAAAGGCAGTGCAATCACTATTAGCTACGCTTCTTCAGAAAAAAACACACCTAAACATAGCAATATCATATTTATCAGTGCGGGCAAGAAAAAACTCTTGCCTAAATTGTTTTCCCGCCACGAAGGCAAACCCATTCTTATTATCACTGAAGAATCAGTAAACCAACGCCTGGTCATGATCAATCTGATTAAAACAGAAGATAAACGTCCGAARTTTGAAGTCAACAAAGCTAACATCATCAACCAAAACCTTGGCATCCACCCTGACATTATATTACTCGGTGGCACCGAGATCGATATGGCACAGCTATATAAGGAGGGTCTACGCGAACTTGAGCAACAGTCATTAGTATTGAACAAATTCAAAAACAACATCAATGCGATACGAGAAGAAAAGGAACAACTTTCTCGCACACTAACTGCAGAGAAATTAGAAATAGATAAAAGTCGATCGAAACTAGAACAAACACGCCAGAAAATGGCGCAACAAAACAAACTGCTGCAACAAACCCAAACTGAAGTGACGCTATTACAGGAAACCACATTAAAACAGAACAAAACCTTATTAGAACAAGAACAGCACTTTCACACCCTACAACGGCATATCCAGCAACAGAAAAGCAATTTATCGATACAGTCCGCCACGTTAGAAACACGAGAATCTAAACTTCACCAACAACAAACCGAAATCGACCTACGTAAAGCGGTACTGGAAGAACAATCGAAAACCATCCAAAAACAAGATGTCGTCATTGACGAACACAAAAGCCGCCTATTAGAAACAGGCTCAAAACTAGCGAGCGAGAGACAAAGGCTAATAGCCGTCAGTTTCACCGCAATCTTAGTGCTTATTCTCTCTATCGCTCTCTTTGTCAGCAACCGTCTTAAAAAACAAACCAACGTCATTCTCAATGAGAAAAAACGCCAACTTGAGGAATCCACAGTCGCGCTAGCAAAAGCCAAGAAAGCCGCCGAGAATGCCAGCAGTGCCAAATCATCATTCCTCGCTAGCATGAGCCATGAGTTACGTACACCGTTAAATTCCGTACTTGGATTTTCGCAATTACTACAACAAAAACCAGATACCTCCGATTCAGCGCAACAACTCCTACGTATTATCAACAATAGCGGCGAACACTTATTGTCACTAATTAATGATGTTTTGGACATGTCGAAGATTGAAGCTGGGCGAGCAAAATTAGAACTCGAAGCCATGAATCTTAAATCGCTGATCAGTGACATCATCAACATGATGAGACACAGAGCGCAAGAAAAGAACATATTATTAGTATTCGAACACTCCTCGGACTTCCCTCGTCATATCAAAGCTGACGCTGCAAAACTGCGGCAGGTACTCATTAACCTGCTAGGTAATGCGATCAAGTTCACCGACGAGGGCAGCGTAACATTAACTCTAGACGCTAAATCCAGCTCCACATCAGACAACCACTGGGATTTACATTTCAAAATAGAAGATACTGGCATTGGTATCTCTTCAAGTAAAATAGACTCCATATTCCGCCCCTTTGAGCAGGCTGGCGACACACCGATCAACCAGCAAGGCACTGGACTAGGTCTAACTATTAGCGGTCAATTCATCCAACTAATGGGAGGAAGAATCACCGTCGACAGCACCGAACAAAAAGGCTCTGTATTTGAGTTCAATATCAATATCGAAGAGCTCGAAAGTTCCGTAGTCCTCGCGCAGCCCGACAAAATCAGACAACGCGTCATAGGTTTAGATAAAGACGACCCCGCTTGGCGCATACTCATTGTAGAGGACGCTAACGATAACCGGTTATTATTAAATCATATGCTAACGGCAGTAGGATTTACTATCAGGGAAGCTGTCAATGGTGAAGAAGCCATCAAACATTTCCAACAATGGAAGCCGCACTTTATCTGGATGGACATGCTCATGCCTGTCATGAATGGCTATCAAGCCACCAGCACAATCCGAAACTTGCCCGATGGTGATAAGACTAAAATTGTCGCCCTCACCGCTAGCGCCTACATTGAACAACGCCAAAAAATCCTCAGTGCTGGTTGTAATGATGTCGTTTATAAACCTTACATTGCCCATCAAATATTCGATGCTATGGCGCAACAGCTAGGTGTACACTACGTATACGACAAGAGAACGATAACTACAGCTAACCAACCAAACATAATTCTCACTAGCGACATGTTAAAAAATATCCCTCCTGATTTAATCAACTCACTAAAAAACGCCGCCCAATTGCTCGACCTTGACTTGATGAATGACTCTATAAAAAAGATTAGCGATATCGATACCAATATTGCTAATGGGCTCCAATCGTTATCTCAGGGATTTTGTTTCGGTCAAATTCAGGCTTTACTGGACGAAGTTTAAAAATAGCAATACGGGTAAACATTGTTAGGCCTCATTTCTAATGGGTTCACTAGCCCCATTTAATCCAGTATCTGATCAAACTCAGATCCAAGATCTTTGGATTCTTCCAACGAATCAAACAGATGGCTAGGGTCAAGCCCTGCTCTTTTGGCAACATCATTGGGGAAACCTGCAATAATTTCTTCTTCACTCAATCTCTTATTATTACATTCAACAATATATTTCCCGACATGCAACAGCCCTGCCAACAAAGAAAAATCCTCGGCATCTAATGGGTCGACTTGTTCTCCTATCGCTCGCGTGATTTCTTCTGGGAACTTCCAGCGCACCGCAAGTTCTCTACCTACTTGAGGGTAACAGACTCCAATTTGAGACTTCTCTAATTCGATGCGATCAGCACCCAATGCAACTGCTTTATCGATGCTTGCCGCTTGATCAGACGCGCCTAAGTGCAACAACACGCTTCCCACATTGTGCAACATACCGCAGGTAAACGCCGTTTCAAGATCAGCTCCAGCGCTTTTAGCTAACCATTTTGCCATCGCGCCCGTTCTAAAGCTTTGCTTCCAAAATCCTTTAATGTCGAATCCTTCAGGGGCCTTAAATGCTCCAGTAATCCCAGAGGCCAACACCATGGTCCGAACCGCATTTAACCCCAGTAATACCACAGCGTCTGTTGTTGAAGCGATGGTTCTAGACACCCCAAAATGCGCCGAATTTGCCATACGCAGTACTTTCGCACTAAGAACTTGATCCATAGCGATTTTTTCCGCAATTTCCTCGCTATCAACATCTTCTTGCTTAAAACTTTCAATCAATTCTTGTACAATTTCAGGTATATTAGGCAGATTGGCAATCTCAGCAAATAACGTATCTACATTCATGATTTTTACTTTCTCCCTTTAATATTTTTTAGCATAGACATACCCTACAAAACTGTCGAATAACTAACTCAACACGCGTTTTAGCAAAAACATCTGTATTGAACGCCGATCTATCCATCGAGCACTCAGCATGAACATATTTCAGACACATCAATTAAAAACGGTAAAGAAAGCGAACGAGTTTACTCGCACCTAACTTGACGACCCCCCTCGCTAACATGGGCCATATTTGATCAACAACAATTACCTACTGTTATGCTCAACAGATACAAGCAACATGAGGGCCATAAATTTATACAAACCATTAGTCGATTTTATTTACAAAATAATCTTTTCAGCCTAAACAATCGAATAACCTGTGGAAAAACAGGTTGTTACCTAAGAGCCCACAATCACTTACAATTATCCTTTTTAATTGCAACCCCTGTTTTTAGATTAATCTAGCTTGCTACAATTGGTGATATAAAAAATGATCATATCGCCTTGAAAATTCCAGCTAAGGGGTTACTTTTATACATGCGCCACAAACAAAAACTCATACTGTTACACCGAGCACTTGCACTAAAAGGTTCGCGCATTTAATTCACGCTGTTTATTCGCGATCATTGTTATTATCTTTATGGGGACCCGACAATGCAAAAAAAATCAACGGCCTTACACTCCTCCATTGATCTTGCGTCTTTATCGCTAAACAATCACTCTGCAGTAATAGCAGAGCAGATGCTCTACTTTTTTTTGCAGCATGCAAAAGGTGATGTTTCCTTACAAGAAGTGGAGGACTTCAGTGCAAGCCACCGCATCAATGTGAACGATTGTTTTTCTGTCATGTCTAGGTTACAAAGTGCCAACATTGTGGAAAAGAAGCTTTATGATAGAAATACGGGCAAGCCTGTCCTACCAACTTCAGAGCACCATTCGGCCAATTCACCGACAAAACGAAGTAATGTTGGCGTTCGCTGGGCCCTAAACTCTGCCTACTGAGTATCATAAGCCCCACCCACATTGTCGAAAAGTCACCATGCTCAGGGAATTCTGAGCTCCCTATACCCTCAAAATGTGACATATTCACACTTATGTAACGCAGCCTTGACCGAAATTTATAATTAATAGACCATGTTAGAATTAAGCAAAGTTCTGATTTAGTGATATTCTTTATAAAAGAACACTTTTTCATCTACAAAATATAGGTCGTAATGGGCAATAGTCAGCAGTACATAGACGATGGGACGGTATTACAACCTAGTATTCCATCACGCTATATCTTGCGATCTCTCGATGAAGGAATAGAATACCCTTTAAGCGCTAGAGAGATCCTAGTTGGCCGTGAAGTCGAGTGCCAAATTCCCCTGCGTGCAGGTCATGTCTCACGCTATCACGCTAAAATCACGATTACAGCCGACTCAGCCTATATCGAAGACCTGGAATCCACCAATGGCACCTTTATCAACGGTAAACGTGTCATTGGGCGCCAACCCATCGGCATTGGCGACGACATTCGCTTCCACGAACAACACTTTCGACTTACTTCCGCTGAATCGGGCAACGCTGAAGAAACACTGGTCACACAGCCAGCCGCCCCTCCTGTACGGGACCCGGATCAATCAGCACTTTACCATTCTGAGACCATTGAAGCGGCAGCTGTCCCCGCTAGCTTTTTAGCACCACCTCCACGCCAAACCGGTCCAATTGCCAAGCCGATTACCAAGCCACGACCACATACCTCCCCGACGCCTGAGCAGGGCAATTACAATGATGGGGATGATACGAGCATACTTGGTATCAACACTCTGCAATCAATAGCCGCCAAAAGCAGCGACCCYAAACATGAGGTCAAGATTGGCCATGGCCCTCGGTTAGTCATTCTCACCGCCCCCATCAGAGGAAARGTRTTCCCATTACCCATTGATGCGGCAATCGGTAGGCGCTGGGACATCGGCAGAAGCCTGGACGCAACYATCACATTAGCAGATAAAACGATTTCAAATCATCACGCCAGGATTGTAAATACTCAGAATGGTTGGCTAATTACCACGGTCCACGCTAGCAATGGCATATTGGTAAACGGACTGTCTATCACTCGCGCGTTCTTAGCACATAACGATCGCATCAGRCTTGGYAGGATCGAGCTCGCATTCATGACCAACGAAGGTGAACCTCCCGCCGAATCAATCTATGACATGCCGGTTGAAAAAGGTTATAACAAGGGATTCATCGCCACAGTGGGTATTTCTGCACTGGCTCTGTTGACCATTCTTATTGCACTAGCCATCCATTGATGCGGAACAGCTAGCGCCAAACAACTCAGTACCAGACAGTACAAAATAGGCGGATGATATCTGCCTCAAGACTGTATTTTGATTCATTGCCAGCCCCAACACTGTCTTCTTCACGCGCATCCAAGAAATTGCTATAACGAATATTCATCTTGTCATACAGCAGACTCACTGCAACCTTCTCAACAAACCCCCATTCTTGCGGCTCGTATTCATAGGTAGCACCTATCCCTAGCGTGCCACTGACAAAGGTACTCAGTTCTTTATCCCTGGCTTTAAAATTTTGCTGGCTATTAAAGGCAAATATATCACTGTAGAAATCGGCGCGTTTTTGCGAATACCATCGGTGGTGAACCTCGAAGATCCAATTGTCTTCCCAGCGGCGGGTATAATTGACATCAAAATTATAAGCATCGATACCCCATGAATCCTGGTAGGCCCGAAACTCGAAACCCAGTGCCGCTCGATTAGGCATGTATCGTTTAAACCTGATTGCCATTGCATCACTGGTTCGGCTTTCGGGGTAAATCTCATCGAAGAATTCACGCCCAATACCCCCCTCATTTAAAGCGCTGTATTTCCGGTACGGATTATTTAAAAACCCCTCATCCACATCCGTCTGCAAGGATACATTCATCAGCCATTTCTTAGTCAGAATTTGCGATAGTGACAACACATACTTCTGATGATCCACATCTCTCGAACCGAAACCCTCATCATCCGTCTTACTCACCTCATCCCAACCCTGAGAATAGGTAAAACTCACACTGCTTAAATCACCAAAGAAGTCCTGGCTAACGGAACCATAAATGGTGTTGGCCTTATAATCGTTCTCAGAACTATTGGTATAACCGAGCCCAAGAATGGTTTTATTTACCAGATAATCTACGCCTAGCGACAACTCCGTACGTTCTTCTGTATATTCACTAGCAAGAATTTCAACATCAATCGATGCGCCAGTAATATTATCAACATAAACATTGGCAGTAACCGAATACTTATCCAAATAATTCTTACGCACTAGAACAGAAGGCCCATTGATGGTAACCCCTCCCCCATCATAAGAATGGAACATCACATCAGCACGCTCTTTGGGCAAAACTGCTGCAAACGATGCCACACTAAAAGAAGCAGACAGCAAAAACACGGTAGAACGCACCCAAGACAGACCTGAAATACGGAATAACACGGGGTGACTTTTCATTTCTATTCTATGCATCAGTTGCAACCACAGCCTCCACCCGCGCCACCCTCAGCGCCTTTTGCTCCCTCTCGAGCCTGATAAACGTGATGCATATAATTATCCGCCACCGGACTCCTGCCGAAGCTCATAATAGGATCCGCCAGATTCATCCGCTCATAAGGTTTCACCCAAGGTTTCAATGTACACCCTGACGCGGAGAGCAATAAAAATGCAAATAGGCTCATAATGATGCCGGTATTAATACGTTTCATGACGATTCTATTCACCCTACTCTCTTAACAAAGCCCGAATTTGTTTTTCATATTCGATTTCAAATCCGGGTCTATAACCTCGATGCAGAAAACGCTTGTTGCCTTTTCTATCGATCATCACCGTCGTTGGCATGGAATCCAGCGCATACATTTCACTGACTTTGTTTTTACTGTCATACATCACCGGAAAGCTAACAGAAATTTCTTTAAGTATCTTCTTTGCCGCAGAAACATCCTCATCGATATTTACCCCTAACACGGTGAAACCGACTTTCTTGAAACGCTTATGCAAACCCTCCAACAACGGCATCTCTTGACGACAGGGCGCACACCATGACGCCCAAAAGTTTAGCATGACCACTTCACCACGAAAATCAGATAGTTTTAGTGTCTTACCTTGATTACTTGGCAAGGAGAAATCGCTGGCTTTACCGCTAAGCCGCACTTCTTTGGCAGAAACCGACAAAGAAATCCCCATAGAAAAAGCCAATCCAATACAGGCAACCCACAGTGACAACTTACCCATGTTCCTATTAGCTAGAGTTCTATTGGCCCGATTGTTTCGACCATTATTTGACATATTCACCGCCTCAGAAAAAGTATGAAACACCCGCATGAAAATCAAGATTATGTGACCTAAAGGTGATTTTATCCGGCCCTGTGCCAATCTCTCGTTCAAAAATACGGTCCCTAAAATCCACATGCAGCGCCAACCAATCGGTTATAATCATTCTATATCCCAGGCCAGCAATGAGCGTGAGTTCATTGCTTTTATCAAGCTGGGTAATTCCAGCACCCGCTATAATATACAAAGCTGAATTATACGCTCTGCTCTCACCCACAAAAACTTCTCCCGGCAGCACATTCAACCCCAAAGATAGGTCATACATAGTGAGCTCATCGTCGGTAAACAGATCCGATTGATTGAGTTGGCTTGAATGCGGTTCTTCTATGGTAGATATTGCATAATTCGCTTCTAGAAAGATGTCTTCCGTTGCATGGAATGTTGCGCTCACGCCAAATAGAACCGTGGAGGTCAATTCCTCCATGCTGAGTAGGCCGACATAGACGCCAATCTCAAAGTTTCCAGTGTCAATATCGGCTTCATTGAGATCGGCTCGAAGCACAAAAGGCTCAATAATAGGTGCCGCGCCAACTTGCTTAGAGGAGGTGTCTGCGTAGCAAACTCCCACAAAAGCCATTAACAGACAAGTAACTACATTTAGAAAAATACGGCTAATCCGGCTTTCCATTCTTCAGTCTCTCGGTTAGTTTTGTCACTGGTTAATCTCACACCTTTACGGTACTCCACTCGAAGCATAAATTGACGACTGAAATGAATTTTCACTCCCACGCCGGCTCCGAGTAATTTATCATTTTGATCCTTATCATTAACGCTCGCCGCATTCTTGCGAATAGTAATATTTCCAATACTCAACATAGCATAGGGAGAGGCTAACCAGATGGGGAACGGCTGGTTTAGAATACTTAAATTATACACCGTACTAGTAGCAGCATCGCCAACCACGGTGCCGACATCAAGCTCCAACGAAAGATTTTCAGTTAAGGATTTGCCAATAAAAGCGGCTACAAGGGTTCCCCCTGAGTAATCCCCAACCATGATACCCGCCTCTCCCGTTCGGGAGGTGAAATCGTCAAACGTCGGGTCATTAATCTCAAGTAGCTCACCACGGATCCCGAGTGTTCTTACTAACTGGCGTTTATGCACCCAACCTTCAACACCTCGCGGAGTGCGAACTTTAAACCAGCTGGTTTTACGTATCAGTACTTCTATCCAGTCACCCTTCTCACTGACATAAAAAACGGGGTAACCCCGACCAGGTCCAGTACGGATATCTATATATGGGTCGTTGATTTGGGTAGAGGGGGAAATACCGTCCGCCCAAGCCTGGTTGATCAATAGGCACAGGCAAAAAGCAGTTATGGTTCGAAACAATCTGATAAATTCGAATATTGGCTGCAAAATAAATAGGCTTCTACTGTAAGATTGACGATTAAGAACGGTTAATTTAGATAGTTTTAGTCTTTGATTATAGTACACCATACCCAAAGGCAGGCAAGTAAATTATAGCTTACCGCCTTATAGGGCACAGGGTATGTCGAAGCCTAGTTCGAAGGAGCATCGAAGGGGCTATTATAATACTGCCCACCCATATCAACCCATTCTTTGATAAGCCTATGCTCGGCAGCCGTTAACCAACCATCGTGGTTTGTATTGCCAGTAACACCGACTTTCGGAACTTGCTCTGACCTTGGCAAAAATTTTGTAAAGAAATTACGTCGGTAATCCTCCTGAGGGTCGCTAATATCAGGTGCAAAATCACCATAAAGGCCTGGTTTTGGCTCTAATTCGTAGTTTGCAGGACAACCGAAGTCATCAAGAGCGGCCATTGGCGGTATAACAGTAATCGCTTGCCCTGCCATCAACGACGCCGGTAATGTAAATAGTCGGAAGGTAGATATCCCTGGATCACACAACACTGAGTTATCAGGATTGAGTACAATATTCCCTTCGTCATCTAACTGTGGCGTATACACTACAAAAGGTGCATCTCTTTGCTGCACAAGCACCATTGCTTCGACAATTCCCCGAGGATGCTCATTAAATAAATAGTCGTACGCATCCATCCTAACGCCATTGCCTTCAAAATCTAAATCCGCATTAATCGCGTCATTATTGCCTAGGTATAGCTGCTGCACGGGGACAGCGTTAGGGATTGGAAACTCATTGATAAAAGAGTTGCCTGCCGTACGCGGCTCTCCATCGGCTGGATCGATGTCATGATTATGGCAAGAGACACAGGTTCCATCAATATCCACTCCAGCATCCACATCCAAAACAATCCGTGGCTTACTCCAAATAGGATGAATATGGGTCTCGTAATTAATCACCACTCGGCAATTTGGCTGCCAATCAGTTGCACATGATGGAAAGTTCAGTGGCGCAAAATATGTCACAGGAGGAAGAACATCAGCAAATGACATTACCAGATCATCGTAGGAGGTTCCTACCACAGGGGTAATTTTGCTAGCCGGCTCCGCCCACACATCGGTGTAATCCATGCTCGAGGCCAATTTAATGGAGTTTGGATCAATTCGGCCGTGAGTTTCTGCCATAGTTTCACCTATTTCTGGTGCCATAACAGGATCAACATTAGGATACGCTAGTGTAGGAGAACCCGGGTGAAAAGTATCAAGACCCGATACTCGCCCATGAGCGACTGCTACTTCATCGTCATCGGGTGCGGCATGACAACCGTTACAGGTCACTTTCTCGCCTGGCCGCAATTGCAACCAGTTAGTATGACGACTAGTCTCTCCCAACCGAACACCATCACCGTTCACAATACTAAAGGTAAAAGCAATGTCCGCAGGCACTTCAGTCAACACCGAGCCATCGGGCTCAATCTCTGCATAACCAACAATCTCTGTCATACGCCCAGTACCCGCGATAAGATCACTATCAACATCCCGGGTATCCTCATCCCATAAAGGTACGACCTTAGATAGTCGCAAGAATCTTGCCTGGCGCTGATCTGCCGTCACAACACTAGGGTTACTTATTCGAGGTATTGTTTTTGCGTTGGTCACATTCTCTAGGCCGGTGCTAAGATCATCAAACACACCGTCCATATTGTAGACGCTGCGTATATGTAGTAGACCAACGTTTCGTTCAACTAAATCAGCATCACCAGTAAGACTCACTTCGGCAACCGATGTGGGGGCGGTATGTGATTGCACCACTACGATATCTGTATAATAAACACCCGCCGCAGGCAGAACAACGGGGATTTTTTGATCCTCACTGGGATCAAACATAAATATCCCGTAAAACGCAGCTGCCTCAAATAACGTAGTGGAGTCGATATTAGCGCTACTACAGGCTTGAATCACTGCTTCTGCAGCCGTTGGGTCCGCCAAATCTGACAGCTGACACAACGTCCAACTTATCAAATATCGACCAGTCCCATCTTCGACCGGAGTAATAGCACTCAACCGACCGTCCAATGCAGGTACGCCCGGCATCGTCTGGGCAAACCCCAAATACTCCAAATCCACCGCAGTACCCGAGCCACCATCAACAACAACACCATCATCAATAAAATTATCCACGTCCAAAACGGCTAATTGCAACTGCGGTAACTGATCGCTATCAGACCTCAACTGAACCAGCACCCTGCCACCACCTAAGGCTTTTGGTCGGGTATAACGAATAGTTTGTGTGGTATCGACACCTATATTGGGGCTGTTATGGCCAAATAATAATTCCATAGCGCTTCCATCAGGGTTCATACGATAAATACTGACGCTGTCGGTGCTGCCCATATTATCCCAACGACTAAATAGCACTTGGCCATCGGCAGTCAATGATGGATTGAAATCATGACTGAGATTAAAAGTAATCTGTTTTACAAATCCTATATCCCTGTCCGACCCTAAAATATGCAAATTAAACGTACGCGCATCGGTATCGCCGTCATCACCGTTTTCGGTGAGGTGGCGGTATTGCGGCTTGCCTTCATCGCCTAATTTTTTTTGCGTCGTCTCTTGGCGTGACGAAGAAAAAATAATTCGCCCGTCAGGTAAATATGCGGGATCGATATCGTGAATATGATTAGTCGCGTCGCCTTGGGTTAATTGCACTAGCAATTGTGTAGCCACCGTATATTCCCATATTCCCCAGGCCGGCTGGACGGGGGCTGGGTCACCCGGAGCAGAAGGCGCAACTAATGGGCCCCTCATCGCAAATAATAGATTTTCGCCGGCATTGTCCACGGTAAGTTGACGAACATCGTAATCCCCCTCTGAGGGGGTTATCTGCCGATCAGCACTTGTAGTACGAACATGAACCGATGCGCTGCCTTCAACAAAAGCTTCAAAGTTCAGAAAGAACGGGGCGTCAGCGGGGGGTATACCTGAGGCCTCTACAATTGTGCGTTTTATATAAGCAATTGGAATATCGGAGCCGCTAGCGGCACTGTCTTCATCTTCGCTTCCTGGCCCACCACTACCACACGCTGTAAGTACTGCAACAAAGGGTAACCAAAACAACGCTTTCTTTAACAACAACTTCGTCATAGGGATAATTCTCTTTTTTTGCAACACACGTCTTATTATTGCTCTTATTTGCCTACCAAATCTGCGGCCGCCATCACGAAACCTTTAATTGGTAATTGTTAGAATATTAACTAATGTCAAGGTTTACCTCGGTACTATAATGTCGTGATGATGTGCACCAGGTGATTACCTATAACGCATTCTATTAATAACCATGCGTTAACGATTGTTCTACACAAGTGACCTTTACCACTTGTATAACCAAGTGGTTGAGCTAAAAAGCAGGACTCTTATCTATGAGCATAGCAAAAAACACTATTAAGATCATCGTACATATTACCTTTACGCTATTCACCGTTTTGGTAACCACTCTCGCCAGTGCAACCGTCGAAGATCAAGCCAAACGTATTCACGACCGGATCACGGGTGTGCCTCCAACCGCAACAGAATTAACCGACCTAGTTAACGCCATCAATAGCGGCAGCGGTCGTGACGCCGCTCTGGCTGTATCGCTTAACAATAAAAGCTTCTACAACGTCACCTTAAAAAACATGTACACCCCCTGGAGCAACGAAGCACAAACCGTATTTGCGCCCTTGAATGATTTCACTGCCACTATCATCGGCGTTATTCGTGATGATGGTGATTTCCGAACGGTGCTTTACGACGACATCATTTATAGTGGTGTAGACGCTGCTGACTCGTTACCGGCCTATTCCAACGATAACAATGACCACTATGCCGCACTCGAAAGCCAGGATATCGACTTATCAGACGATGCAAAATTTGATATATCCACTCAATCAGGGCTGACTCAACACCCTGCCAACGCCATTTCCGGGATATTAACCACTAGAGCTGCCGCCAAAGCATTTTTTGTCGGCGGAACTAATCGAGCAATGTTTCGGTTTACCGTGTTAAATTTTCTGTGCAACGACATGGAGCAGCTAAAAGACACCACCCGCCCTACCGATAGAATTCGACAGGATGTAACCCGCAGCCCCGGTGGTGATAGTCGTATCTTTATGAACGCTTGTATGGGTTGCCATTCCGGCATGGATCCCATGGCGCAAGCCTATGCTTATTACGAATGGTCCGGCGAGGAAGGCACTGAGGAGGGACACCTGGAGTATACCGAGGGCGAGGTTCAGCCTAAGTACCATATTAATGCCAACAATTTCCCCTATGGTTTTGTGACACCCGATGATAGCTGGAGCAATTTCTGGCGCGACGGTCCTAATGGCTGGATTGGCTGGGAAGACCCTGCCGCGGGAGGTCCCGCCGGCAAAGGCAACGGAGCCAGCTCGATGAACGAGGAACTAGCACACTCAGATGCATTTGCTCAATGCCAAGTGAAGAAAGTTTTCAAAACTATTTGTTTAAGAGAGCCAACCACTGGCGCTGATATCACTGAAATGGAAACTCTGGTGACCAACTTCAAAACCACGCATAACTATCGCCTTAAAGATGTATTCGCCGATACCGCTCAATACTGCATGGGCAACTAGAGGGATATATGATGTTAAAAAACAACCCTAAGAAACCAACACCCTCGTTAATATCCATTGCCATCGCAATTATCTTTGGCTTATTTTTATCCGCTTGTGGAAGTAGCGATGAAACCGGCCAGGAGACCGTTAACCCGCCAGCCAGTAACAACACCACCGGAGAAGCAGACCCAACCAGCCTGCTTATTGCCTATAACGCGTCAGGCAAACCTGCTGCAGCCACCGATGACGTACAAGCCTTTATGCAGCACCTATGGTCTAACGTTGTGGAAGACAATCGCTGCGGTGCCTGCCATAACGCAAGCACAGCGCAAAGCCCACTTTTTGCCCGCGACGATGATGTCAACGCGGCTTATAACGCGGTATTAGGCTCGGTAAACTTAGACTCACCCTCTAGCTCTCTGTTGGTCACCCAGGTTACTGCCGGCCACAACTGCTGGACTGCCACAACGGCTGAATGTGCCGCTGACATGACACTATGGATAACCAACTGGGCAGCAGATAGCAACGGCATCGTAAGCAACGAGGTAGTATTAATCGCACCTGATGTACACGAAGTGGACAACACCAAGGTACTGCCAGATATTGTTCCTGGCAGCTACAGCGCGCTTCACACCTTGCTGGTAACAAATTGCGCATCATGCCATGTAGAATCTGCGGCCAACGCACAGTCGCCATTCTTTGCCTCCTCTAATCTGCAAGATTCCTTTGATGCTGTACGTAGCAAAATAGATCTGGCAGATGAAGACCGCACATTAACAGGCGCCTTATCACGTATTGTGGTACGCCTTCGTAGCGAAAGTCACAATTGCTTTTCAGCAAGCTGTAGCAGTGACGCCACAGAGCTTTTAACGGCCATTCAAGCAATAGCTAGCGGCATCGACGCGCAGGTTGTCGACCCGGCATTAGAAATCAGCAAAGGTTTGCAGCTTGGTATTGACGGCCTGCCGGCAAATACCGGTGGCCGACATGAAACAGCCATGATTGCCCGCTGGGAATTTAAAGAAGGTAGCGGCTTCAGCTCTCGAGACAGCAGCGGCATTCAACCACTGATGGATTTGCAGTTTTCCGGGGACGTAAGCTGGGTTGGCGGCTGGGGAATCAATCTCAATGGCGGCCGCGCACAAGCCACCACACTGAGTAGCAGAAAGCTCTATGACAAAATCGCTGAAACGGCGGAATACAGCATTGAAGCCTGGATTGCACCCAACAACGTCACCCAAGAGGGCCCCGCTCGAATTATTAGTTATTCTGCCGGCAATGAAAATAGCAATTTTTTGCTAGGACAAACTCTATATAATTACGATTTTCTTCACCGTAGCGAAAACAGCGATGACACCGGTAACCCCGCTCTTTCCACTGCGGATGCCGACGAACGTCTACAAGCATCGCAACAACATGTCGTGGTGACCTATAGCGCTCAGAATGGTCGACGAATTTACGTTAACGGCGTATTCACCGGTGACGAAGATCCCTCCCCCAGTACTTCCCTTGCTGACTGGAGCAACAGCTATCAGTTTATCTTAGGCACTGCAGAGAGTAATTTCTCCTGGCTTGGTGTTATTCGCATGGTGACAATACATAACCGTGAACTAACCCAAGAACAGATCACGCAGAATTTTGACGTCGGTGTGGGGCAAAAATTCTTGCTACTGTTTAACGTAACAGACCTTGTAGAGATTGATGATTGCTGGGACAGCTTTATTGTTTTCGAAGCGGCTGAATACGACAGTTATAGTTATTTATTTAATCAACCCTATTTCGCTCGCCTCTATACCAAGCAAGAAGAAGGTGACGGAATTTCTGCTGCATGCATGGCTGACGCCGCCCCAGCACAAGACGCGATCAATTTTTCCATTACCGATATGCGCTTAGGTATCAACGGTAAAATCGAACCCACAGGCCAGGGCTTCCAAAACATTTCCGTCAATGTGACCGCTGATCTACAAGTGTTATCCACCATCGGCACCATATTCAACCAGCAAAACGGGGTGAATTCCGATCAATTCTTTTTGGCCTTCGGGAATATCGCGGGTAAAAATGGCGCGTATACTGACCCAACCTCCATCACCCCAGCGGCACCGGTTGCAGGTGTAATGCCAGAAGAATTTGGTCTACGCACCTTCGATGAGATTAACGCATCATTAGCAACGATGATTACAGTTGCTTCCACTACACCAGTGATCGCAAGCTTATACGAGGAAATCAAACAACAGCTACCTGTCGATGAAACCTTAGGTGACTTTGTACCAGCCCATCAAATGGCCATCGCTCAAATTGCAATGTTGTATTGTAGCGAGCTGGTAAACGACACAACAAAACGTGACGCTTACTTCCCTGGTTTTGATTTTTCTGCGGCACCTAACGTCGCGTTTGATGACGCTGCCAAACGTAATTTAATTTACAACCCGTTACTTAGTCATATGTCAGATACCACTATCAGCACCAACATATCGTTAGCTGATCTTGCAGATTCACTGGACATACTATTGGATGGGATCGCAGGACGTACGGGGCTTACTGACTGTTCAGGCAGCTGCGATGCGACACGGACACAAACTGTAGTAAAGGCCATGTGTGCAGTTACCGCCGCCAGCGCAACAATGTTAATCCAATAATCGAGCGACTGAGATTTTTTATTGAGGTAATGATGATGAAAAAAACTAACAAGCCACTTTCAGCCGACGCTCCATTATTTCATCCAGACCACTGCCGCCCGCGCACTCGCCGAGAGTTTATTAGCCAGGGATTTATGGCCGGCACCGGCGCGGTCATCGGTTCGTCAATGTTAACTATGTTGGCGCCGCAAGATGTTATCGCCGCTTTAGCGAATGATCTGGAGTTAGAGAAAGCTGGCTGCAATATTCGTGACGGCGCCGGAAAAATCCCTTTCATCTGCTTTGATCTTGCCGGTGGAGCCAATATTGCAGGTTCCAATGTGCTTATTGGCAAACAAGGCGGACAATTAGATTTACTCAACACCTCAGGTTATAGCCGTCACGGATTACCTGACGATATGATTCCAGGGTCGGTGGATGCGATTAACGGCTCCGCAGATTCTATTGATCGAAGTTTAGGATTAGCTTTTCATTCTGACAGCGCATTTTTGAGAGGAATCAATCAAAGTATTGCCCCTACCACCGCCGCCAATGTGAATGGTGCGGTAATCCCTTCACGCTCCGATAATGACACTGGCAACAACCCCCACAACCCAATGTACGGTATCGGTGTGGCTGGTGCCTATGGATCGCTACTACCGATCATTGGCTCCCGCAGCAGCGAATCTGGTGGCAACTCAATGGCACCTAGCAAAATGATTGGATTAGCAGCGGGGCTTGACTCTCCTGTATTACGTCCAACCAAGATCGACCGTGCATCAGATGCAACAGGTTTAGTCGACACTGGGCAACTAACAACTCTTCTTGGTGGCGATGCCGTTGCCGTGATGGAAGGCGTTGCCCGCCTGAGCAAAGCTAAAACCGCCAACACCGCACTTAACCTAGACCCCACCACCACTCAAGCTAAAATCAACTGTAGTTATTTAAAAAGTGCAGTAATAGCGGATGATTTTAAAGACGGGCCATCGGTGCTTGACCCATCAGTGGACGCCGACATCGTGGGGGGGGCGGGCATCTTCTCACAAAGTGAATGGGA
>NVVG01000056.1 GCA_002402125.1 Moraxellaceae bacterium
ATTGACGAACCACTATTTTTTCGAGGTTGTAGCAACAAACTTTCTTCACTGTTCAGGGTTACAGAGCGCAGGGTTACAGGGTGAAGGGTTGTGGGAAAACTATTGTGAATGGTTTACGAATGTCAGTGAAGAGTTGGGGTTCGTCTCAACGAGCAACCCACTACATAATGCGGAAAAATCTCCGGCAATTGTTGGTAATATATTTGGTGCTGGCGCGCCGGCAGTGCTAAAAACCTTGGGTAGATTGGAGCCATTGTCGGATAAGGTGGTCGCGTCGACTTTCTTGTTGTTGTCAGATAAGGAATTTGTCGCCACGTTGAATGGCTTTATTTCCAGCGTGTGGCAGGAATCGTCAGATTGCCCCCATGTCTGTGGATTCCTACTGGACTTGATAAATAGTCTTGTTATCGATGTGCTGATGGAAGAGGAAGGGTTGGTTTATGGGGGTGGGAATTCTTTGTTGGCGTTATGTGTCGAGTTATTTCCATCGGCCACTCTGTTAATAGAGGATGCGGTTAAACAAATTCGAGAACTGGTTACTTTGTTTGGTCAAGTGAAAATGTCGGTGAAAGTGGAAGCGATAACTAATACCGCTGTGGATATTGTTTGGCAGGAGCCGCCGACTAATCAGCGTAGTTTATCACACTATTCAAATGTCGCATTGTTACCGATAAATCAATGCGGGGATCCTGTTGCTTTGGGTGAGGATAATCTGATTGATCAGAGTTTTGTGCAGGGGGTGACAGGTGAAGTGGTGTTAGCCTATGAGGATTTCTATATCAAGGGCCCGATCCCATTGGCATGGAAAAGACATTATCGTTCTTCTAATAGTTGCGGTTGGAGTTCTTTAGAGAATGAAAAGTTACAGGTGTCGAAGGGGATGGTTGATTATTATCAGGAAGATGGTTTGGTGGTTAGATTTGAATTGCCGCCCGTTGGAAAGTATTCTACCAATGTAACCACGGGTCAATTATTGCAGCGTACTTTTTGCAGTGTTTTTGTGGTGAAGAATGCGGGTCCGACGGAGCGAATATTTTGTGGTAGGTGTTCTGTGGCATTACCCGCAACCGAAATAGAAAAAATTACAACTGGCATCTTAGGGCAAAGTACAGATATTGAAGAAACAATAACACTGACTCAAATAAGTGATCAAAACGGCCATCATTGGGATCTAGATTATCGCAACGAGCAGTTGATAGGTTTGTCCAGTAGTTGGGGGGCGAGGTTAATTCTTGAAAGAGATGCCAATGGGGGCATTACGAGAATTATGGGTAGATTAGGTGAGGGTGGTAATGAGACTGATGAGTTAGCATGCTATCAATGGCAGACCGGCCGTTTAATGGCGGTGGAATCSTTRCATGGCTCTAGCTGGCAGTATGAATATATTTCTTCACCARATARACCAGATTCATCCAGTCWTCACCATGCTCAATCGACGCTTSTTTCRCGGTTGCAWGCATTAGGGTCGGCGGAGACCAAATTTCACTGGTTATGGCAAGACCAGCGTTGGCGATGTGTAGAGGTTAGTAGTGCAATAGGTGTCAATCATAAATTCCAGTATCATCCGCAGGAAAAAGCCGTGGTATGTCTTTCGTCTCAAGGTGGTGTCGTGCGGCAGCGATGGTTGTATGATAAGCAAGGTTTGGTGCGACAAAAAATACAAGGCGATGGCTCATATAAGACCTATCAATACAACGCTAACCATCACCCCGTGGCTTGCACCGATGCGGAAAATAATATTACCCAATATCGTTATAGTCTTGAAGGTTTTCTTACGTCAAAAATAGATCCTGCAGGTGGCGGCTATAGTTTGGGTTACGATGGACAGGGTAGGCTGCAAGAGGTATGTAATGCGTTAGGTGAAAGTTGGGGATGTGAATACGATGCCTTAGGCGCAGTAAAGTCGCTGACTAATTCGTTAGGGTTGGCTTTTAGAATTAACTGTATCGCTGGGCTGCCAGTGTCATTAAGTACTGAAGGGCAATCTCAAGTCAATGGCGGGGCGGATCTTCGTCGCTACTGGCAGTGGGACGATTACGCAAATTTGATAACTAATAGTGGCAGTGGAAAATTAAACCAAGCCGAATATGATCGATTTGGAAACCTCGTCAAATTATCTGACCGAGGCAGCGTTGTCGTGGATATTGTTCGCGATGAAAAACTAAGGCTGCGACAGGTGTTAGCAGAAGGGCGGGTATTGTTGGCTACGAATTATCACTCCACTGGGTTCATTGAACATTTAGAAAAAACAGATGAAGACTCCGTTCGTATAGCTGTCGATGATTACGGGCGTGTATTAACTTGGCGAGAGATGAGCGGGCAATGCTTGTCTATTGAATATGATGCAGAAGGTAGGATAAGCCAGCTGTTTTCTCATGGTGCAAGTGCAAGTGTAAGCGCAACAAAAATACAATTACACTATGAAGGCGGCGTGTTACCCGCGGCCTATGTTGATGCTCGGGGTCGACTGTATAATATAGGTTTTGATCGTCGTGGCTTGATGATTTCCTGTGAGGATAAAGAGTTAGTGGGGCGCGAGGTATCAAGTAATCGGCAATGGCAATACGATGCTTGTGGTCGACAAATTTTATGTTCGGATGCTAACAATGAAATGAAAACACAATATGATGCGTTAGGCAGGATTGTTGAACATTTGGTGAATGATGAGTTGATCCAGTGTGCATATCACCCGCAAGGTGCGTTAGCGCATTACAGCTCACCCAATGGTACTGTTGATCATGAATATGATGCTTATGGGTTTAGAGTAAAAACGACGTTCTCCCGCGGTTTTGTTGTTGACTATTGTTATGATGTGCCGGGAATCTTGAGCAGAGTGCTCATTAATGGTAGCGAGGTGTTGGAGATTTTTCGTGACACCGTTGGTGTAGAGGAATATCGACAACAAGGGGCATTCAAAACGCAGTCACCCAGAGATGACATCAATCAATATGTGGATGGTGTTTTTGATACCCTTTTAAAGCAAACGTGTTCGCAAATGAATGTTTGGCATCAGCGAGAATTTATGCCAGCAATGCAGCGGCTTCTGCAGTTGTCAGAGGTGATCTTTCCGCCCCTTTTGCAACGAGCGGTTAATGGGTTTGTGTCGGCGAGTAATTCACAGCGTGAATTATCACAAATACCCGAAGAGACGCAATTGGCTGATGGCAGCATTGTGATTGCCCACCCTGTATCTGGACAGCCTCTATTATGTATTTTACAGAATCAAATGCATTTTTATGACAGGAGTATTGATTCAGGTTGGCGTGATTGGCATGGTAATGAAATGGCTGCTATCGATGTAGCCTGTATCAATAAGGTGTCGTCTACAGGGTTGAGGGATTCATTAATCGATGCTGATTGGGTAAAATGCGTGCCAGGGACTGATATGACTGGGTTTAGTCGAATAGCCGACAAAATGTGGAACAGGGTATAGAGTGTGAATGAAGGAGGAGAGAGGAAATAAAGTATTACTTCAGCGAGCAGCAAGATTAAATCTTGTTTCAGTCTGATGAATAAACTGGTGAGTTGAGGGGCTAAATTCTCAAGTTCACCTTGCATCTACTGTGTATTCACTAAAGCAATACTTCCGTCAAAACGACGATAAAATAAAACATTATCTATAAATCCGAAGATCACATATATTCTGTGCTTATAAGACGGTACTGCATAGATAGCAGAAGGCATAAAGGTGCATGCCATTTGGCATGTTTGGGGCTGTTTTGTGAGAAAAAGCTATTTTGGTGGGGTAATTCGCGAAATAGGCCGAAAAAGACGATTATCGTTACGGCTTCAGTTAAGATTAATGGGCTAAAATAAATCCAGCTAAGATTATTAGCTAAAATAATTCCAACAAAAAGCCCATAGTGTTTAGGGTGAATGATAAGCCGAGTTGTATCCATTTATGAAACAGTACCAAATTGCAATTTGTGATGATCACCCGGTATTTCGGGCCGGAATAGCAGGTATTTTAGAAAAGAATGAACAGCTTACTGCTATCTACGAGGCCGGTGATGTTGCCGAGTTGGAATTGTTGTTAGTCAAAGAGACGGTTGATCTGGTGTTATTGGATGTCGAATTGCCCAATGAATCTGGGCTGGAGGCATTGCCGCGCCTGGTGCAAAAGCAACCGGTACTTATCTTGTCGGCTTTTGATGATGCTCGGCGGATAAAGCAAGCAATGGAATCGGGTGCAATGGGATTTGTGCGCAAAGACGCCAACCCCGATGAAATAATCAAAGCCGTATTGGATGCATTGGCGGGGCAAACCGTGTTGGATCCGTCGATGGCGATTCGACTAGCGCAGTCTCTGCGGCGTGAGCCTGATGAAATGGAGTTTGTGAAACGTGTAAAAAGCTTAAGTGCCCGACACCATGACGTCTTAGCGTTAATTGCGCAGGGCGAGTCCAATAGAGGCATTGGTAAAACGCTGAATATCAGCGAGGGTACGGCAAAAAACCATGTTGTACGTATCTTGCAATTGCTGAACATGCCAGATAGAACCAAACTTGCGTTGGCCTTGGTAAGATACCATGTGTTGTAGCGGGTTGTTGTAATGGGTGTTGCCATAAGTGAGGACTGTAGTGAACCCTAATCCACCACTGCTCGAAGTATTGCGCAATAAAAATCTGATGAGTTGGAGCCTGTTGGATCGTACCTTGTTGTTGATGTCGACAGCTATCTCTGGGCCAATAATGCTATTTTTCGTTCTGTATTTTTACGAAACCACAGAATTAATCGGCTATTTGGATGAGTCAGTGGTTCGAAACAGTAAAATATATATGCTCATTAGTTTTGTGGTGGCTTTGGTTTTTGTTGCCTTGGGATTTTGGCAGCGACAGTACCGGAGAAACTGGCCGTTATTATCGCATGCTTTCGCACACTTTTACGTGTTGTGGGCGTCGGCTGTGTTATGGGCAACGGGGTTGTATACCACCAATGGTAGCCTAATCCTTGTTATCGGCTTAACTTCTGGTCTGCTGTTGCTGCAGCACAGGGTGGTATTTTATGCGTTAATTAGTGGAATCATTACTAATTGCCTTGTTATGGCCGCCATGCAGATGGACTATATAAACTATGCGCCATTATTCGCCGCCTTTCCCATGGAAGGAAATAAAGTGGTCTTTATTTGGGGGCTTACCCAGTTTTCGATTGTTGTGGTCTGTATTCGCATCATTTGGTTCACAATGACACTCATCATTAAGGGTTGGCGTATGCGCGAACAAGACCTGTTGGCACAAATGGAAACGCAAGAAAAGTTAGCTGCCCTTGGGGAGTTTTCGGCAAGAATTATTCATCAAACACGCCATCAATTAGGTTTGATGGGCATCTCGGTACATAACCTTTCGCAGCATATAGCAGAGCAAAAGCGTTCCGGTGATGTGTTGAATGTGGAAATGGTTAAGAGTGAAATTCAGCGCTTATATGAGATTCAAGATAAATTGAGATTGACGCTGAAAGAAGATCTTAATATGCAGCCTTCTGGGGAGCTGGCAGACCAGCGAAATTATGCGAAAATCCTTCAAGAAGAAGTGGAAAATTTACAACGTTTAGCATTACAAAGAGGCGTGGTGTTAACCCTAGAAATAGGTGAGGAGCAATCTCAACATTGTTATCCGCAACTTACAGAAGAATGGGGGCAAGGTTTGTTTAATGTGATCGAGAATGCCGTATCTGCAGCACATAAAGACGTTAACGTGCAAACTTCTATTAAAGATGGTGATTTGCATATATTGATAAGAGATGACGGTGACGGTATTGCAGAGCCAATGATGAAGCGAGTGTTGCAGCCTTTTGTTACCAGTAAACCGGATGGTAGTGGCATGGGATTAGCGATAGCCGACGGTGTTGCACAAAAAGAAGGTGGACGTTTGCTGTTGAAAAATAGAGAAGAAAGTGGCTTGGATGTTATTTTTATTTTGCCTATAGGCAATGGTGTTTAAGTGACTGTAGAGCCCATTCAATTTATTACTAATGAACCTGAGAAACCAATAACAAGTTTGCAGTGGTTATTTGCTCATGGTGCTGGCGCGGCGATGGATTCGGTATTTATGAATGCCGTGGCAGAAGGTGTGGCTGCAGCGGGTATAAGAGTCAAACGTTTTGAATTTTCCTATATGGTACAGCGCAGATTAACCGGCTCAAGGAGACCGCCGGATAGGGCGCCGAAACTACAAGAGCATTTTCTGCAAGCAATTATACAGGCTGGTGGCATGCAGCGATGTGTGATTGGTGGTAAATCAATGGGCGGGCGTATGGCCAGTCTGTTAGCGGCGTCTCATCCTGATGAGGTGTTAGGGGTGATATGTTTGGGGTATCCATTCTATCCTGCGGGAAAAATGCAAAAGACCCGGGTTGATCATTTTCCCAATATGACAGTGCCGCATTGTATTATACAGGGTACTCGTGATGCACTGGGCTGCCAAGAGCAGGTGGCTACTTATGATTTGTCTTCTTCGGTAAATATTCACTGGTTAGAAGATGGGGATCATGACCTCAAACCTCGTAAGAAAAGTGGTTTAACTCACGAAGAACATATTTCGGATGCGATTGAAATGATTGTGACGTTTATTTTGGCGTTGGATACACCTTAGGAAATATCATGTTAACTCCGCGTTCTCTTGTCGCTATTGTACTAGTTGTTATGTTGTCGGGTTGTGCGTTTAAAAATAACCCTATCCCGCTGGGTGATTCTGAGTTGGTTGGTCTCTGGTTGCATGATGGAGTAAAGCGGGTAGAAGAGGGGGAGTTACATTCTAGAATGGCGGTGGGAATCACTGCGGCCGGTTATATTAGTTATCATTTCTTATCTTGTCTTACTGCTGCTAGCCAGTTGGACCCAGCACCCTCGGCAGGAGTGCAAACGTTAAAAAGTAAATCGCTGCATTTGATTAACATGCCAATTATTCGGGCGACGATTAAGAAAATTAAAGCGCAAACATTTCCGTTGACACCTAAATGGGAGTTTAACATTAACCAGTGGCCAAGCCGTCAGGAGGGCAAGTGGCAGATGGTGATGGATAATACGCTGCTCATTAGGATTGCAACGGGTGGTGTCGTAAAAGATAAGCCAGTAGAAAAAACAGACAGCAAACAATGGCAATGTGAGGGGTAGAGTCTACCCCTCTATTGTTAGAATTGGCCGTGAGCTTTAAATCTTGCGTTGGATGCCACCAAAGGCCTTAAACAGCGATTTAAAGAAGCGGGATAGTTCTAATGACATCACAGTAAAGTCTTGATCAAATTGATCAGCGACACTTTCTGCATCTCCATCACCAGCCTTTTCTAACACCATATCCTGAAACTTTAACCGTTTAATGGTGAGGTCGTCGTCAATAATGCAGCTTAATGCATCTTTCCATAACACGCCGAGTTTCTTCACCTGTTTGCCTGCGGCTAGGTGGACCTGGATTTCTTCAGAATAAAGGTCTTGGCCTTTGCAGCGAATCACGTTGCCATCTTCGGCGGGATTATACAATTCAACCTCTTCATCGATTTCGAAGTTCTCCCCTGCTTGTTGGTGTTGTAACCAAAGGGTCATGACTTCGCTGGGGATGTTTTTGGAGTTAGGTGGAATAACCGGTAATGACTCAATGCTATTGCGTAAGAAGCCGAGTAACTCCTCTGCTTTGTTTGCGCTTGAAGAATTAACGACTAACAGTTTGTCTTTCGGCGAAATGTAGGCAAATGTTTTATTGGTGCGGGCAAAAGCCTTGGGTAGTAGGGTCAGGGTGACTTCATCTTTTAGTTGCAGTTTTTCTTTGCGGAATATTTTACGACCTTGTTTGTCCTCAATATCATCGATTTTCTCTTGCACAGCTTCRTTGATGACCGACGCGGGCAATATCTTTTCTTGTTTCTGTGCGCAGATCATGATGCAGTCGCCAGCAACAWGGGTGAGCATCTTGCCGTGGCGTCCGAGGGGCGGGACCCAGCCGTATTTTGATTGGTCGTGTTTGCCACAGGGATGAAATATGTGTTCGGCCAATTTTTCTTCAAGTTCTTCAGTGGAAAGTTCGAATGGCTTGGTAAAGCGATACAATCGGATGTTTTTAAACCACATAGAGGTAAGTGTCCAGCAGCGAGCAAAGTTGGAAAAGGTCGAGCAGTATGCGCCAACTGGCGGTGGGAATCTAGCCAAATATTTCATTCAACAAATGGGTGTGGTCTTCCTGTATGCAATTGGGAGCTTGATTTATCTTTAATAAAAACAATCGGTTACGGTTATTTTTATAGGATGTAAAGTAACGGGATATTATGCTTTAACCTATTGCCATAATTGTCGTACAATGATTCTTTGTTAACTTGTGTATAGTGTTTTTTTTGATTCCCATATTAAGAATAATAAGGACGGAATAGTAATGAAGGTATTTTCCATTTTTTGTGCTCGTGTTTTGGCGCTTACTATCGTATTGGTTGGGCCGGCATTAGCGGTATCCCCAGAGGTAATGACCCGAGGTTGGAAGCCACCGGTAGAGTTTTTAGGGGCAGGTAATCCACAGCTTGCTGTCACTAGAATGCGCGAAATGGCAGAACTTCAGGATGTTGTATTCAATAACAGCACATATCATAAAGACACTCGCAAGTTCATCGATAACATGTGGGAATCTTTAGAAAGCTTCAACTTGAAGAAATTTTATAAGTTTTTACCAATGGAAGACGGACCCTGGCGCACCTTGTCTGTTTTTGGTCACCGTGAGGGCAAAGCTTATTATGTAGGCCCAAGTTCAAAAGAACAAATGGCTAATGCTGAGGCCATAGAGTCGTTGGGCGATGTCTTTGTTAACGTGAAGGCCAAAAAGTCGAAATCTAAGTCGGGTAGCAGTTTTCTTATTGATGGTCAGTTAGAGTTGGGTATTGGTTCTTACAGTTGGGATGCTGCGTTGGCCGCAGCGGAAGAAGCTGTCCGTTTGATAGTTGAAGGAGATCCGGGTTTTTCAGCAAAAAGCGCTGCGTCCTGGGCGGGGGAATATAGAAAGAAGGTTAAAACCATGAACCCTGAGTTGGGTGATCGAGATGTGCAGGTGTTGGCGCCATTTAGTGCTTCCTACCCTGAAAGCTGGAATTTGTTAGCTAAGCTTGGGCGTGTCAACGATGTGGTAGTAGAAGATGATGCGACTAAAGCTTACCAACATTTAAACGTGTCTTTTACTTTGGACCCTGACTTGATGGAGGCTCACTATCCAGCATTGGCGGATCATGTAGATGGCTTGGATGAATTGATAAAAGCTGACATTGAAATTAGTAATGAAGACGGGCGTTTAGTGCGTTTCACTATAAATAGCGAAACTTTAAGGGGTTCATTTGAGGCGTATATTTCTAATGGGCGTTTTTTGCCATATAAGGATGGCGCGGTGGTAACCAAGGTTCGACCCTTGCATATAGGTGAAGGATCTAAATTTACCGTTAAGATCGATAGCACGATGGATATATTGGGTATCATCGCAGAGGTCAAAGGCATTGAAACTACCATTAATTACCAGACAACAGATAGTGGCGCAATTGTTCTTACGACTATGAAGGATGTGCCGGATATCAGTATAAAAGGCGCAGCATTTGGTTTAATGCCGGCAGGTTTTATTGATCTGTTTTTGCCGACCAATATAGATGAGTTGATGCGAACCTTCTTGACCGTTGCTGTAGAAGGCAATGACGGTAAAGGTATCGAGATCCTTACTGAATATTCTCAGCTAGACGAAGGTAAGTTGGCTAAAGTGAAGGTGGGCATGAGGGTTGAGGCGTTAAATAACTTTATGGTGCGTATTGGTATGTGGATCGTGAATAAGCAGGTGGTGCCGAATAAAGCTGAGTCAGAGGATGTATATCGATTGATTTATGATGTGCAAGAAGCATTCGCTGCCGACTTAACTCGATTTGAAAAGATCGTTCTATTATAGAAATATTAAGCAAGGCCAAGGATGGCGTGCCTTCTAGCTTGTGTTGCCTAATGCAATAGATAGCTAGATAGGTAGTTAAGTTATCGCGAATCAACAGTTCGCATGGTAGTATTGGGTATCATGTTGTCCTAAAAACACAATATATTGTCGTGTTTTTTTGAATCTAGAGGCCTTTTACTTTTATGCCGTATACCGTATTTGATACCCCCGTTGTTGTGCAATTCTTCCGTTTGTTAAGCCTTATTATGCTCCGGCTAACCGGCTGGACTGTATCTGGCAAAGCACCTGAATCAAAAAAATCGGTCATGCTTGCCGTACCACATACCAGCAATTGGGATTTTCTGTATATGGTGATGGTGTCTTTTGTATTACGTCAAAAAATTTATTGGATGGGTAAAGATACTTTGTTTAAGGGGATGCTAGGGCCTGTTCTTAAATGGTTTGGCGGTGTACCGGTTAATCGTCGTAGCCGAAATAATCTTGTGGATCAGATGGTGGATGTGATCAATGATAGTGAGTCGATTATATTGGTAATCCCACCAGAGGGTACTAGAGGTCATGTGGATTTTTGGAAAACCGGGTTTTACCACATCGCTCTGGGCGCTAAGGTGCCGATAGCCTGTGCATTCTTGGATTGGGGTCGCAGGAGTGGAGGCGTTGGTTTGGAGCTTATGCCTTCAGGTGATGTCGAAAAAGACTTTGATGAGATAAGGGCCTTCTATAACGGTATGACGGGTAAGCGACCCGAATATTTCTCTATTGATTATGTGCGCCCCAAGCCTGCGGATGACAATAAGTGAATGGGGTTGCTTAACCCCGTTTATTTTCGCTAATTACTGTGTTCGCCATTCCGCTGCGCCAAGAGCGATAACGCGGAATTGCTGCTTCAACAACGTCAGTCGCTCGGTTTTTAACACGGTGTTTTCTTGTAGGTCTAGCAAATCTGTAGTGCTGTAAGTAATGGTGCTTACCAGTAAATCCGTGACCATCTTAAGTTGCGCGCTGTTCATTGCGGGAAAGGACTGTTGCTGTGCTAGGTCGCTGACGATCTCTAGGGAAAATACATTTAACTCGTTGCGTATTGCCTTGCGTATTTCTGGTGTGCCGCCGGTACGTCCTTGTGTCATAAACATAAATAGCTCTCTATGATTCTGTATATATTCATCGAGAACATGCACTGTGTTGTTGATTATTTTTGAGTTGCTAGTGCTCTCTTCCCTGGTGGAGCGGACAAGTTGGCGTAAGCAGGCGCTTAATTCGTCGACCAGGTTAAGGCCAAGCTCGTTGGTATCTTTAAAGTGGCGATAAAATGCAGTAGGAACAATGCCTGCTTGTTTGGCGATCTCTCGAATGCTTATGGTGGCAAAGTTACCACCCTCTTTGACTAGCTGTAATGCGGCGTTGAGCAGTGCACTACGAGTTTGGGCTTTTTTCTCTTTTCGAATGCTCATATTGTTTGTCTCAGCAAAAGCAGATCAGGGAGTGGTTGGTGCTATTGTGTACGAGTGTACATATTTTTTGCTATTTTGGGTAATTCTATTGGTAAAAAAACCAATGATTTTTATGGGTGATGTGTAACCGTGTTCAGGTTAGTGTTCCCTTGTAAATTACAGGCTTTATTAATTAGGTTGTATCTTATTGTTTTGTAAGTGTAATAAAATTAATTATGATTGTCGGTTGACAATGTTGCGGTATTAATCGAATATTCAGTGAACGCCTGAAGACTGAAAGATTTACTAGGGACATTACTATGCAACTGACAACTCAATCACGACATCCTGTTAGTCGAGTTGGCCGCTGGGCACAACAGATGCTATTTAATCGATCGTTTGCTGAATACATCAGTCCGCTGGTGAGCATGGTTGATCCACTGGCTTCGGTTGGTGGTATAAAAGCCTTGGTTGAGTCCCTCAATAAGGACGGTGCCGGAGCAACAACGATTCGTTTACGCCCTGGACGACAATGGCAGGGTTTTGTTCCTGGTCAATACTTGCCCTTTACGTTTTCCGTTGATGGCGTTCGATTGACGCGTTACTACAGCATTTCTTCATCGTTAGCGTTGTTTCGACAATTTGGATTTATAGAAGTGACCATTAAACGGGTTGCCGGTGGTAGTGTCTCAAGCTGGGTTGATTCAACTTTGGAGGCAGGGCAGATAGTTTCCATCGGTCAGGCCGACGGTGAGCTTGTGCTGCCAGCGCAGCTGCTTGGTGCTGGCAATAGCGCAAAAAACAAAGCGCTGTACTTGGCGGCGGGCAGTGGTGTGACGCCATTTCTATCTATGTTGAAAACCTACGGCACTCAAGAGCTGCACCAACAGCTAATTTATTCTGCTTCATCACAGGGTGAGCATATTCAGCAGCAAATATTGGAGATGGCAGCGACAGCAAATATGTCACTGAATTTTCACGACTCTTCTCAAAGTGACCGCCTTGCTAAAGAAACGCTATTAACATTGTGTCCAGACATTATTGAAAGGCAGGTGCTGATTTGTGGTTCAGTAGAGTTTGCCAATGCGATGGTTGCTGCCTTGGCCGCATTGGGGGTGCCTGCGGCCAATGTGCAACAGGAAACCTTTTATTCTGCGGCAAAGCCAAATGCTTCCGAGGTAGGAGGGGAGCTTGTGCTGCAGGGCGTAAAAGCCGGTATGCCTATTGAAGTAACCATTGAATCAAATGGAACATCAATATTAGAGCAGGCGGAGGCACAAGGTTTCTCACCTGCATCTGGTTGTCGCATGGGAATTTGCCATGAATGTACCTGTAAAAAAACCCAAGGGGTTGTGCGCAATTTGCTGACCGGAAAATTATCTTCTGCAGATGAGGAAAGCATTCAATCCTGTATTTCAATTCCTGTGGGACAAGTGAGCGTAGAGCTTGCTAGCAGTTAAAGAATAGTTGAAACATCGTTAAACAAAGTAGACACACTGCCAACAAAAATAATCAAGTGATAGGAACAACAAAATGAACGCACCACTTACCATGACTGAAAATATGCAAGAACATAAATTTGACGTGCGTTCTCTGTCTAGTGCTGATGTCGCACCGAAGCGACTTAGCCCTCAGCAATACAAAGAGCTTGGTGAGGAGCTGGATCAATTACGGCAACAGATTGCAGATGATCTAGGGCAGAGTGATGTTGATTATATTAATCAAGTCATACGCGTAAGTCGCGGTTGTGAAGTGGTAGGTCGCCTCTTGCTGCACGTTAGTTTGGATCCGGTAACCTGGAGCTTAGGCGTGGCAAGCTTGTCGGCCGCGAAAATTTTGGAAAATATGGAGATTGGTCACAATGTGATGCATGGCCAATATGATTGGACCAATGATAAGGCGCTGTCTTCTAGGCATTATGATTGGGATAATGTCTGCGATAAAGAATCCTGGCGTAACCATCATAATTTTGAGCACCACACCTATACCAATATTATTGGTAAAGACCGAGATTATGGTTATGCAGTATTGCGTTTGTCTGATGATGAGCCGTGGCGGCCAAGGCATCTATTGCAGCCGGCGGCCTTTGTGGGGTTAACGTTATTGTTCGAGTGGGGTGTGGCGTTACACGAAATAGAATCAGAAAAGCTAATTTCTGGAGAGATTTCAATTCGAGAAAAAATACCGTTCTTAAAACGTTTTGCTAAGAAAGCATCACGTCAAGTTATTAAGGACTACGTGTTTTTCCCTATGTTGGCGGGGCCGATGGCGGGTAAAGTTGCCTTGGGTAATTTGGCGGCCAATGGCATTCGCAACATATGGACGGGCTCGGTAATCTTTTGTGGTCACTTCACCGAAGGCGCAGAAACCTTTACCGAAGAAGAATGTGAGAATGAAACCAAAGGCCAGTGGTATTTCCGGCAGATATTGGGTTCGAGTAATTTCGAGGGTCCACGTTGGCTGCATATTTTAAGCGGTCACTTAAGTCACCAGATGGAGCACCACTTATTCCCTGATATCCCAGCGCATCGCTATACAGAAATGCAAACCGAAGTGAAGCGTATTTGTGAGAAATTTTCGATTCCCTATAACACCGGCAGTTTCAAGGAGCAGTACAAGACGGTGTTGCAGCGGGTTTGGAAATATACCTTGCCGACTGCGGCATAAGTAATTATCGACTTTGAAGCTAAACGACTAAAAATACTGAGGTAAATATTATGAGCATATTCCGTACAATGAACTCTTATAAAAACCTAATTCAAGATGGTATAGAGCGCAGCGTTGATGTGATAGAGGACATACATCTAACACTCAGTGATGTGGTGTTGGGTAGGGATGGTCTTAGTGTTGAGCGTAAGTTGCATGATAGTCAGGTAACGGGCGTCTACCAAGTAGTGAGAGAGCTAAATCAACAAGTTGGCGTGTCAGCTTCAGTGCTGTTAGGTTCGCTAGAGGCGTCTTAACTATTACCTTAACTGGGGCAAATGGTTGTCCTGGCGCTCGATGAGAGGTATGGTAGTAAGAAATACCAGAGCCGAAATTGCACACAGGAGAATATTATGGGCGTGCTAAATAAGTTAGAGCTAATTAAAGATATGGTACAGGACGCTATCGAGAATGGAGCGTCTACCGTTGAAGAGGTGCATCGCACTATTGCTGAAGTGCCGATAGATCAATTGGAGCGAAGCGGATTGCTGGATCCGGAAGCGGCAGATGAAAAGAAAGCGCAACATCACCGAACAGTAGGTGCGGTTTATAACGCTATTCGCGACGTGAATCGTAAAGCAGGTGAAATGGCGTCGGATTGGTTTGCCGCCGCTGAAGACGCAAAGCACGTCTCCGATGTAATGGATGAGAACGAAAAGAACAAGTAGGAATATCATTTCGTGTATACCGGCATTGTTCAAGCATCTTGTCGACTTCAATGGGTGGAATGCAAACAGGGTTTGCATTCACTCACTGTGGCATTACCTGATTCATTATTAATTGATCTCGTCATCGGTGCCAGTGTCGGCATGGATGGCGTTTGTTTGACGGTAACAACGATAGATAAGCGCAATGTCTCATTTGATGTGATGCAGCAAACATTGGATGTCACCACGCTGGGCGGTTTGCGAGAAGGCGATAGGGTTAATATCGAACGTTCAGCAAAACAAGGTGTAGAGATCGGTGGCCATATTCTTTCTGGTCATGTTGATGCAACTGCTGAAATTATGTCAATCGATACCCCCGAAAACAACCACACTATTACTTATCGTGTTAATCATAAGCTCATGCCGTACATTTTTGGTAAGGGTTTTGTGGGTTTAAATGGTTGTAGTTTGACGGTGGCGTCTGTAGATAAATGCAACTCAACATTTACTGTCTGTTTGATACCGGAAACCCTAAGAGTGACTACCCATGGCGAAAAACGTGTGGGTGACTTGGTTAATATTGAGATAGACCGCCAGACTCAGGTGATTGTGGATACCGTGGAAGCTTTTTTGACCGCTAGATACCAGAATAATCCGGACAATCTCTAGTAGATCACAAGATTTGGTAATGCAGTCGATGTTATAGGATAATGGGGCATGGCTTTATCGGTCATGCCCTTTTTTTGTCAATAGAAAAGTGAGTGAAGATGTCTGAGCAGTATGCGCTGCGCTTTGGTGGCGTTGAACGATTATATGGTGCTGAAGCAATAAAAGTGTTTCAGCAAGCCCACGTGTGTGTCATTGGTATCGGTGGTGTAGGAACCTGGGTTGCGGAAGGTTTTGCGCGCTCTGGATTTGGAGAAATCACACTAATTGATATGGATGATGTGTGTATCACCAATACCAATCGGCAAATTCACGCTACAACAGATACAATTGGGCGTTCAAAAATCGACGTTATGGCAGAAAGACTGAAAACCATTAACCCTGAGTGCAAAGTGAATGTAATCGAAGATTTTGTTACTCGGGAAACGGTAAGACAGCATATCACCAAAGATTTTAATTATGTTGTCGATGCAATCGATGGCGTGTCATCAAAAGCTGCGGTTGTTGCGCACTGTAAGCGAAATAAAATCAAAGTCATTAGCATTGGTGGTGCTGGCGGTCAGATTGACCCTACCAAAGTCACCACCAGCGACATCAACAAAACACACAACGACCCATTAATCCGAAAATTGCGTGCAACATTGCGCCGTCATTATGGTTTTTCTCGCACTGCATCACGGGTATATGGTGTGTCCTGTGTCTACTCAACAGAACAGTTGCGATATCCGCAGGCCGATGGTTCGATCTGTCAGCAAAAGTATTTTGCCGATGGTGATGTGAAATTGGACTGTTCCGGTGGTTTTGGAGCTGCGGTAATGGTGACGGCAACGTTTGGGTTCGTGGCGGTGTCTAAAGTGATTGAAAAAATGTTGCGGGCGGCAGAAAAGAAAGCTGCTGAGGGTTGTGGGTTGAATTAAATATTTTAGGATAAGTATTTCTTGTTTAGTTTGGGTGCGCCACCGAAAAATATGCATCGTTTGGTTTAAACCAAGCGATGCATAAGATGTCCAGGGACAGAAATATTTCGTGTTAACCTATGCCAATTTTTTAGCGGCTTGTTTATAGGCTTCCTCAGAATGCATCCATCCATGAGGTGCGTTAAAGGTGCTAGTGGATTGCAGGGAGATGTCCGTCACGCCATCAATTTCATGCCCGACCGAATAGTTTAATTGACCCGAGGCGGTGCTGTCAGTTGAGTTTTTTGAGAATGCTCCAGTAACCTGAACGGAATCATTTGGCGTGCTAAAGGTATGTAAATGAGTAACGCTTTTTCTGCCTTTAGTCCACCAGGCTTTTCCCTGGCCGGTCATAATGGGGCAAGCAAATAGATATACTGCCTGCACTTGAGTGGTTTTTAATTGTTCCAGCGCATGTCCGAGCACGTTGCCGCCATGGCTATGGGTGACAAAAACCAGCTCATTGCCACTATGTACTTCTATATGAGGTGCCAGTATATCTCCAGCCTCTTTCCTGGCGGCATAGTTGGCATCTCCCGACCAGCAAAAACCTAGCAGGTTTACGCTAGTGCTGCCGCCACATTCAGCGGTTACCATGGCTTTAAGGGCGTCGCCTTCAGCCGTTGTACCAGGATATAAGCCCATTTTACATTTGCTGGCAGCGTCAGCCCAGGTCCCATGAACGTATATTATTGTCCTAGCCATGATGTTTTCCTTGGTTATTGGGTTTTGGTTAATATTGCCGTGCCCCTGGGTTATATCAGCAGTTATATCGGCGGTTATGCCAGGGGCTGGACGTTTATGTGTCCTTGGCGACAGAGTCGACTTACGCTTTCTTCGCTTGCGCTATGTCGTAACCAAATCGACCTTTACCACTTCGAGCGTTAGTTTCACCAGCTTCAGTAAAGGCTACTTCAAATTGTGAGAAACTTAGAGAAAGTGTTTCACCTGGCTCGCCGTCACTGGAGGCGCCAATGGAATAACTGCTGATGAGAGTGTCTTCTAACGTGTAGGAAAGGAATTCTTCAAGCTGATCACCACCGGTTGTTACAAAGTGAATAAGCACCTTTTTGCCCTTGGTGCCAACAGTAGATTCTTGGATCAACAAGGGAGTCGCCTTATCGACTACTTTAGTCACCGTGATTTCGCTGATGCTAGGGCGAGATGCTTCGCGGTTCGCCATGCGGCCGGTGATTTGAGAAATGGCACGGCCAACTCCCCAGTTGAAACTAGAGACCTCGATCATCTTCTCGAACCCCTTAGATGTTACGTTGCCTTCGATGCCTTCAATTTCTAGGTAGATAGCCATGATATTTATTCCTGTTTTGATGTGGTAAGTGATTGGTTAAATTTGTCGTTTCAGAGTTGTTTGTTGTCCTGAAGCAATGAAAGAAGTATTACAGAGGATGGTGAATTGTGGAAGGTTAGTTCTTGTTAATATGTCACGTAATCGATGGTATAAATGTAGGCGAGATACTGTGTTTATCAAGGAGGGGGAGCAGAGATAAAATCCATCTATTATAGAACGTAAAAAAAACCGAAAGACTGATTCTGGCGGGGTTTTTCTTGCGAAGCAAGTTGAGATATTTAGCCAATATGTAGAGGGTTTTGGGTATTCTATTTGGCTTTAGATCAGCGTTTAGACTTATGAATTAACGGTAGGGAATGGCCAATAGGTTTTTGCCTGCCCTACCGGGCTTGGTCGGTTGGTAAGGGTGCCGAAGACGGACCCGCTACCTAAAGTTCGGAGTGCCGTCTGCCGCACCTGCGTCCGCTCATGCACGATTTAGGGATGGTGACAACGCGGGTCCGATCAAAATAGGACGCGGTTGGGTCGAGGTCGCCTAGGTCGACGTCGTAGTGGCTCACGGATCCAGTGTTTTGGTCAGCCAAGTATGATGCAAGCCCGGAATAGTCACATTTTTTCACGCCTTTGAGATGACCGGAACCGTAGGGTACTATGGCACCTTCGGACAGGCGAGCATAGTCATTGAGATTGAAGGCGATTGTATCTTGACGCGCTTTTTGGACTGCGCCGTCTGTACGGGGGTCGTTGATGTCTATTCCACGGATAGCCCATTGATTGGTGTTAGCGCGCTTTAACATGCGGTCGAACGCTGGGTAGTTGAATCCACCTGGGTGACCGTTTTTCCAGGCCTCGGCTTCATGTAGTGCGCTAACAGTGGTTGAAGCGCGAGAGCCGGACAGTTCTACTAGGAGATATTTGCCGCTATGGTTATTGGTGTTAACAATAAGGTTCGTAGCGAGATCAAAGGCGGCGGCTCCGTTATGATCATCCCCAATGAGGACGATGCCGCCACCGGTGAGAATGCCGTCTAAGTCTGCGGCGAATTGGGCGGACCAGGATGCGAATTTAGCTTTCATTTTGTTTCTCCGTTGAAATAGGTTTTGTTCTGGGGTAATAGCTACTTACATTTAGGAAGCAAGAGGCCACAGTCGTTACTCAGAAACGGCGTAAGAAGTATCGGCCCGGTTGTCCGGGCCAAAGATTCGAGTGGTAGTCGAATTACGCCTTCTTAGCCTGCGCTATATCATAACCAAATCGACCCTTACCACTACGCGCGTTAGTTTCACCCGCTTCTGTGAAGGCTACTTCAAACTGAGAGAAGCTTAGAGAAAGCGTTTCACCTGGCTCGCCATCACTTGACGCGCCAATGGAGTAACTGCTGATCAGCGTGTCTTCTAATGTATAGGATAAGAACTCTTCAAGTTGATCGCCGCCAGTGGTTACAAAATGCACAACTACTTTTTTACCTTTAGTGCCAATGGTGGATTCTTGGATCAATAGCGGCGTTGCCTTATCCACTACCTTGGTAACGGTGATTTCGCTAATACTAGGGCGAGATGCTTCGCGGTTAGCCATGCGGCCGGTGATTTGAGAAATAGCTCGGCCTACCCCCCAGTTGAAACTAGAGACCTCGATCATCTTCTCGAACCCTTTAGATGTTACGTTGCCTTCGATGCCTTCAATTTCTAGGTAAATAGCCATGATATGTTCTCTCTTTAGTTTTGTATGTGTTTGATTTCGTTGGATGAATCAGAGTTGTTCTGGCCTCTGAAGCAGTGAAAGAAGTATTACAGAGGATCCTAAATTGTTAAAGGTCATTTTCCGTGAATATGTCACTTTAGTGCTGGTACAAATGCAGGCCTATGATCTGCTCTTGGTGGGGGAGGTCTGTTTGGCTAGGTTTTTAGGGGTATGTTTGTATCTTTATATATATAGTAGTATCTGTTTAGAAGCCGCAGCAGTCATGGCAACCAATTATAACAACAATAATAATGAGGAGAGTTTGGCTTATGGCCATCCAATCAGATTACCCCAAAGCAGAATCCACCAAGCTTCCTGCTGGCTTGGCTATTCAACCAAGGAAGTTTGACTTTGATGACCTAGAAGCGGTACCTCAATATTGGTTCTTAAATAATCCAATTCTTACTAATATAGAAAATGTCTTCTCTATTATTATCCCTGCTGGTGAGCGTTTTTTTATCCGTTCGGTACGGAGCTTTGAGGGCCAGGTGACAGATCCAGAGCAAAAGGGGTTGATAAAGGCTTTTATGTTGCAAGAGGGTTTGCATTCCCAAGCACATACTAAGTTCAATAATTCGATGAAGAACTTTGGGGTAGATGTAGATAGAGAAACGAAATATTTTGAAAAAGTATTGCGGGGGTTTGAGCGACGCCTGCCAAAGAAAACCCAGCTTGGCATGACGGCATTTTTAGAGCATCTTACCGCAGCCGGCGCCCACGGTATTTTGGATAATCCTGAATTTGATGAGATGTATGCTCCCGAGATGTTGAGCTTTTGGCGTTGGCATGCAGTTGAAGAATTGGAGCACCGGGCGGTAGCATTTGATTTGCTGAAGGTGGCCAAGATAGGTTACTTTCATCGGGTTTTTTCCGCAATTCTGGTGCTTATTCTGTTGGCGGCGCCGGTGGTTAAGATTTTCCGTCGAATAATGAAAGATGATTCTGTAACAGTAACCCGTGAAATGGTAAAGCAGGCACGAGAGACAAACCGTAAACTGATGGGGCCGCAGGTTCGTATGAGTGTCAAATATTTCAAACCAGGATTTCATCCCTGGGATATTGAAAACCCTAAGTATTTGAAGGCGTGGTATGCAGCACAAGAGGCCACTGCGCCTGAAGCTATTGCACTTGAAACTATTGAACAAAGGTAGTTATTGGTAGCTAACAACAAGGGTAGCTTAGATTCAATAATGGAATAGAGTGTTCTTGATGTGAGACAAAGCCGCCTGGAATGGCGCCAGGCTGCGCCTATGTTTGCTTCTGTAGCCTATGTTTACTTTTGTAAGTGGCTAATACATTGAAAAACGACAGAATTATAACAATGGAAAGTGAGGTGGCTTGATATTCAATGGGTTGCCAGACCCCCCGTGGTTATACGCTTTGTGTCCTATTGCATTAATTGCTAGACTGTCGGCTCCCTAGTTTTTGTATGGACATATCTAAATGCAACGTTCTCCACAAGGTTTCCTCTTATTCTTTAGTATATTAGCGTCGACTTTATTGACCTCCAATATGGCAACTGCCGCGGATGTTGATCAACAGACTGCTAGCAAAATCCACGCGGAGCCACTCGCAGATATTGCCATTGTCATCAAACATGAGGCTGTGGCGGCAGTGAAAAGTCTTAATGCGAGCCAGCTCGCCTCTGAGATTGCCGCCATAGTTAAAGCGGTGAACGTAGATGTTGGTGATATTGTTAAGAAAGGCGAAGTTTTACTTTCCTTAGATTGCCGACCGTATGAGATTGCGATGTTAAGAGGCAAAGCAAATGGGGATGCCGCTGCGGCCAAGTTGTTATTGACCGAATCGCAAATGAACAGTGCCAAAAAATTAGCAAAGAAAAGCTTCTTACCGGAAGATACGCTGTTACAGCGACAGGCACAATATCAGATCTCTATTGCGGAAAAGGCGGCTGCTGAGGCGCAAATCCAACAAGCTCAGTTAGATGTGAGTCGCTGTCAAATAGTCTCACCATTTGAAGCGGTGATTGTAGAACGTTTTGCTCAGGAAGGTGAATATATCGCTCCCGGTATGCCGGTACTGAAATTGATGGATACCGAATCGATTCAAGTGATTGCGCGTATTGCGCCGAAAGATATTGCTAGTGTCAAGGGTGCAGAATCATTGAACTTTAATTATCGCGGTAAAGTAATGCCGTTGGCGTTAACCCGCTTATCGGGTTTTCAGGCAGAAAAGACCGGTACTTATACTGCGAGATTGACCTTTACGGGGCAAATGGCAGATATAGGTAGTCAAGGTCGTTTGCAATGGGTTGATGATTATCTTTACTTGCCCGCGCGCCTATTGGTATCTCGAAGAGGTGAGTTGGGCGTATTTGTTGTAAAAGGACAGTCTGCCTCTTTTATTAAAATGCCTGAGGCATTGGAGGGACGCTCGGTGAAAACGACGTTACCCGCGGATACGCTAATTGTTACTCAAGGGCGTTCCCAGTTACAAGACGGAGATCTGGTAGAGGTTACATCTACCACTAGTCCTCATACTAAAACGCAATAAGCCAATTAATTCTGAGCGATAAACATGTCATTTTTGGAAACAGTCCTAAAAAACCACCCTTTTGCCAATATCACCTTTGTGGTGGTTTTGATCATGGGGGCGATATCGTATATGCAAATGCCGCGGGAAAAAGATCCGGAGATAAATTTTAATTTTGTCTCCATTCTTACAGTATTGCCTGGTGCTTCTGCTGCTGATGTAGAGAAAAAAGTCACCTCTCCTTTAGAAGATGCTCTGCGCCAAATTGCCGATGTTAAGTATGTGGGTAGCAGTAGCCGAGAGAGTATTTCGAGCATTCTGGTGCGCTTTGAGGAAATCTCCGATGCGAAGTTCGATAAGCGCGTAGTTGATCTGCGTCGAGAAATTCAAAATAAAGCGTCGGACGAGTTGCCTGCGGATGCGGAAGATCCTCGCGTGCGTGAAATAACAACGTCCAACGGTTTTCCCACTGCGATGATTTTGGTCAGGGGTGAAGATAATGATGAGACCCTACGATATTACGCGAGAAGCATTAAAACAGATATCGAAGGCATAACAGGCGTTGATAGTGTATTTGGGGTTGGGTTAACTAATCCTGAGTTACATGTCGAGTTTGACCCTATCGAACTGGTAAATCGAGAGATGAGTGCAACGGATGTGTCTGATACCGTAAGAGGTTGGTTTAAGGATACCGTGGCGGGCATGAGTGAGGTCGGTGCCGATAATTGGTTGGTGCGAATACAGGGTACTGACAGTGACCCTAGTTACCTAGGTTTGCTGCC
>NVVG01000057.1 GCA_002402125.1 Moraxellaceae bacterium
GTAGTATCACTAATCGGTAAGAATATAGCAGGCAAGAAACGTGTAGAATTTACCGACTCGCTGCTTGCTCCTCGTCGGACAGCGCTAGAACCTAGCATCGCGCTACAGTGGGATATGCACCTTTGATGGCGTCGGTTCAGCTGGATTTTTTGATGGTTTCAATTTTGTTGATGTAATCTTGCATCGCTTTTTCGGTGCGGGTGCCTTTGAGCTTTGCCCAGGCGTCATATTTTGCTCGGCCGACAAAGTTGGTGAGGCCTGGTCGTTTGCCTTTCACATCACCTTCTGTGCTTTGTTTGAAGAGTGAGTACATGGCAAGTTTGAAGTCATTTGAAGGCTTAAATGAATTGCCTTCTACGGTTTGAACGTAATTGACGGCAGCGTCAAATTGGCTTTTTAATTCAGACATGATTTTTCCTGTATAGTTGTTTTTTACATGCTCTTGACTGAAACACTACGTCGAAGAGAGCACTTTTGCAAATAACAATTGATCGATAAATGACCTGTAGTGATCTGAAGTTGGCTGAAGTAGTTATCGGTGTTACTCTGCAAAAAGGTCGGATGTAGGTAGGTTGTAGGCAGACAGTGTTGACCGTTAGTGTTGTTGTTCAGGTGCAATATCGCTTATATATCATTGATATGCAAAGGAATCTTGATGGGATTTATATTTAGTACAACCCAACAAATTATCTGTGAGCCTGGTGCCAGTGCTCAGTTAGGGGAAATATGCCAGCGGTTGGCAATAACCCACCTGATGGTGGTAACCGACCCCGGTATTGTGCAATTGGGTTTGTTGGATGTTGCCTTGGCAAGTCTACAAAATCAGCAAATTCCCTATGAGATCTATTCTCAGGTAGTCGCTGACCCTCCAGAATCAATTGTACACGAGGCAGTTGCCCAGGCGAAAAATATCGGTGCCAATGGTGTCGTGGGTTTTGGCGGTGGCAGTTCGATGGATGTCGCTAAACTTGTAGCATTGCTGGTGTGCTCCTCACAATCATTGGCGGATGTTTATGGCGTAGGCAATGCGACGGGCGAGCGTTTACCGCTGATACAGGTGCCCACTACCGCAGGTACCGGTTCGGAAGTGACCCCTATTGCTATTGTCACCACGGGCAAGTCAACCAAGCAAGGCGTCGTATCCCCTATTCTATTACCGGATGTTGCGTTGTTAGATGCTAATCTTACTGTGGGGTTGCCTTCTGGGGTGACGGCCGCAACCGGTATTGATGCCATGGTTCACGCCATTGAGGCGTTTACCAGTGTGCATAAGAAAAACCCCTATTCTGATATGTTAGCAAAAGAGGCACTACACCGATTATCTACCCACATTTTAGCTGCGACCAGCCAAGGAGATGATGTGTTGGTGCGCTCAGAAATGTTATACGGTGCAATGTTGGCAGGGCAGGCATTTGCCAATGCACCGGTAGCAGCAGTGCATGCGCTAGCTTATCCTTTGGGTGGCCACTATCATATATCCCATGGTTTGAGTAATTCGTTAGTGTTGCCCCATGTATTACGCTTTAACTTATCCAGTGCCTTAAGCCATTACGCTGAGCTGGCACCGATATTAGACAAATCCCTTGCCGAAGAGTTAGATCCGTTGGTAAAAGCCTCTGGTTTGATTAGTGCAATTGAAACACTCATTAAACAGGTTGGTTTGCCTACTCAGTTGCGAGAGCTTGGAGTGGAAGAAGATATGTTGCCAATGCTAGCTAAGGATGCAATGTTGCAAGAAAGGCTGTTGATGAATAATCCTCGCCCAATGACCTATGATGATGCGCTGGCCATATATCAGGCCGCTTTTTAACTTAACTTTTTAACGCACCCCATTAACGCACCCCATTAACGCAAAGTTAATCTACAACAGAGACGTATGTTATGACAAAGCCACCCGTTGGAAACCGCTCCGACTATGATTATCATATTGCTATTACAACTCGTTGGAGTGATAACGATCTGTATGGGCATGTTAATAATGTAACCTATTATTCATATTTTGATAGTGTGGCTAATACTTATCTCATAGAGGAAGGTGGTTTAGACATCCATGATGGCGATATTATTGCTTATGTAGTCAACTCAGGATGTAATTATTTTTCCCCGATAGCATTCCCCGAAAAATTAGTGGGGGGATTACGAGTCAACCGTTTGGGCACTTCGTCGGTGGAATATGGTATCGCCATCTTTAAAGGCGGGTCGGATATCGCGGTGGCGGAAGGGCATTTTGTACATGTGTTTGTCGATCGTGCGACGGACAAGTCGGTGCCGATACCAGAAACTTTACGGGTTGTGTTGGCCAAATTAAAAGTGTGATAAATCTTATGGTGTCTGTACTAAATCTCTAATTGGAAACGCTGTTGCAAAATCCACTACTTGCGCCATCTGCACTTTTGCTTCGACAGCATACGGCGGGCATTTCAGAGTATGAGCTGATTACTTTATTGAAAGATCAGTGTGATTTTATCCCTGAGACATTTGCTGGCGATGCGTTATCACTTTTTCGCACACATTTTTTGTTGTTTAACGCCTTATATCAATTACAGGAATTCTGGTTGAATGAGGGGCATGGTTATCTAAAAATAGAAGCCCTCAGTATTCAATTTTTTCCCGCTGGGGAGCAAGTATCGCAGGTGCAGGCGCTAGTAGCTGCAGATAGTGTCGAATTAAAAGCTTATTATCAAAACATGCAGAACCTAACAGAAACCGATCGCTGCGATGTTGAATCGTTACTGGATAATTTTTGGAAGAAATATGTAGCAAGTGATGTTCGATTAAATTCGTTGACAGTACTTGAGTTGGAAGATCCCGTAACGATGGTTGATATTCGTTTGGCCTATCGTAGAAAAGCCATGTTGTTACATCCTGATCGAGGAGGTAATGGCGAAGAGTTACAGCTAGTCAATGAGGCAATGGAGCAGTTAAAGAACTATTACCGGTGAACAGATGACATTGTTAGACAGCACTACAAAGCTAAATCAAAACAAAGGGCTAAACCAAAACAAAGGCCTAGACCAAAACTTTGATCATATGGCTGACCGCTTTGCGGATAACATCTATGGTAGTAAGAAGGGTGCAATCCGCCTTGCGATACTTGATAGAGACTTGACTGAGGGGCTTGAGCGTGCTGATAGCACCAATGAGCAAAATAAAATGCATATTCTGGATGCTGGTGGCGGGCTAGGGCATGCAAGTATTGCGTTAGCGCAGAAAGGCCATCAAGTGTTGTTATGTGATATCTCTGAAGAGATGGTAAAGCGGGCATCTGTGCGGGTCGAAGAGGCGCGGTTGACGCAATTTATGCAGTGCAAACATCTTACCGCGCAACAGGCCGCCGAGCAGAATCCGCAGAAATTTGATTTGTTGCTATTTCATGCGGTGCTCGAATGGATGGAATCCCCTAAGCAATCATTAGAACAGGTGTTAAATGCGGTAAAGCCTGGCGGTTATTGCTCGTTGATGTTTTTTAATGTGCATTCGATTATCCATCGTAACTTAATTCGTGGAAACCTACGGAAAGTAAAAAGTGAACAATTTGGCGGCGATGGAAAAGGGTTGACGCCAATCAATCCATTGGAACCACAAGACGTAATTGAATGGTTGGCTGAATTTGGCTGGGAGGTGGTGTTAGAAAGTGGCGTGCGTGTTTTTTATGACAACATGACAAAAGCTAGTCAGCAGAAGATATCCTTAGAGGATATCTTGGAAATGGAAATGAAGTATTCCAGGCAGCTGCCGTATAAGTATCTGGGTCGATATATTCACGTGTTGTGTAAGCGTAGAGCGTGATGAATAGTCAAGTTAGTGTCCATAAAGCTGAAAAACTGTCTTTGTGAAGAAAAAACAGGCAAATATACGTATATAAACTACACTTCAAAGCTCGAGCAACCGGGCCTTAGGTCCGACGGGGCCTGTTACCCTCTGACTAAAGTGATTTGGCTTTAATAATTGGAGCATTAACGCACGGGTCTTTTGCTAATTAATCCAATATACCATTAGAGGTGACTGTGAATATCTACCGAGCCCTGGGAAGTATCCATGCCAATTTCTTAAAAAATGGCGATTTACATACAACGGTAATGCATAACACCTACGACAAGTTTGCCAAGAATTCATCTGCTGAAGACGTTGCATTTATGAATTACGGTTATCACTCTCTAGATGTTAGTGAAGAAAGCCCGGTACTTGATCCTAAAGATGAAATTCATCGTTACCCAATACAGCTCTATCATAAAGCTGTGAGTGGAATCGATCTTGAGGGAAAAGCCTTGCTTGAGGTTGGTAGTGGTCGCGGCGGCGGCGCTAATACAATCAAGAAATATTTAAATGTCGAGTCAATTGTCGGAATAGATTTGAGTGGTGAAGCGGTGAATTTGGCCAACCGTGATTTTGGCGGTGAAGGCATCCAATTTGAAGAAGGAAATGCCTATAGTTTGCCATTTGACGACAATTCATTTGACGTAGTACTCAACGTTGAGTCATCACACTGTTATACGCAGTTCGGCAATTTCCTATCCGAGGTGCAACGAGTCTTGAGGCCAGGTGGCCATTTCATGTACACTGATTTTCGCATAACAAAAGATATAATGAATGTTAGAAATCATTTGAACGCAACCGATCTCGAAATAGTGCTGTATGAAGATATCTCATCTAACGTGGTAAAGGCTCTCGACCTTGATACCTATCGCCGTTTAGAAATGATGGAAAGAACCAACTTCAGTCCCATGGAAAAAAAGAAGCTGTATTATATGTCAGGTGTCAAAGGAACGGCTATGTACCGTGATTTTGTGTTGGGTGTTCGGACCTATTATAGGTATATACTGAAGAAGACAGGGTAAAAACTCGATTGTTTTGCTCTCGCGAATGGGTGATGTGGCTGCTGCGGTAGATAACATAACTTTGGAAAAGAATTGCAATATGAAATACACATTTCAAATTGGGACTAATTGACAAATTAAGGAGCGCTACAATTAACAATCCATATGATTCACCTACTTCAATTGTGGAGGATGAAAATTCAGAAATTCACTATGCTGGATTCTGGATACGTTTCTTAGCGTGTATTATCGACTCTATTTGGATGATGCCGCTAGTGATATTTTTTGGATTTATGGCTTATGGTGCGAGTTATTTTGAATCAGAGCAAGTTTACAAAGGGCCCGCAGATATATTCATACAGTACGTTTTACCCATTTTCTTAACTGTAGGGTTTTGGATGTATAAATCGGCGACACCTGGAAAAATGGTGGTGAAAGCTGTAATAGTCAATGCAGCTGATTTGCAGCGGCCCTCTAAGGGGCAGCTGATATTAAGATATGTGGGTTATTATGTCTCACTGCTTGTTTTTGGCTTAGGTTTTATTTGGGCAGCCTTTGATCCCAAAAAACAAGCATGGCATGACAAAATTGCAAAAACCCTCGTCATATATCGAAAATAAACGGTGCCAATGGGCATCAATCCGCTGCTAGTGTCAGGTCTTGCATAACTGCCTTTAAGAATCGTGCGGCTTCACCACCGGTAATAACCCTGTGATCGAAGCTAAAGGATAACGGCATAATAGGGTGTATTACCGCTTCGCCTTGGTAGGCTACTACCTGTTGATGGATGGTGCCTGCGCCCAGTATTGCAACCGTTGGTGGCACTACTACCGGATTGCCGTACTTTCCAGCGATGGTGCCGAAATTTGACAGCGTGATGGTAGCGCCAGTCATTTCTTTGGGAGGAATCTTGCGTGATTTAACGGCCGCTCTCAAGGCGTCGAGCCCCTGTTTTAGATGTTCCATGTCGCGGTTGTTGATATCGCGTAAAACCGGTACAAAAAGCCCGTCTTCAGTATCGACAGCGATACCAAGGTCGATTTTATCGATGGTTCGAACCGAGAGGTTGTCACCATCAAACCAGGCGTTTAATTGAGATTCTGCTTTACAGCCAACACCAATGGCTCGAACTAATCGCATGGTCGGGTCTGCTTTTTGACCTTTGTTACCAAACCATCGGTGGATGTCTACGTCATCAAAGATGGTGACTTTAGCAACTTCTTGTTGAGCTATTGCCATGTTTTTTGCCATGGATCGTCGCACACCGCGCAATGGCGTTTCTGCACCAAATTCTTGTTCAATTTGATGGGCTTTTTCGACGTCTGCTATGGTAATGAGTTGATGCTGTCCAGAGCCTTTTAAGGTGTTGATGTCAACCTTGAGTCTTTTCGCCAGGGCCCGAATCGCAGGGGTGGCAAATGATCGATTGTGTGTGCCGCCTTGAGCGCTGCCAATGATAAAGTGATCTACTTCTGCGCCGCTTTCTTGTTGTGCCGTTGATGTTGTGATTGACGCTGCCGAGGTTGATTCTGCGATAACGCCTACCACGGTGCCGGTGTCTGATTGTTCTTCGCCTTGGTATTCTACCAACGGTTCATTGATGTGTATGATGTCACCTGCGCCGCCAAACAATGCCGCAATAACACCGGCTTGTGGTGATGGTACATCAACAATCGCTTTTGCCGTTTCAACCGATACAATGATTTGGTCAACGGCAACGGTATCCCCTTGGGTTACATGCCATTCGACAATTTCGGCTTCCTGTAGTCCCTCACCAAGATCCGGCAATTTGAAATATTTCATAGAAACTCCAAGGTTTTCCGTGCGGCGGTTACAATATCGTGAGTACTTGGCATATAGAGATTTTCATTTTGAAAGTAGGGCATGGGAATGTCGTAACCGGTGACCCGTTGCACGGGGGCTTGTAGATGCAGCAGTCCTTTCTCTGCCAATTGGGCAGAAATGTCAGCGCTAACACTACAGGTTCGGGCTGCTTCTTGGGCGATAACGCAGCGGCCAGTTTTTTTAACGGAGGTTAAAATGGTATCCATGTCGAGCGGGCTAATGGTGGCGACATCAATGACTTCTGCGCTGATACCTTGTGAACCTAATACATTGGCGGCTTCCAGGGTTTCTTGAATCATCGATCCCCAGCTTACCAGCGTGATGTCAGAGCCTTCGCGTAGGGTAAAACATGTATCTAGCGGCAAACCAATACCATTGTCGCTGAACTCTTGGCGATTGACACGATAGATACGCTTGGGTTCTAAAAATATAACGGGGTCCGGATCTTGAATAGCGCTCAATAATAAACCGTAGGCTCTTGTTGGCGACGAAGGAATAACAACACGTAAACCGGGGATGTGGGCAAAAATTGCTTCGGTACTTTCTGAATGATGTTCTGGGGCATGAATGCCGCCACCGTAGGGTGCTCGTAAAACCATTGGGCAGTGCAGGCGACCTCTGGTTCTATTGCGCATGCGTGAGGCGTGAGAAATTAGATGTTCCAGGGTCGAATAGATAAATCCCATAAATTGGATCTCTGCGACGGGTTTTAAGCCCTGAGTTGCCATGCCAATACTAACGCCAGCAATAAGACTTTCTGCCAGTGGTGTATCCATCACCCGCCGACAGCCAAATCGATCTTTCAAGCCAATAGTGGCTCGAAAGACGCCGCCGTTGGTGGCGATGTCTTCGCCAAGCACAACGACACTTTCATCGTTCTCCATAGCGCGATGCATGGCTAAGTTGACGGCTTCAACCATGGTGACAATTTTTTTGTGGTCGATGTTTGCATTTGTGTCAGCTGAGAATTCTTCCTGTATGCCCATGATGCTACTCCCCCATATCCGGTGTGAAATTAGACTTCTTGATGAAATCGGAGCGCTGCTCTTGCATTGCATAGGGAAGCTCTTCGTATAAATAGTCAAAGAAGTCTGACGCCGGCGCGGGTTCTGTTGCAAGATATGCAGCGACTTCGTCTTCAATAAATTGCTGGTGTTGTTCAACCCGTTGTTGTTCTTTTTCAGGTGACCAAAGTGATTGATTAAATAGATATTGTTGCAAGCGTTTGAGAGGGTCTCTTTTCCAGGCAGCATTAACTTCTTCTGAGGGGCGATAGCGGGTCGCATCATCTGCGGTAGTGTGATCACATAAACGATAACTCATCGCCTCAATCAGCGTAGCCCCTTTGCCTTGGTAGGCTTTTTCTAATGCTTGTTGTACCGCGTGATAGACGGCAATCAAGTCGTTGCCGTCGATAGTAATTCCTTGTATGCCTGCAGCAGCGGCTTTATCTGCGATGCAGTTTGCTTGGGTTTGTAATGTACTTGGGGTTGAGATTGCCCAGTGATTATTGTTGACCACAACCACCATGGGTAATTGCCATACGCCGGCTAAGTTTAGCGGTTCATAGAAGTCGCCCCTTGATGTCGCCCCCTCGCCACAGGTGGCAACTACTGCGCGGCGTTCGCCTTTTATTTTGAAGGCACTAGCGATCCCTGCTGCATGGGTAATTTGAGTGGAGATAGGTACGCAGTTAGGCAGGTCTTGTGATGCGCCAAAGTCAGGCGTGGTATTGTCTGCTTGAAAGTTGTTGCCTCTTTCGTCTCCGCCCCAATACCTTAGCTGTGTGGCTAGGGTGACGCCACGTAAATATTGCGCGCCTTGGTCGCGGTAGTAGGGCGCTAATACGTCGTCTTTTGCCATCGCAAACCCCATGCCTAAACTGATGGCTTCCTGGCCTAGGCAGGATGCATAGGTGCCGAGTTGCCCAGTGCGCTGAAGCGCGATGGCCTTTTTATCAAATTGACGAATGAGGGCGAGGGTCGAGTAAAACTCTACCAAGCGGGCATCAGAAATCCCTGCTGGAAATGGCGCTACTTGTTCACCGAGTTCGTTGAGGTATTGGTATTCGGTCACGATGTCCATACTTTTTCCTTATCGACTTGTGGTCTCGGAAATGTCACCTGCTAGCTTTTGGCTAATGAGTGACGTCGAATGTTTACTTGTCTAGCAGTTTAGTTTTTGATGCCAAGAATACCTTCTGCGATGTCGTCAGCTATAGTGTGAGTCGAAACATTGTCTTGTTTTGAGCGTTCAAAAATTTGTTGCAATGTCTTTCCTATATTTGCTGTTTTTTTAATGATGTCTTGTTGCGGGGTGTTGAGAGAGCCCAGTGAAACTTGTATGAGACCGCCGGCATTGATGACGTAATCTGGCACATACAGAATACCCTTTTGATGTAATACTTCTCCGTGTCGATGTTCTGCGAGTTGATTGTTGGCGGAGCCTGCGATGATCTCACAGGCCAGGTGAGGAATGCTGTTATCGTTGATGATTGCGCCTAGGCCGCAAGGGGCTAACAGATCGCAAGGTACATGGATGATTTCTTCAGGTGCTACGCTGGTTGCGCCAAAACGTTGTTCGCATAATTCCTGCTTTTTAATATCAATGTCACACACTGTTAATGTTGCACCGGCGTTATGTAGCAGCTCGGCTAACGCAAAGCCCACATTACCTAGGCCTTGGATTGCCACATGTACACCCACTAACGAGTCGGTATTTCTTTTGAACGCTAAGGCGGCTTTGATGCCGCAGAATACCCCAAGTGCAGTGATGGGTGAGGGGTCGAAACCGTCGTTCGAGCAACCAGAAACGTAAGGCGTGACCTGGTGAACCTGGTCCATGTCAGCAAGTTGGGTTCCGCTATCCACTGCCGTGATGTATCGGCCGCCCAAGCTGTCGACGAATTTTCCGAATGATTGGTAGAGGGCCTTGCGGTCATCAATTACCTTGGGTTTGAGGATGACGGCTTTTCCTCCGCCTTGGGGCACGTCGGCAAGGGCGGCTTTATAACTCATGCCTTTGGCTAATCTCACAACGTCGTCGATGGCATCGTCATCACTGGAATACTCGACGCAGCGGCAACCACCTAATGCGGGGCCACGAAGAGTGCTATGAATGGCAATAATTGATTTTAGTTGAGTGGATTCGTCTGCGTGGAAATGCAGCTCACTGAGATTAGCGTGCTCGAATTTTTCGAACATATGTTGGCCCTCTAGACGCTTGTGATCCGGTAAGATCGGTTAAACGCTGAAAGTAGGCGACACCGTTTTTGACAGTAGTGCCTATGATATTAGTCGGTAGACTTAGTACCAGGTTACCCTAGGGGAAGGGTGTTTTTCCATCAAAAGCTGTAAAAGTAGGGTGGAATTAATAAAACACGCGTTTGATTTTGCTGCTGGAGGGGTGCAGGGATTGTTAAAAAACTATATATAAATCAATTTGTTGACGATAAGGGCTGAGTAATAAAAAAGGCGCTGAAGTTAATATGCTTCAGCGCCTTTTTATCAGTAAATTTGGTTATATTCAGCTCAAATAGCCTTAGATAACCTCGATAGCCATTGCGGTTGCTTCACCACCACCGATGCACAATGATGCGATGCCACGAGTCTTGCCGTGTTGCTTCAGAGCGTGAATCAATGTCAATACGATACGTGAACCCGAAGAACCTACTGGGTGGCCTAGTGCACAAGCTCCGCCGTAGACATTCACTTTATCGTGAGGCAGGTTGAATTCGTTCATGGCCATCATCGTTACCATGGCGAATGCTTCGTTTATTTCCCATAGGTCGACATCGTCAACGGACCAACCGGTTTTGGCTAATAAGCTTTGGATTGAGCCGATAGGCGCAATAGTAAATTCAGCGGGCGCTTGAGATTGTGTCGCGTGGCCGATGATGCGCGCTAAAGGCGTTAAGCCTCTTGCTTTGGCAGTGGACTCTTTCATCAGTACCAGTGCCGAGGCGCCATCAGAAATTGAACTGGCGTTTGCCGCAGTGATGGTGCCATCCTTCGCAAAGGCAGGACGTAGGTTAGGGATCTTGTCGATCTTTGCGTTACCAGGCTGCTCATCAATAGAAACCACGGTTTCGCCTTTACGGGTTTTTACCGTAACGGGTACGATTTCAGCCTCGAAGCTGCCGTCGGCGATTGCCTTGTTAGCACGCTCGAGTGAAGCAATGGCAAATGCATCCATGGCTTCCCGGCTTAGACCTTTATCGCTGGCAACATCTTGTGCGTATTGCCCCATCAATTTTCCGCTAGCGGCATCTTCGAGACCGTCGTGGAACATGTGATCTTTAAGTTCGGTGTGGCCCATGCGTAAGCCTGTGCGGGCTTTTTCCAATATATACGGTGTATTGGACATGCTTTCCAGTCCACCGGAGATCATGATGTCGTTAGTGCCAGCTTTAATGAGGTCGTGCGCCAGCATGGTCGCTTTCATGCCGGAGCCACACAGTTTGTTGATGGTGGTGCAGCCTGTTGATAAAGGGATGCCTGCTTGTAGCGATGCTTGGCGAGCTGGGCCCTGGCGTTGGCCTGCGGGCAAAACGCAGCCCATGATTACTTCTTGGATGTCTTCTGGTTGCAGGCCTGCGCGTGCAACAGCCTCTTTGATTGCGGTGGCGCCTAATTCAGGTCCAGTGCAAGCAGAAAGTGAACCTTGAAAACCACCCATTGGAGTGCGGGCACCATTAACAATAACAACTGGATCTGTATCTTCTGACATTATATATACCTATTTCGATGGTTTAGTTCGCGGACGACGCTATTCAAGTTGACGTATTAAAAAGTTGAGCCTTAAGGAGGTTTTAACTCAATATGAGCTTCTGCCGTGCTTTTATCGTATAGCGCAGTCGTTTTATCGGGGGAGATTTTACCTGGAACTCACCTAAGAGGCTACTTTATAGGTTGGGATTGGCGATGTTGTATCAAACATGCTTACTACAAGTCTGTAGTTGCTTGATTTATATCAGGAAAAAATAAAAGGGAACAAGTTTCGGTGTTGTTAGCGCTCTGGGTTTAGCGGGTACAAGTTGCTAGGGGTGGTCGTAACGGGTTCGGCCTTTTCCATCATACTGAGGATTTCGTTTTTATTGACTGGACGGCTGTAATAATAACCTTGTGCATAATCACAATGGGCCTTTTTCAAGAAGTCGATTTGCTCGAGGGTTTCGGTACCCTCTGCAATGACTTCCATATTGAGGTTATGACCCAATTTGATGATGGCGCCAACGATGGTGGCGTTTTCTGGGCTATCTAACATATCGTCGATAAAGGTTTTATCCACTTTGACTTTATCAAATGGCAAGCGTTTCAAATGGTTTAAGGAGGCGTAGCCGGTACCAAAATCATCGATCGCAATTTGAATACCGAGTTTTTTGATGTGTTTTAACATCTTGATAGCGGCTTCGAGATTGGACATTACGGCGGTTTCAGTGATCTCTAGAATTATTTTATTGGGGTTCAAATTGTATTTCTGTAGGGTTTTCTTGATAACTGGAATCAGGTTCGATTGATGTAGTTGAGTGGCACTTACGTTGATGGACATGGTTAGCTGTGGATGTCCGGCTTCGTGCCACAAGCTTAGGGCTTTGCAGGATTCATCAATAATCCACTTGCCAATGGCAATGATGCTTTGATTGTTCTCTGCCAAGGGGATGAAGTCAGCTGGAGGAACTAAACCATGTTCAGGGTGGTGCCAGCGCACGAGCGCTTCGACACCACTAATATGCATGGTTTTTAAATTCATCTGAGGTTGGAATAGCAAAGAGAATTGATTTTGTTCGAGAGCAACGGATAAGGATTTTTCTAGGCGTTTAGTGTCTTTTATTTTTTGATCAATGCTTTCTACGAAAAACTGGTAACGGTTTCCGCCTTGTGCTTTGGCCAGTTGCACAACATTCTCTGCATGTTTTAGCAGCTCGTCTGGGGTTGTGCCATCATGAGGGTATACGCTGATGCCGATAGATGCCGTAATGGATACTGGGGTATCATCAATTTGGAAAGGGCTGCGTACAACTTCAAGCACCCGTTGTGCGATTTTTGCGGCGTCTAAATGCGAGCTAATGTTGGGTAAGACAAGAGCAAAAATATCACCTCCGACACGTGAGATGGTTTGAATTGTTTGCATTTCCTGTTGTAAGCGTTCAGATAACGAAAGCAGTAAATGATTACCGGCATTGTATGAATGAAGCATGTTGACTGAGTTGAAGTCATCTAGCCCACACCACAGAATTGAGAAAATCTCATTTTGCTGGTCGGCATCAACAATGGTTTGCTCGATTCTTTTATTTAACAGTACCCTGTTAGGTAGTTCGGTTAGCACGTCATAGTGGCTTAAGCGTTCAACATGAGCTTCGGCTGCCTGCCGTTTGTTACTGTTACTCTCAATGGCCGCAAATAGCTCGTTAATTTTATTAATCCATAGGCCCATTTCATCGGATTTATGACCTTTGGGGGCCTCTAGCTGTACGCTGCTGGGTCGAAGCGGGTCAATGGATTCTAATGACTTTGTCATGCGGGTCATTGGGAGTGTAATCATGACGTGAAAAATAAGGGTGAGGACAATGCCGAATGAAGTGGATTGTAAAATGCCGCTATAGATAATTTGGGATGCTTGTTCGGTGAGGGCCTGTGTTGCATATGCGGGGTCAATATTGATTTCTAGTACGCCGTAATGTGCCGTGGCGGTGAAATAGTCAGCGCGATTGGATAGCCGCGTCTTGATGGTGCCATTTAAAGGCAGGCTGAAATATAGACTTTGACCAAATATCATGTTGCTGAGTTCTCGATATTTGAACTCCTTTAACGGCCTTTTATTACTCGCGAGGGAGGGTTCTATTTCTGTCTTTATGGCGGCATAAAATACGGCCTCATTTTGAAATAATCCTTCGACTACCTGTTCCGCCATTGAACGATCAATATTGTATGCAGATTGTGTGGCGGGATCCTTCATCATCGCAAGTAATTGGTGTGCTTGCTTTTTTATGTCTTCTTGGGCATAACGGACATCCAGAAATATTTGAATGCTACTAATCAGCAGACCCATCGCGAGAGCGGTGCTAAGTACCACAAAAAAGAGGCGATTGGACAGGCGATTGAAAAAATGGAAATTCATGAATAAGTGTAGCCTTTACGTTTCTTTTTAGTTGAACCTTGTGTAAGGCCATTTCGCAAAGTAGCTAACCATCTTATGTCAGCGCTAGCTGAATATCAATCATTCCTTCGAGGGTATCTAAATAAGCTAATAATGGGCAGGTTATGGCTTTAGGGCTAATATAAAGTTAACTCCAAACATCGTTGCCTAATAGGTATCGGTAGCGCTATTTTGCCGGTATGGTTGAGTAGTAGAGAAATGAAGGAAATAGACAGTGAGCGTTAGATATGGGCGTTAGATATGTAGTGTGCTGGGTGAGCGTTTCGGCCTTTTTGTCGTTGCTCCTGCTACGCACGGCGGAGGCGGGTAATAATGAACATGTTGAAGTGGTCTCACAGCCAGGGATGTCTAACCCGGCCACCGCTAGTCAGACAACACCAAGTCAAGCGCGCGCCGAATTGCAACGGCTACTGGACGAAGCTATATTTGTCGCTAGTCAGCAGTTGAATGCTATTGGGACTTTCTACCCCTATGCCGCTGTGATGAAACTGTCTGGCGAAATTAGGCTGATTGGTGTGCCGAGTGCGACTGAAGCTAAGCCGAGTCCAAAACAAACAATAAAGGCGTTAAAAAAAGCGTTGTCTCGATTAGTTAAAAAAAGGTCATATCGGGCTGTGGCAGTTTTCGCCGACTTTGTCGCGAAGAGAAATGATACCGGAATGCGTCAAGCCGGCATTAGAGTTGAATTAGAGCACCGCCTACCTGATAACTTATCGGTGTTTTTGCCTTATCGGATCGAAACTGATGGCGCTGTTTTGCTCATGACCCCTCAATATATGCCTGGAACATTAGATGTATTGAAGCAAGCTAAGCGGAAACACGCTAAGAAATGATCTTATTAAACGCTAGTTTTATCCCACCACGAAGCCTCAAATATAAACCCCCAAATAAACCCCAAACTAGCCCCTTAAAACAGCGATTGTCTATTGATGGGTAAACTGTAAACTGGGGTTGATAATGGCGCCTTAATGGGCTTGCCTAATTTACGAAATAGAGGCGGATTGAGGCAGTGCTGTCGATAARAAATAAGCTAGAAGATGCGGTYCAACGTTCCTTTATGTGGGGGCTGGGAAGAACTGCGTATCGTTCTGATAGTGTGCGCACGCTGCATATTCCATATGGCTCTCATGAGCGTCAACAACTGGATTTATACTTGCCTCGARGAAAAGCWGTACGTGGTTGTGCCGTATTTATTCACGGTGGACGCTGGCGATCAGGTCACAAAAATGATTATGCATTTGTGGGTCAATCATTAGCAGCACATGGTRTCGCCACSGCGGTTGTTGGATATCGGTTATTTCCAGAGGTTAAATTCCCTGCATTTGTTAACGATATTGCTCTTGCATTACATTGGTTAGAGAAAAGCGCCGAACCTTATGGATTTGACGCGAGTTCCGGTATTGTGATGATTGGCCATTCGGCAGGGGCGCATTTGGCCAGTTTGGTCGCGTTAAATGCAGACTATGCCCGGCAATTTGATTTTTCTACAACACTGATTCGAGGTGTTGTRGGGRTGTCSGGTGTYTATTCTCTTGAACCTGAAACATCTAAGCTGATGACRGCGATCTTTCAGCCWTCAGCGAGCCCCAATAATTATTATGAAATTAACCCTATTAATTACCTAGCGGAAGGTGGCATTCCTTTGCGTCTGATTCATGGTCGCAAGGATCAGCTTGTGGAGTGTGACAATGCCGAGCGAATGTTTAAACATGCTTTGTCCATAGGGCACCCGGCTGAAATCCATGTTGAGGATGAGCATGGGCATGTGAAGCCGCTGCTAGATTTTAATCCGATGGTGTCAAATCACCGGGTATTTATGAAAAAAATTACGAGTTTTGTTGATGAGGTTATAAATGAAAGTATTGGTGACCGGGGCGACGGGGTTTATCGGGCAGCGTTATGTAAARCATCTGAGCGCTCGTCATGAATTAGATGTTTTTTGTTGTGGTAGAAATGCAAGTGTGGGTGAGCAGTTAAAGAAGACTGGTGTTCATTTTTATCGAGGGGATCTATTAGATCGGAATTTTGTGAATCATATTTGTCGTAACATGGATGTGGTTGTGCATTGTGCTGGGTTGTCTGGATTATGGGGGGACTATGACCAGTATTATCAAGCAAATGTGGTGACAACTGAGAACATCATCGATGCATGTAAAACCAATAACGTCACGCGTTTGGTGAATCTTTCAACTCCAAGTATTTATTTTGATTATAGAGATCATCTGAATGTTACTGAGGAATATTTACCCGCGCGCTTTTCTAACAATTATGCCAGAACAAAATATCAAGCTGAGTGCAGAGTGTCTGCCGCACATTCYGACCAGCTTGGTACYGTGTCCTTACGTCCGCGATTGGTGCTAGGGGTCGGGGACCAGAGTTTTTTACCGCGATTGATTGCTATGCACCAACAACGGAAATTAAAACGTATTGGGCCGGGTCGAAATGTTGTTAGTATGACATCCATAGAGAACCTACTGCATGCGATGGATTTGTGTGTGTTAGGCGGTGAAGCGGCGTTAGGTGATGTCTACAATATTTGTGACCCGTTACCGGTTAATTTCTGGGAAATGGTTGATGATTTGTTTATGGCAATTGATATGCCAGTGTTAACTCGTATGGTTCCMTATCCKGTAGCACATGCAGCTGCTTGGATGTCGGAGCAGTTGTCTTATTTACTTAAGCGAGAAATTGAACCGGCCATTATGCCGTTGAAAGTGTCGATATCCGCCCGATCTATGACGTTGAGTATTGAGAAGGCCCGCCAAAAATTGGGATATCGGCCGATAATGACTGTTGCAGACAGTGTTGTGAAATATGCCGAAGATTGGAAGCAACACCGTGGGAATGCTTAGGTTTTCACCTGTAAAGTCGTTGGAAAATAAACGATAATGGTTGTATATAAGAAGGGACCATGTTGCCGGTTTACATACGGCTTGGGTTAGGTTCCTATTTAACGCAAAGTAACCAGTGAAGTAATATTATGAATGATCTTAGTATGAAGCCCTTGAAAGAGGACTTGGTCCATCGCGAACAATCCGGCAAGAGAAAAAAACCTCCCTCCGCGCCTTCCACGCAGCCAATAGTTGTTCTGTTGTTATTGATTGTCGCGGTGGCCGGTTCGGCTGGCGGCTGGTATTTGTGGCAGCAATTACAGATTGTTAGCGGAAAACTTGAGAATTCAACGTTAGCTCTGGCTGATTCCGAAACAGCGCTTGGTTCTTTGAAATCTGAACTTGACGTGCGAAATGACTCTATATCTAAGCAAAAAGGTGAAACCGCATCGACTCTCGAGGAACTCGAGCATGAAATTAGAAAGTTGTGGGATATCTCCAATAAACGAAATAAGAAAGCAATTTCTGCAAATAAAAGCAGTGTAAACAAATTATCAAGCTCGATTAAAACGCAAACATCGGAATTAGCGGTCCAGATAAAAGCCGTGTCAGCATTATCGGTGAAGGTAACTCAACAACAAAGAGAGTTTGCCAAAGGACAAAAAGCGAATGTGACATTGTCATCCACTGTGGCGTCACTACAAGATCAGGTGGCAAATTTAAGCGTAGAAAATGACATGTTAAGAACACTATCTGTTGAACAGGGAAAGCTGTTACAGGGAGTGAAAAATGATGGGCTACAGTCCCAGGTAAATGAATTGCAACAGGCGATAAAAGCCATAGATGCTCATCGTCGACAGGTGAATGGTCGCCTTGACCGCTTAGGGCGGGAATTGGACACATTGTACCCGAAGAAATAATCAAGATTGGCGGTTATCGGCTACAATTAACCTGTGCGCTTGCTTAATCGGTTAGGCAGCGATGGGGTTGCGCCTTTGGTTAATTTGGAGATTGATTACATATGATCGCACCATCTGATGATACTCAAACGGATGACGTTAAACCTCGGTTATTGATGATCGATGACTCAAAGCTCATGCGTAAATCAGCGGTAAAAATGCTCGGTGCAGACTTTGATGTAGTTGTTGCAGAGGATGGTCGTGAAGGCTTAAAAAAGATCAATGAGGATGATGCTATTCAGGTTGTTTTTACCGATTTGAATATGCCAAACCTTGATGGTTATGAGTTATTGCAGGCGATTAGGACGAGTCAGGATGAAGGTATCCGCAATTTGCCTGTTATTGTGGTTACCGGCGCTGAAAATGATGATGAGGCCAAGGAGTTAGCATACAGCAATGGCGCTACGGATTTCATTACCAAACCTTTTAATAGCACCGATTTGCGTGCAAGGGCTCAGGCTCATGCAGACTACCAACGTAATACAAAGGCCTTACTGGACAATAGTAATCTGGATGCGCTAACGCAGTTGGGCAATGGGACGTATTTTCAAGAAAGATTGGCGCAGGATGTGTCCTTTGTTTCTCGCCATCAAGAAGATTTTGCCATCATGGTGGTGGAGCTAAATGCATTTAATGAACTGTTCTTGAAAATAGGCCGCTCTGCAGCAGATAGTGTTATTAAACAGATAGCAAAGGTATTACAAAAAGCGGTTCGAAAAGAGGATACCGTATCGCGCTTAGGGCTGTCTCAATTTGCGGTATCTTTGCCTACGGCAAAATCCGATGGAGCGGTGCAGCTGGCGAAGCGTATTTGTCGAGTGGTGGATTCTTTTAAAGCTAAGTTTCGCGGAGAAACCGTTTCTATATCGGTATCGGTTGGGGTGTATATACCGGTTTTGGATCGTGATTCAAGCGCTGAAATGGTGTTGGCAAAGGCGCAGGAGGCCTTAGAAGAAGCATTGACGAAGGGGCGTGGGCAGGTACATGCCACTCATGCTGACAAAGCCGTCGAAAAAACCGCAACGCCAATTGTAGAACAGACGCCTCGCGCTGAGGCTGTGGAGCAAACCTCGGCCGAAACGGCTGCTGGGATATTAGCTGAGCTGGACGCAGAGCTGGGCACTGCAGCTCCGATGTTACCCTCTGCGGCTAGTTCATTGGATTCTATATCTATTGACCAAGCGTTGTCCCAGCTAAAGGCGGGAGAGCAAGACGTTGTTGCCTTGAAGTTACCCGTCATAGTTAAGCGGCTTGAACCACTGTTAAATTTATTGAATGAGGCTCAAAAACAGTCGCTTATCGAGACTCTTTCGAATTAACCAGGCACTCTCGCTTTAACCAGCCTAGGTGTTTATATAAACCAAGAAAAACAGTAAAAACGCAAAAAAAGCTTTAACTTCATGACAATCCTGTTATTCTACGCATCCCTTCTGAGACGGAGCCAAGCAAGCTGCGTCAGGTTAGAAGGCAAGTAAGAAACATGTATATGCGCCAGTGGTGAAATTGGTAGACACGCTGGATTTAGGTTCCAGTGCAGCGATGCGTGTAGGTTCAAGTCCTACCTGGCGCACCATGTTTATTCTTGTTTTATGCCTATCTTGTTTTATATCTAGTATGTGTTCTACGTAAGTGTTCTACGTTTTTACTCTTCATTTTTTGTTTTCTATCCAACCGCTTAAAATACCTGCCCAATTACGGTAGAATCGCTAGCGTAATTTCCCTTTAATGACTCACAGAAGTAGATGAGATATGAATGCACGTCACCGTATCTTTTTTTTGCTGATAGTGTTGGGCTGCCTCGGCTCGTTTACAGTGTCAGCTGCGACCTTAGTATTTACCGCGATACCCGATCAAGATGAAAGCCGGCTGAAATCAAGATTCTCAACGGTTGCCGCTTATTTGCGAGAGCAGTTAAGCATTGATGTTCAATATTTGCCGGTAAAATCCTATGCGGCAGCGGTTACGGCATTTAAAAATGGACAAGTTCAATTGGCCTGGTTTGGTGGCTTGTCAGGGGTGCGTGCTCGTCTGCGGGTACCAGGTTCCAAAGCCATTGCGCAAGGTTATGAAGACCAATTTTTCAAAACATATTTTATTGCCAATATCGAGCAAACCAAACTTAAGCAACCCGTCGCCAATTTGTTGGGGTTGAAAGGTCTTACCTTTACGTTTGGATCAAAGGGGTCAACTTCAGGACGTTTGATGCCAGAGTTCTATATTCGAGAAACCTTTGGTGCGCCGCCAAATAAAGTATTCTCGCGAGTAGGTTTTAGCGGGGATCATTCGAGAACCATTGCGCTGGTTGAGTCCGGTGCGTTTCAAGCTGGCGCTGTCAATTACAAAGTATGGGAAGATGCCGTAGCGAATGGTTCAGTGGCTACAGAAAAAGTTAGCGTGGTTTGGCGTACACCTCCCTATCCTGATTACCAGTGGACTATTCGAGGTGATGCAGATAAGCATTTTGGCGATGGGTTTTCAATCAAAGTAACAGCGGCGTTGTTGGCAATGTCTGAACCAAGTTTGTTGCAGGCTTTTCCTCGGCAATCATTTGTTCCGGCGAGCAACGCTGATTATGAAGTGATTGAGACGATAGCCAAGTCAGTGGGGTTAATTGACTAGTGCTAGAGTTGGTGGGGCATCATTCAGGCTATCGCAAACGTGAGGTTTTACGGGATGTAAATGTAGCTATAGAATCTGGCGAAAGGGTTGCTGTGGTCGGCGAAAGTGGGGCAGGTAAATCAACGCTCTTGCGTCAGTTATATCAGTTGTCGCCTAAGACAATTGCTTTGTGTCCTCAGTCGCTAGGATTAGTGTCGACGTTATCAGCCTTTCATAATATCTATATGGGTAGGCTTAATCAGCCTACGGTGTTTCGTCATTTATTGAACTTATGTTGGCCCCAAACGGATGCGTGGAATCAAGTGTTGTTGGTTGCCCAGCAGGTTGGTGTAGAGGACTTGTTGCGTCAGCCGGTATCTCGATTGTCTGGTGGGCAGCAGCAACGTGTGGCTCTTGCTAGAGCTTTGGTTCAGGGGCAGGCTCAAACGGTCACTACATTTATTGGTGACGAGCCAGTATCTTCCGTTGACCAGAAACATGGCGGATTGTTATTGGATGTTATTAGGAGGCAATTTTCAACAGTTGTTGTTGCAATACATGATCAAACGCTAGCATTGAATTATTTTGATCGAGTGATTGGTGTTCGTCAGGGTCAAATTGAATTTGATGCGCGCGCGTCAGATTTGAGCTTGGAAGACCTGTCGGTCGTTTGTCGTGGTCAATGATGCGATCGGAAACGCAAGGTTTCGTTAGCGGTTTTTTCACTAGATTTTTGCCTTTTTCATCGTCAATCAAAACAATATTGGTGTTGTTTGTTATTACCTTAGTATGTCTACCGTACGCTGATCTTGATGTTGCGATAACTTCGCCTTGGATAGTGTTGCGCCGTATACTGATGGGGGCAATTACACCATCCTATCCGTCGGCAATGGAATTGTTAAATGCGTTAGTGCTTACGGTTCAATTTGCCGTGGTGGGGGTGATGGCGGCAGTGGTCGTAGGATTGTTGTTGGCGCGCTTTTATCGTTGGCAAGTTGTACGTTGGTTTTGTGCGTTGATACGTGCTGTGCATGAGTTGTTTTGGGCGTTGCTATTAATTGCGCTTGTGGGTGTTTCGCCGTTGGCTGGGTTATTAGCCATAGCAATACCGTATTCTGGAATATTTGCCAAAGTATTTTATGAAATGTTGTTGCAAGCAGATTCGACCCCTGGATTAGTATTGCAGGGCAAGAGTGGTTTTTTTTCACGGTTGATTTACAGCAAGCTAGCGCAAATGGCACCTCGGATGTCTCGCTACATCAGTTATCGATTGGAGTGTGCGTTGCGTTCAAGTGCAGTGCTGGGCTTTGTTGGCCTGCCGACGTTGGGTTATTACTTGGAAACGTCGATTAAAGAAGGGCGTTACTCAGAGGTCTGGCTGCTGATGTACTTGTTGCTGGTGCTAATAGGGACAAAACGATGGTGGTTTAGTCGTCGTTCATGGTTGCTGTTAACGGTGTTGGCGTTCGTGAGTTTTCCATTTTCTGCTGGTGTGTTGTTACAGGATGTTGGGCAGTTTATCTCTGAGGATTTGATGCCAGCACCGTTGCGGATGGACAATGTAACCCTTGAATCTTGGTGGTTGTTTTTGTCTTGGTTTGATCATTTGTGGCAAACCGAGATATTCCCAGGGGTGGTAAATACCTTTGTGCTGACGATGTTGTCGCTGATCGCGACCGCGGGTTTTGTGTTGTTGATGTTACCTGGTCAGTCCGTATTGTTTGCACCAAAATATACCTGGCTGTTGGGTCGGGCGGTAGTGCTGCTGGTGAGGTCGCTGCCAGAGGTGATATTAGCGTTTATTGTCATGTTGATAATCGGGCCCTCAATGTTGCCTGCTATTGTTGCATTGGCTATTCATAATGGCGGAGTGATTAGCTATCTCATGCGGCATCAGATGGACGGGTTAACGTTGAGGCAAGATCATGCAACAGGGCTGTTGTTATATTGTTATGAAGTTATGCCGCGAATCTCCACGCAGTTTATGAGCTTTTGGCTGTACCGTTGGGAGGTGATTATGCGAGAAACTGCTATTTTGGGGTTGCTGGGGGTTCCAACCTTAGGCTTTTACATTGATTCTGCCTTTGAAGATATACGTTATGACCGTGCGTTTATATTGATACTTGCTGCTGCGGTGCTTAACATTGGAATTGAAACAATATCGGGGCGGTTGCAGCGGCTACTGAATTCTACAGCATCATAGCCGCTGAGATTTGTGTTATCTATTCTGCGGCTGTCGATAGGCGGGCGTCGTTAAGGCGCACAATGTTGTTTTTTGTTTCAACTTTGCTGATGGTGACAGGCTGACCACTCAGTGCAGCGGCTCCAGTTAGTTTGTCGACT
>NVVG01000058.1 GCA_002402125.1 Moraxellaceae bacterium
AAGGTTTGCATCACCGAGAATACGATTGTTGCCTTTCAAAAAATGGGTTATTCCCAGCAAGAGTTAGCGTTGATTGAGAGAAACATCAATGAAATAACCGACATACTACAAGGTAAGGTTGACCTAGAGGATCTTTATTATTCAGGGGATGATACTGCAATATTTAATCGTAAATATTTGGCAGATGCGCACGCGCAGATTGAATCGGTTATATTGATGATGGCAAAAGATATAGGGCAGGAATTTTCTGTTTTAGAGGTTGGCGCAGGTCTTGGCTCAGTAACGCAAGGATTAGCAGAAATCCTAGAAAATAATGCTAAAAGCTATCTTATTACTGATGTGTCTGAGGCATCGTTAGAATTCCTGTACGAAAAGCTAGCCAATAAACAAGAGAACTTGGAATTCGGATTATTCGATTTAGACCAAGCTGCAGAGGAACAGGGGTTATACCAACAACATTACCATGTCATTGTAGCCTCTATGGTGCTGCATGAAGTGGATGATATTCCACAAACTATTTCCGAACTAAGGGCGCTGCTTAAACCCGATGGCTTACTATTATTGGTGGAGCCACAATGTTTTAATCCTACTTTTGATCTTCACCTGGGCTTGCAAACAGGCTTCAATAATCGAAGTGATTACGATAAGCGCTTCCTAACATCTAATCAATGGTCCGAGTTATTGCTGACGGTTGGCTTCACCGAGGCACTTACTCTGGATAACACCGGTAGCGCATTGGATTCTGAGTGTTTGAGCGTCATCGTAGCTCGAGCGGGTGAAGTGGCTTCGATAGATACTGATGCGGTTAGATCATATATGTCAGAGTTACTGCCAGATTACATGGTGCCTCAGTACCTCATGCCAATCGAAAAATTGCCGGTTTCCGCCAATGGCAAGATTGATTATAAAGCACTGCCGTCTGTGAGGGCCGCCAACGATAACAAAAAATCTCAGACTATTTCGCCGCGCAATAATGTCGAACAATGTATATTCGACGGTTGGATGACGGTGCTACATACTCCAGACGTATGTGTTACCAGTGACTTTTTTGATATTGGCGGGGACTCTTTGTTGGCTGCAAAAGCCGTACGTGAAATCAATCAGCGCTTGCCAGAATTTAGGCTCGAGGTGTTTGAATTTTTCGAACACCTTACGATTGAATTGTTAGAAAAATTGTTTAACGAAAGGGGATCTTGCAATACAGCAGGCCTCCGAAAAGTAGAAGATGTAGCGACGTCATTGAAATTTAATACAGAAGAGATTGTTAATGATGTTCAGGCCATTTTGGATGAAATTGGTTTGATAGAAAATATTAGATCCAATGCGCGGATTAGCATTAACCGATCCTTTTTGCTCACGGGTGCAACTGGCTGGTTGGGTGCATACCTGTTGGAGGAACTTCTGAATAACACCTCGGCAGAGATTATTTGTTTGGGGCGAGCAATTGATGAACGAGATTTACTCACGCGTATTTTGGCTAATATTGACCGATATGAAATTGAAATTAGCCAAGAACAAAAAAACAGAATCAAACCGATGCTGGGTGATTTGGAAAAACCTGATCTCGGATTACAGGGAGAATCTTGGAGTTATGTGGTTAATAACATCGAAGCGATTTATCATGCTGCCGCCTCCGTTGGTATAGCATCGTCTTACGCGGATATGCGCAAGACTAATCTAGGGTCGATAGTGGGGTTGGCAAAGTTGGCTATTGAAGCCGAAGCTAAACCCATATTCTTCTGTTCCAGTGTGGCGGTGTTAATCCAGTATGACGGGGATGGGTTTTTAATACATAAAGAAGAAAGTGCGGTGCCGACTCCTGATGGTTTGATCGTTGGTTATGCGCAGTCAAAATGGGCAGCAGAATCGGTGCTATTAGCGTTAGCTGATCGAGGCCTGCCGGTGAAAATATATCGAATCGCCCATGTATTACCGGCTACAAAAACCAAGATAGCGAAAGAAAACTATATCTTCGAAAGTGTGCTTGCCGTTTCAAGATTAGCAGGGGCAATACCGGATTGGAAACAAGGCAAGTTCTATGGTGTTCCCGTAGATATAGTCAGTAGATTACTGGTGCAGTCTTCATTGTTAGAAGACAATTATCGTGGTGTGATTCACATGGACAACCATGACCCGTCAGATTTTACCTCGCTGATTAATTTGATGTTGGAAATACAGGTGGGGCAGGAAGCTAGCGACTTTCCTTTGGTGTCTTTTGAAGACTGGTTAACACGATGTCGACAAGTAAAAGATCAACTGCCTATTGAAAAACAAGCTGTATTGAATTTTCTATTGGAGCCTACCCAAGCGGGAACTATGCTCGAAGCACTGTATCAAACAGAACCATCATATATGACTTATATGGATGCGCTATCTGGCACCGGTACATCTCCGCTTAGTCAATTAACCCCTCCCGAATACTGGGATGGCTATTTCAAAACCACTGAATTTTTATAATAAGAACTCGGATATTGAGGATTTAAAAATGCTTACATTGTTACAGGTTATAAGGTTTACCCTGAATGCCATATTCTTCGGCTCGCGTTACCTTATAAAATCACGGCTTGGAAAAAATACCGATAAAAACCAGGTGCTAGCGAATGAGCTGCATGCGTTTTTGATAAGAATGGGCTCTTTCTACATTAAGATAGGACAAATTTTGTCAACCCGGTCAGAGATATTTCCACCGGAGGTCATCGACAAGTTGAAGACGCTACAAGATGATGTGCCTGCTATGGCATCCAATAGAGTCGAACGTATTCTCTTGCGTGAGTATGGACGGCCTATAGATCAAGTGTTTGACAATTTTGAACGRAAYCCWATCGCCAGTGCGTCAATTGCTCAGGTTCATCGRGCAACGTTGAAAAGTGGCGAGCAGRTCGTTGTGAAGGTCGTAAGAGARGGTGTMRAAGCCCAATTGAAGGARGCGCTTACTTTCATCAAGGCGCTGGCGAGTCTAATCTCCACCCTAGACAAGACAAAGCGTGACATACGCAATCGTATTAAACTTATTGCCGATATGTTGTATCAGCAGACGGATTTGAACAACGAACTGAATAATCAAAAAATGATACAAAAGATGTTTAAGGGGCATCCGTATTTGCTAGTACCAGATACCTATCCAGAATATTCCACCGGCAGTGTGCTGGTTATGGATTATGTTGATGCAATACCCGGAAAAAATTATGAAGAAGTCGACTTGCCGCGGGATATTCTCGCGCAACGACTACTAGATGTCATCTATACCATGATTTATCAATTTGGTATAACACATGGTGATCCGCACCCAGGCAACGTATTTTTCACCAAAGAAGGAAAAATAATTCTTATAGACTATGGAATAGTCGCCAGTATGACTGAAGATGAAAAATGGGCCTTCGGTGCATATTTCCATTCAGCTGTGCAAAAAAATTGGGATTTTGCCGTTACCTACTTTACCGAAAATTTTATCGAAGATGCTCCTACGGACCCTGATGTTTACCAGGAGTATCTAAAGGAACTGAAAACTGTATTACGTTGGCATTTCGAACTCAGAGATGTGCGTTGGTCTACCATTGGCTTTCTAACAGATTTAAATAATGTATTGATAAAATATGGCTCCGCAAATACCACGACCTATGCTAGAACTGAGTTTGCCATTTTATCGGCGGAAGGTTTTATAACTCAAATAAATCCAGAGGTTGATTTGTGGGCCTCGGCAGTGAAATACTCTGACATGTATTCCCCTAACTTGCCCGAAGGCGCCAAGGCTAAGTTTGATGTGTTTTTTGACAAGCAAATACCGATATCACTTCATATGAGTGGGCGAGCACAGCAGGTGTTAGTAGAGCCGCACAACATGGATCGTTACTTCTTGCCAAGTATGTACCCGTTATTTATTGAGCGTGCGGCGGGATCGAAAATATATGATGTTGATGGCAATGAATATGTCGATCTATCTTGCGGATATGGCCCCCATATTCTTGGGTACGCGCCAGATGTGGTGTTAGCGGATACAGCAGAGGCACTGCAAAACGGTAATCTTATATCGCTGGCGAATCCGCCCGAAGTTGAACTTGCGGAGTTGCTAGTCGGTGCTTTTCCAACAGCTGAGAAAGCCATCTTTGCCAATTCGGGTACCGAAGCGGTACTACATGCAATAAGAATTTGTCGAGCTTATAGAAAGCGCACAAGGGTCGCGAAATTTGAAGGCCATTATCATGGATGGTCCGACCAAGGGCTGGTAAGTTCATGGTTTCGTTGTAGTGGCTCAACCAGTAGACCAAAAGCAGTAAAAGCTTGCCAAGGGCACAATATGGACGAGGTAGGGGATACCTTGGTATTACAATATGGTTTGCAAAGCGCACTAGAGGAGGTCGAAAAAAATGCCGATGAACTTTCATGTGTCATCTGTGAACCGATGTCTACAAGCACCTGCTACTACAATGCAGAGTTTCTGCGTGAGTTGCGAGAATTGTGCACGCGCCTAGATATCCCGTTAGTGTTCGATGAGGTGGTGACAGGATTTAGGGTGGCTTATGGCGGCATGCAGAATCGTCTTAATGTTTTCCCCGACATGACCTGTGTGGCAAAAATTATCGGTGGGGGCCTGCCAGTAGGTGCCGTGGTAGGAAAGAAATATCTTATTGATATCGCAAGAACCTCTGGTGACCCCGTTGTTGATTACGAAACTAAGGCATTTGTCGGTGGTACCTTAAGTGGAAATTCCGTGGGGTGTGCGGCGGGGGCGTCGACGTTACGTTATTTACGTGACCATCCTGAGGTATATGAGAAACTAGAGGGGTTAACCGAAATCATTTGCCAGAAATTTAGTGAGGTTGCTGCACATTATCAAGCCCCCTTTCAAATACGGGGTGTTGGATCAATCTTTAGCATTAACTTCAAGTATCAAGCATCAAGCTTTTATCGGGAAAAATTAGCGGGGAGTAATTTTAAGGCAAATACGGTCATTGCCTATTACATGAGGAAATACGGTGTTTACATGCCTGAATTGCATTTTCTATTGGTCAGTGCCGCGCATACGGAACAAGATATCGACAAGGTGGTTGATGCCTTTGATCGAAGTCTAATGGATATGGCGATAGATGGCTTTTTCCCGTTCAGCCCAATGCCAACGCTAACCAGAAAGGAAAAAATACTGGCTGAATCATTACTTGTCGCTAAAAAGGAAAGTGCCGAGGCGCTAGTGTCCTAGCATGATAGGGGGTAGCAAAGAGTTTGCCGCCCCCAATGCTTTAAGGTAAATGCCAACCTGGGTGGCACAAAATGATCTGATATCAGCCGACGGTTCACACCAATTTGGCAATTTGAATTACTTTCTCAATTGCCAATACAACTCAATGCCTTGATTTAGTGGCATATTCACAATTTTAGTCCTTTCGTTATTCATATTGGTCTGCAATAATTCCTCCAACTTTTAGGTAAGAAGTCGAGCAGAAGTTTGGCTTTTTAGTGGCTTGGTAGGGATTGGGCTGGGCTCGAAATCCGATTACATTTTATTCTGCTCACTAGATGGAATCCATTTAGTGAGCGCAACCAATAATAGGATCACACATATGTATACTCTTACCCACGCTGGAGAAAAAATTGGAACCACTAAACTCGAACGAGGCGATCCTTCAACCCACGCAGTATCTGGCGTCTTCAACAACATAGGTGGTGCTAAAGCGTTAGCAGGTTGGATCAAGAGTATAGGTGGTGAAGAGGATGGCGGGGTAGTATTTATAGTGTTGAATAAGGACTTCGTCTTGGTGGATGAGGCTGACAACGTCGTTAAATTTGGAGACGGTACCCTGATTGCGGTACCAGAAGAAGATGAAGTCTTTCTTGATATTACTGGTTTGTCAGAAGAGGACTATAAAGCTAACTTCGCAGAGCACATATCCGCTATGGAAAATGACAGCTAGATCACTACCTCCGATAACAGAGGATTTCGTTCGATTTAAGAAATATGCGTTAGTACTATTTCTGTTGAATGCGTGTTTTCAGCTGGCAGCGCTCTTGGGTTTGTTTACTGTGACGACAAGTCAGCAAAAGACGATCTATGGAAGCATAGAAATGCTTTTGATCGTTCTTCTGCTGTTCAATGGCTGGCATATTTGGCGGGCGTTGAAGAAAAAATATGCCGACCAGAGTGATGATCATACTTGGATTGTTGGGATTGCAAAACTTTGTTGTCTATCATTAGCATTGTGCGTGATGGGAGATTTGATTAATCGAAATTATTTCGGCCTTTACTATCAGTATGGTAGTAACGTAGAGCACACCTATTTAGCCGATTCTGTGTGGTTTTTCTTGCCGGGTTATTCTTGTTTTATCTATGCCGCATATTTGGTCGGCCGTCATAACAATGTGTCATTGTTTTTTATGGGATTTACGGCTTTATTATTTGTCGGSACGGGAATTATTTCATTCGTGACAATGTATAAAGACGGTGCCGGTGCTTAYGTGGCCAYSATGACGGGAATSTACGCRGCGTTGATTCCTGTTATGTGTGCCACGGCATTGTGGTTGCTAAAATCCTACGGCTGGCAGGCTATGAAATGGGTGGCCATAGGAGCGGTGCTAGCGACAGTTGCAGATGCTTTGATTGGAAATTTTTGGCTTTATGGTGATGGCTATTTTCCGGCGATTGCCTACATTAACTATATAGTCTATTTTTCGTCGCAGGCACTGATTCAGCAGTTGCCACTTAAATTGGAAAAGTTTTCGCCCTAGTTAATGCKATGCTTYCTYCSTAGTRCTATAAAGAGTAGCGCTACAGAGCATTACCATATTGTGCATTTCATATTTAAAATCGGCAAAACCATTGTTAGCTAAAATGGCGGCGAGTTTTTTTGGAGCGAAGAACTGAAAGCTACCAGTTTTAGAGAAAAGTGTCTGTATTCTTCTCGCTAAGGTGTTTTCAGCTATGCCCGCGGTGAGACAAGTAAAAAATGCATCCACTAACCCAACTCGGCTTAACTCCTTCACCACCAGTTGAGTATTTGGCATTAGGTGTAAAGCGCCAAAACAATTTAGAAAATCTATAGAGTCGGTTTTTAAAGGTAAATTGTGGGCGTCTGCTCGTATGTTGAGGATATTATTGTATCCTTGTTTTTTATTGTATATCACCGCTTGCTCTAACATTGGTCTGGAAATATCTATTGAAAATACGATTTTCGCATTTAATTGATCTGCCAATATTCGAGAGTAGCGACCTGTGCCACTGGCGAGGTCAAGGACTGCGTTGCAGGTTTTTGAATAATTAGATAACCAGCTGTCTTCATCCTTGTAGCTGATATTGCTGCCTAATGAGGTGAAGGCAGGCCGTAGATACTTTTCATAGAGCTTAACGTACAACGCGTTTTCCATGGCTCTTTGAGATAAACTATTGATTGACGGGAAATCGGGAATGAAATCTATAATGCCATTTCTTATGCTGTATTTACGCAAACAGGTCGAACAGGCGAGGGTATGAGTGGTCAACTTAAGGTCACTATTATCTTTGCAATGTGGGCACTGTAATTGAGGCAGTGCTTTTTCAATGAGTGATTGGTTGTACATTAGATGTCCTGCTGTCTGGCTCTGGCTCTATTGGTTTCTGAGTTTAACAAGCAGTGTACCCCATTTTCAAACGAGAACTAAGTGGTGTATTGGGTCAAAAAGACAGGGTGCTGTCGTTTTTAGTTATGTTCGGAATGGATAGTCACTAGAATCAATAAGTATAAGCTGCTCGATCAAGTCAAGATACAGTATAGCTATTGCTCACACCACGAAAACTCTCTGCACCTACTTAGTGATTGTTCCAGTCTAAATAATCTCCTTATTCCAATGTCTGCGCTGCTTATGAGGATATTATCTTATGAACTAATGGAGGGTTAGTTATAATCAATTAGGGACGATCACATCCATTGAAAACGGAGGGAAGTTCTTGCAAAAAACTTCTGTGGCTTATGCTAACCATACATTTTATTTTTGAAACAAATTCCTACATATCCAAAGTATCCGAACGAAATAAATTAACACCATCTAAACGCATGTTGACCTTTACCTCGCATCTTCGAACGATGTTACTGATGGCCATTACGTGTACCGCTTTTCTCAGCCTTCCAGCCATTGCAGAATCTACTTCAGAGACTAGTCAACAATCCTCCGATTCTGATTTGAAAAGTCTTCTCGATTTAAGTTTTAAGGATCTATTGGCATTGGATGTAGTGTATTCTGCAGGATTTTTTGCGATGGAGCGAAAAAGATCGCCCGGTAATTCATTCATCTTAAGTCTCGATAAGATTGAAAACTCTCCTGGACGTACCCTTTCTGACCTAATTGATATGAACGTTATTGGAATGGATATCGGCGAGCATCGTTTTAATTCTACCTTGATAGGTGTTCGTGGGATCATGATCGATAATAATGCAAAAACATTAGTGATGTTGGATTCTTGGCAGTTAAATCAAAGGCAACACATGGGGTATATGTTGCCGGCAAAAAATCCGTTGATAGGCGACATCCAAAGCATTGAATTTATCATGGGCCCTGGTGCGATCGTTCATGGAAGTGGTGCCGTGAACGGTTTTATAAATATGATTTCTAAAACAGGCTCTACTAATGAGGGATTTGAAGTGGATCTAGAATATGGAACCGAAGAAAAATACAGAGGATTAGAAGTCAGTTATGGAAAAAGCTGGGGTTATAGAAAGGACTTCTATATTTACGCTGGGATTCAAGGCGCAGACGGTTTTACTCCTGATAATCAGTATAATATATCAGCTATCTCAAATTATAATCATGGAGATCTAAAAACAAAGAAAATGTACGATAGCAATTACAAAATATCAACCAACTTCACGTATAATAATTTTAGCATGAAAGCATTACATATTATTTATGACGAAGAGACTTCCCACTGGGTATATGCGCCTCTCGCTTGGGCCAATACGCCAAGACGATTTTCTTTTGCTGGCGTCAATCCAAAATACATCTACGAAATCAGTGAAAATAATAGCATAGAATTCGTAGGGGCCGTTGAATATAGTGATTTTGGAGGCCGTAATATTGTTGATCCCTCCGACGTGCATTCACTGGGTACTCGGGAAAATCACTTTGAAGGGAAAGTTGTTTATAAGAAAAGTAATAGAAATAATACGTTAGCTGTTGGTGCCTTATGGGGTGAGCGAGAATTTGAAAATGGAAAAACGTATTTTATTGACACACCCAGGCTTCCTAATGGTACTGATGATGCCGTTACTGGGTCATGGGAGGAAACTGCTTTATTTTTTGAAGATACACTTACGATAGGCAATAAAACAACGCTGTCTTTGGGTTTACGGTATGACAATGTTTCTTATGGAAAAGACATCGAGGCTGGAGGACTGTCTGAGTTGGATTTTGAAGATCAATCTAATGTCACACCCCGTATTGCCATAGCCTATGATATAAATGATACTTCAACCATAAAATTCTCTTATCAAGAAGGGTTTCGCTATCCTGACATGGCTTATTATACATGGTGGATACAATTTAATGACATACTTGAGGCAGGAGGTTATTCTTTACCTGCATTAGAACCAGAAACAATGAGCAGTTTTGAAATTGGCTATTATAACGAATTAAACGAAGATGATTTAACACTTACTGCAAACCTATATTATAACGTCTACAAAGATCAACTTACGTGGCATTTCTTTGATAGGGATGGTCCCTATGTTTCACCTGAGGCCTATGATTATGTCTTAGGAGAAGCTGGTTGGTTTGGCTCTTTTATCAATCAGCACGAAGACATGAGCGTCATTGGTGCTGAACTAATGATAAATTGGAAAATTCAAGAAGATCATGCTGTGAGTCTTGGTATTGGGAAGGTTAAATTGAATGATTTTCCCGAAGAACGTTTTCCCCCGCTACAAGTAAAAACAAATATTGTGTCGACATTGTTAAATAATAAATTGTCATTGACTCTTAATCATCATTACAATTCAGGACTTTCCTCAAATGGTTTTGAAAATATGCATGATGACTACAAAGATGCTCGTTCTGTATTTAACGGGTCAGCGAAGTACCTTTTTTCAAATTATTTAAGTGCAAAGTTGGTAATAAAAAACATTTTGGAAAATGATACTCCGAAATATAGTTTTGAACTAGATTCACCCTGGACGGCAAATGCCGGAAATAATCATAGGTATATTTACTTAAGCTTGAATTATACAACGTTTTGACAGTTCCCGCCCATGGGCTTCCTCTAACCAAGATAGTTGAAAACCTTTGATTTATGCTCATGCCCCTAGCTAGAATATATAGACCATTGAGTACATGTAGCCTTCATGAACACTAATTGTGACTAATGTTCTAGCTATATCCCCCGCTATTACTATTCGCTAACACTACTTTTAATAACAATAAGGAATAAAAAACCAAACAACCAAAACAAAATCCACTCATCACCGTCAAAACGTAACATTAACTAGACAGTTTGAAACACCATTCTATAGTATAATTTGTGTTCATGTCTTTTTTGCCAGATTCAAAAAAATGCTACGATATGACAGGGAATTATTTGAGCTACCTCCTCATTTATCTACAACGGATTAACCTAGTCCTCTGCATTATCACTGCGGCAACTCTACTCTTTGCCTGCGGTGGCGCCAAACCAACAGAAAAACCGTCATCGTCCTCTGAAACTGAGCAACCTACTGGAACGCAACAACCTCCTGAAACTTCCTCGCCCTCTGATGTAGCGCAACCTTCTGACCCGCCAGGCACAGTCAAAAACATACCTGTCGCTAACGCTGGCTTAAATCGACCCATTATCGTGGGAGAGCTAGTAAATTTGAATGGAAGCAGTAGCAGTGACGCAGATGACGATGAATTAGTCTTTATCTGGGCCTTTGTTTCTGTTCCTGGCGGTAGTACCTCAAAACTATTCAACTCAACGACAACTACACCATCCTTTACACCGACACTTGAGGGGGATTATGTTATCCGCTTAATTGTTTATGATGGGATCATAAAAAGCTCTGCCAGTATTGTAACGTTTTCAGCTTCTTATCCGCCATTTTCAAGGCCGGTAGCAAATGCCGGTGCGGATCAAAATATTGCCGTGGGAACACCTGTGATCCTAAATGGCATCGGTAGCACTGATGCAGAAGGAGATACGTTAGCGTTTCAATGGGAATTTATAGCTACTCCGAGCGGCAACACGTCACAGCTGCTCAACGCCTCAACGGCGACGCCTTCTTTTACTCCCACTGTTAACGGAGATTACACTGTCCAGCTAATTGTTAACGATGGCTCAATAAATAGTCTGGCCGATACCGTTACGTTCACGCCATTACCTCCATCAAATTACCCTCCTGTAGCAGATGCAGGCTCAAATCAGAATGCAATAATAGGTGCACTGGTTAATCTAGACGGGTCGGGAAGTAGCGATGTCGACGACGACGCCGTTACCTATTTATGGAGTTTGGCGTCAACACCTAACGGCAATTCATCAACGCTGCTGAATACGACCACAGCAACTCCTTCTTTTACGCCATCAGTTCAAGGTGATTACGTCGTACAATTAATTGTGAATGATGGTCAAAGTGGTGATAGTGAAGTGAGCATAGTTACCATCAATTCTTCTTTTTCCGCCAATGAAATACCCATTGCCAATGCAGGCGCAGATCAGAATGGCACTGTCGGTATGCTCGTCAATTTGGATGGCTCAAATAGCACAGATGCTGATGGAGATGCGTTAACCTATTTATGGATATTAACCGTAACTCCAACGGGTAATACTTCAACGTTACTCGATACAACAACATCAACACCCACGTTTACTCCGTCGGTTTTGGGGGATTATGTTATCCAATTAGTCGTGAACGATGGAACAACCGACAGCATTGCAAGCACGGTAACCATCGCTAGTTTTAATACTATTAACTACCCCATAGTTGATACTAACCAAAAGAAATGCTTCGACTCGGCATATGGCAATATCATAGCCTGTACCGGAGCTGGACATGATGCAGATTATTCTGGAAACCAACTCAGTTATTTTTCCAACGCAGACGGCACCACCGTAAGAGACAACATCACCAGCCTAACCTGGCAACAAAGCTCTGACAGTAATGGCGATGGCAGTATCAATTACGCTGACAAAATGCTTCAGAGCGATGCCGTTATTTATTGTGATAATCTCACATTAGACTCCCGCTCTGATTGGCGCTTACCCAGTATAAAAGAAGCTTATTCACTGATTCTATTCAGTGGCAAAGATCCGAGTAGTTACTCAGGCACCGATACATCAACATTAACGCCTTTTCTTCACGGCACCTTTGACTGGGCGTTTGGCGATACTACAACAACAGCGGGTATTAATGCGGGCGACCGAATTATCGACGCACAATATGCATCGTCAACACTGTATGTGTCCACCACCATGAACAACGACAACTCGATGTTTGGGGTTAATTATGTGGACGGGCGTATAAAAGGTTACCCATCAGACATTAAAGAATTCTATGTACGCTGTGTGGCAGGCAATAAACAATATGGCGTTAACAACTTTACCGACAATGGTGATAACACCATTAGCGATAGCGCTACCAATTTAATGTGGCAGGAAGATGATGGCGACTCAACCGATTGGGATGCCGCCGTCACTGCATGCGAATCGGCGACAACTGCCACTCACACAGATTGGCGATTACCGAATATTAAAGAGCTGCATAGCATTGTGGACTATAGTAAATCACCCGACACTGACAATGACGCAGCTATTCACTCCGCCTTTAACACAACATCTATCACAAACGAGGAAAACTTCACTGATTGGGGGTATTATTGGTCATCAACCTCACATAAGGATTATTACGGTAATGGAGCCAATGCCGCTTACATCTCTTTTGGTCGGGCGCTAGGTTATATATTTAGCGCGGTACTGGATGCACATGGAGCGGGGTCACAACGCAGTAACGATAAATTAGATGTCTCAACCAAACCTGGTGCACAATCGACAACGCTCAATAATGGAATATTTTATTACAAAGGGCCGCAGGGCGATATTTTACGCATCAATAATAAGGTTCGGTGCGTTCGAGACCTTTGAGGGTGACACTTGAAGGTTATGGCCGGGTGGTAATAATGGCTTGCAGGTTGTTAGAGATATTCTGCAGCGAGTTGTTGTGCCGCCTGTTGGGGGTCCTTGCCGGAAATTCTATTGACCGAGTCTTTTCTATCGATAGATTTTTGGTAAGAAGGGTCATAGTGATTCGACAGTAGTAACTCCCATAAACGCACATAATTTTTCTGTTGTAAGCAGTCCATAAGGACGATAAATGCTTCATTCGAATAATAGCGTTTAAGCTTTAAGGTAGCATTTTTCAATTCGATCAAGGCATCGGGCGAGTCGATAATATACAAGTCGATCATGCGTTGTATACGAACATCCAGGTCGGCGAATATTTCAATTTGTTTGGCTGTAACCATCTTTTGCCAAATGGGTTTTGGGATGGATAGTTTGCCAATCCTTCTGCTCTCCGCTTCGACAAATATTGGTTTGCTGGTATCGATGTCGTATAAATTATCCAGCAAATTGGCTTCGAATTCTTTGGTAGAGGCAGGCTCCATACCGATATGTCCAAATGCCGAACCGCTATGGGCGGCACATTTTTCTAAGTTTAGAGAATTTTGTAGTTGGTCTAATATCAAGGTCTTGCCTGATCCTGCCAGCCCATTGAGGGAGATGAAAGTGACGTTATCATTATCAAGTGCTTCAAAGGATTCGGTGCAGTACTCGCGGAATCTACGATAACCACCAATGAGTTGAATAGGGGTTTTGCCAAAAGTACGGATCAAGTTGCAGGCTATTTTTGAGCGTAAGCCCCCCTTGGCACAGTAAACATAGATCTGTTTGTCGGGATCCAGGCTATTGATCTTCTCCATCAATTTGGGTTGTGACTCATTTAGAAAATCATAACCTTGTTGCAGCGCTACGTCATGACCCTGTCCGCGCCAAAGAGTGCCGATAGTTGCGCGCTCTGCATTGTCGAATAAACAGATACTCATAGCCCCTGGAATGGAGCCTCGGTCAAACTCAATCGGAGCCCGTACATCGAGCAGTAAAGCGTCGCGCCTTGTTGCGGAGTGCCAAAATTCTTCTATAGAAAGCTGTCGATTCTCATCTATATGTAACTTCTGTTCTAGCATAGTGGCTCTTATAGTAGAAATATCGCTGGAGGAGGCTGATTGTGACGGGCGCGTGCCTGCTGGGGGTAGACCTGTGGGGCGAATGTAAGAGGTTATGGGCATTTTGTCCATTAAAACCTCATGATTGCACGAATTGCGCACGATTCTGAGTGTGACTATAGCTAACGCTCTAAATTACATCGTTAGCATTGTTAATCTGCCTGGCGGAAAAAGAGTCAATATTCTTGACTGAGGTGTATGTCAAATAATATGTGCTCGACAACAATTATTTAACTAGAGATAATCAGCGTGCAAGCAAAAAAATAATAATTAGGGAGGCTTCACCATGAAAAAAATTGCACTATGTATAGTCATACTATTAGTCACCGCCTGCTCACATCAACTAATACCGCTCGATGAGCAATTCGAGCTCTCTTTAAGCAAGAAAGTCACCATTATCGATACCGGCTTAACCCTAACATTCACCGATATTCTGGATAGCCGTTGTACCGCAGTGTGTGTGTGGGAAGGCAAGGCTATTGTTACTGTTGTCGCGAGTTACGAAGATGTTGAGGAGACATTGGAATTTTCATTTAACTCGACCACTAACCCCGCCATTTTAACGGTTGCTGGTTATGAGGTGGCATTAAGCTCAGTTCTTGCTGGATCAGGTCAGGTTAACGGGACAAGTAATTATGTCATTCAGCTTAAAGTCTCCGAACAGTTATCGTTAACAGGGACCGAATGGCAACTGGAAGGATTTGGCTTAATAAGTGACAGCCTGCTTGGCCCGGTACCAGTAATGCAGGAAACTGTGTTATTTGGCGTCCAGTATTCGATGCTTATTTCAGAGGAAAATGGGGTGTCGGGTGACCTCTACTGCAATACTTGGTTCTCGTCGATAAGTACAAGTCCAAATGTGATTGATTTTGGAGGCGTTTCGTATACCGAAATGTTATGCCCTAACAACGACTCTGCGGTATTAGAGCAAATTGAGTTATTTACCCAGGCCCTGGAGAAMGCGTCGGAATACCAAATAGTAGGTGATAGACTCACCATCATCACACCGGATCTAAAGACATTACATTTTGTAGCGCAACATCATGAGTTGCAAAAACAACTTACCGAGAATCGAGCTAAGTGGAATGATGCGGGCATATCTAGCTATCAATACCATTACCGACCTATCTGCTTTTGCTTTTTTCAATATTTTTCCGTCACCGTGCAGGTGAACAATGGTGTCGTTGTCGCGGCTTATGACGAAAATGAAAAACCTATACCAGCGGAAGAGCTCTATTTATTCCATACCATGGAAGGCATATTTGACCTGTTACAAGCTGCCATGGATAGTGACGCTGCATCTATCGATGCTTCTTTTGATAGTAGCTTAGGATACCCCATTTCAGGTGACATCGATTATTTGGAATTTGCGGTTGATGACGAGTTTGGATTTATAGTTAATGACTTTTTGCCATTTAAATAGGCGCATTTAACATTGCCCTCTAGCTTATTGCTGAGGGCCACTAGATTTTATAAGCAAGGATAAAACTCTATGCCTCAATACATGGTCGCATATCTCGGCTGAGATCAGCCACCTAGTCCAGAGGATGGTAAGAAATAGTTGTCGAAATATATGGAATGGTTATCTTCTTTAGGTGATGCAGCGGTTAGCCCCGCTAACCCGCTAAAGGATACTCGTACCGTAAACCCTGATGGAACTGTTAACGCCGGTGGCATAACCACCATGTCCGGTTATACTATTGTTGAAGTGGATTCTATGGATGCGGCATTGACGATTGCCAAGGCTTGTCCTTTTCTTGAGGTTGGTGGTTCACTGGAGGTGTCTGAGTTAATGAAGATGCCAAGCTAACAATTAGTATCACCCTCCCGTCGCGGTGTCAGCGCGCCAATAAAGTTGAGACTTATCCAAGTTATTTATAGGATCAAATTTATGAATATACAGAGCGCACTAAATTGGTTAGCTAAAGCTGATATTAATATTCAGGATGACTCACTGATTCGGCGTAAGGTGGCGCTTACCCGGTTTATTTTGTTCTTAGCCCTAATCATCGCTGTGACAGTAATGTTCCATTTGTATGTGTACAGTGCCACTCCATACAGGGCCATTCCATACTTAATAGTGCTTATTGTATTGATCATACCGTTTTATCAATTGATCATTAAAAAAGATATCGATAGTGTGGCAAAATCTGTGCTTTGGGTACTCTTTGGCGCGTTTAATCTCGTTGCCTTTCTTGCGCATAATCATCAATTCCATTTCCCTCATATTTTTTACCCCGTGTTTCCAGTAATTTGCGTTATTATGCTTGGCATTCGGCTCAGTATTTTACCCGTTATTGTGTCTAGCGCTATTCTATTACTGCATTGCTATTTTGGAATAGGTGAGTGGTTAAATGGCGAGTGGGGGTTTAGTGATTTCTTACGGTTCGTGGCGTTTTTTTTGGCCTTGACCTTTATTGCTTATTATAATGAATGGACGATTACTGAATCTATTTCGCGTGTTAAAGCGCTGCGTGAGAATGAACGAATTATCGCCGCAGAGCACACACAAAACATAGAGGCTATGCTGGACAAAAAAAAACAGCTACTGATGGATGTTTCTCATGAGCTAAGAACACCACTGTCAGTATTGAAATTGCACTTGGAAGCGCTGGATAAAGGTATAGGAGAAAAACAAGCGCACATCACTACAATGCACAATAAAGTAGAGCAGGTTAGCCGTTTGATGTCGGATATTTACCTTTTATCTAAGGGCGATATAGATCAATTACCGATGCAATGCGAAATATTCCCTTTGCGGGTATTGATCGAAGATATCAATTGCAGCTTTCAGCCTCAGGCCGAAGAGAAATCTATCAGCTTAGAAATCCACCAAAATATCGGTGAAGACATATGCATTGATGCTGATTGGGAGCGTATACAACAGGTGATGGGCAATCTTTTAAAAAACAGCCTGGCCTACACGGATAGCGGTGGTTGTATTAAGATTTACACGCGCAAGTTAGGTAGTTATGTTGAAATCATAGTAGAAGATAGCAGTCCGGGTGTCAGTAATGACAATCTTTTGAAGTTGACTGATCGACTCTTTCGCGTTGAGAGTTCTAGAAATCGAGCTTCTGGTGGGTCTGGATTAGGTTTGGCTATCTGTGAGATCATTATTGAAGCACATCAGGGCACAATGACCCTGCATCATTCAGAATTGGGAGGCATCAAGGTCTTAATTAAACTCCCTCAAGCGATACTAGATGAGGAATACATGTAAAACTTAGGGTGTAAATGGCAGCTTCTAAATCATCAAAACAAGAAGGATTAGCATGAATAACAATGAACTAACAGTGCTGATTGTTGAAGACGAAAAAGAATTATCTGATATTCTGGTAGCTCACTTAAGTCATGCTTTTATGTGCACACATGTGATCAGTGACGGTAACCTTGTTATAGAATGGTTACGTAATAATCATGCAGATGTTGTGCTACTCGATCTTATGCTGCCTAACAAAGATGGACTAGCGATCTGCAAGGAACTACGAGAATTTTCCAATGTCCCGGTGATTATGCTTACGGCAAAAGTAGAAGAAATAGATCGGTTGATCGGCTTTAAAGTAGGTGCTGATGACTACGTTTGCAAACCCTATAGCGCGAAGGAAATAATTGCGAGAATTCAATCCGTAATACGTCGGTTTTATCATAGTCCCGATGAACAAGGTAGCAAGGGTTGGGAGCTTGATGAGAAAAGCCACAGTATTACTTATCGTGGCACATCAATGACATTAAGTGGCGCTGAATTTCGTATTGTGTATTTATTGTTCAAGAATTCCGCGCAAATTTTTTCGCGCAGCCATATACTTGATATCCTGTACTCGGAGAAACTTGAAGTATCAGAAAGGGTCATAGATAACCATATTCGAAATATACGTAAAAAAGTTCGGCTGATTAATAGTCATGACGAAGTTATTCGTTCAGTCTACGGTGTTGGTTATCAGTTTGGTTGTTCAGTGCGTTAGGTTAACTCCTGCGCTTTTTTTATTTTATAATAGTCCTCAGGTGGAGCTGATTTGAGTTTTTTGTGTTTGTTGTGTTAGTTATCGTCTAAATGCAATATTGGAGCGGCGTTATAAAATTCTGTCATCAACGAATTGCTGCATATTCACTGCATAGTTAAAGTATACCATTGTGTCCTCGCGCAACAGATCAATTCCCCGGACGCAGTAGGTAACAAATATGAAGACAGCGGATATAGATAGTGGTGCCCACAGTCGGTCCACTTCAGTGGTAGAGTGCGTTAAAGGTAAACTGTGTACTACTATTTTATTGGCCATGCTGGGTTTGACCTCAGCCGTTGTAAGCGCCACTGAAATTACAGATCCTATAGCCCCCGATATTTATCAACTGACTGAGGCGGAAAAACAGGCTTATCTGGTTCCTCTTATCGCATCTGATTCGGGTTTTTTGTTCGATACAGGCAGTGCGGATCCGTCAATGTACTATAACGCAGGCGCCTATGCTTCGACCACGGTCATGGGCTGGGTGGGTATGAGTACGCCTGCAACCTACGCGGTTTATTATGGGCTGGAATGGGTCGGTTTTCTAATCAGCGAGATTCTTGAACGAACCGGCGATCATCGCGCCGCACAGTATTTCCCTCATTCCAATAAATTTGATATTGATTTAAGTTGCGATACAGCGCAGTCATCAGGCAATTTTTTAGTGGATGCACAAAACAATTTCACCACGAGTTTTTGTGATGGTGATAGTGGTGTTGTCGTACTGGAAGTGATTGCGGATGCCTCTGCCAGTTTAGGCTATAGCACCTATGAAAGTATGTATAACAGCCTTACACTCATGTCTTCTACGATGCTCTATACCAATAGTTTGCTGGATACGAATAACTTAGAAGGAACGGTTAATAATGTATTAAATACATTAGGTATGCCGAATGGAGGTACCTCAGGTAACGTTCCTCCATATTACTTCTATACAGGCGTCGGTCCGGAGTCTACGTATCTTTATGTAGCGAATCGTAGCCATAGCAGTATTTCAGCCAGTATCACACAAAAAATGTTTTCGTTTGGACCTACTATTTATCTCGACTTCCCTAACRTAGAGACAGGTTTTACTAGTGACATAATCCAACAAGGTACTATTGCGTGGGCTGGCGGAGGAGATGATACGATTGTTGATGTTATCACTGCTTTCGGAGGTGCTGGTAATGATACTATTCTTGGTTCTACGACCGCAAACGGTGAAAACGGTAACGATATATTAGTGGGCAATCGTTATAATTATGGCGGGGATGGTGATGATGTCATCATGGGCGGATCGCTCAACCAAGAGTTCCACTCTGGTGGAAATGGTGACGATATAATACAAGGCAATACCGGTTCTGACCAAATCTACGGTGGGACCGGCCGTGATGTGATAAGTGAAATAATTGAATCCAATCACTACAACCATATTGACGGTGGATCACAAGTGTCATCAATAGAAATAGAGAATGATTCACTGAAATTAGTGTTAAAAGAAGCTTTGGATTACTTTATTGTAACGGATCAAAATTCCCTATCGTCTACACGTAATCTAGAAACCTTTGATTTTGCATTATTTGCCGATGGATTTACGGTTTCGCCCTTAGCCACTGTAATAAATATCGAGACATTGATCATTCAAGACGAAATGCCAGATAATTTTAACAATCAACCACCAGAGCTCAATTTTTCTGGTTTAACGATTGATATATATCATCAAGGAAACGCTCAAAACAGCATTGTTACCGGTGGTGAAGGCAATGACCTGTTAAGAGGTGAAGGCGGCCAAGATAGCCTTTCAGGTGGCGAAGGTAATGATGTACTTGACGGCGGCGACGGGTCTGACAATCTACGAGGAGGGGGTGGGCATGATTTACTATTTCCCTCAGGCGGGCGTGACATTGTTGATGGTGGTGAGGGTGTAGACACTATTAGTTATACGAATTCGACTACTCAGATTAATGCACGACTCGACTTAGACGAAGTAGGCAAACAATACATCAGCGGTGATTATTACCAATATACCGATAAAGTACGCAATGTTGAAAATCTCATTGGCTCACCATTTGATGATCAGATTACCGGCAATAGTGGTGATAATTTGTTAGTGGGAGGAGACGGTGATGATGTGATAGTCGGTGGTGCAGGCGATGACACCTTAATTGGCGGCAGCGGAGTAAACACATTAACGGGCGGTGAAGGCAATGACACGTTTGTATTGACAGTTGGTGCCTCGACCTATATTACAGACTATAACGCGGCTGAAGATACTATCCAATTAGATACCCATGCCATGATCAATATTGGCTGGGATGACTATTACATTGCTGACAATCTTGAGGGGCTTCAGTATGTCTCACGGGGCCTTGGCGGTTGGGAAATAGGTCTTAGAAATTCGTCAGGAATGGGTAAGACCCTTTTAGACTTACATTTACAAAACGGTGAATATTTTAATATATCCAGTCAATTGACATTTTTAAACCGCAATCCGGATCTTTTGTATAAGACCCAAAGCAATGAACCAAAAGAATTAAGTATTCCCCTGCTTACGAGCAAGCAAGCCAATTCACTCAATCATGAATGGACAGCAAAAAATATCAGCGGTGGGCCTTTTGTAAACCCCGCAGTATTTACATCGGCGCCGACAAAAAACGGTTCTGATGGCGGAGCCATTAGACTTGCGAATATTGACAGTGCGGGTTTTGATATTTCATTTAAAGAATGGAATTATTTAGACGGGACTCATACTACGGAATCCTATGATTACCTGGTAATGGATCATGGCGTATATAGCATGGCGGACGGTAGCGTTATTGAAGTAGGGAGCTTCACGTTGGACGATACAGGTGTCTTCCTGGAAATTGATTTTACTGAGCAGTTTAGTTCAGCACCTTATCTGTTTTTATCGATACAAACTTTTAATGGTAGTGATACGGTTTCTATTCGAGCAAAAAATATTACCAACACAGGTTTTAAAGCTGCGTTATATGAGCAAGAAAGCCTGATGGCTACCTACCATAATGTCGAGAGTATCTCCTATATTGCGATAGATCCGGCGAGTGGGTCACACGGTGTATTTAATTCTGATCAAGGAGGTAAAAATTTCGAATTATACCGAGAAACGGTTTCATCAAATGGTGCTCTTATAGGCTCTCACTATTATACGATCGAAGAAGAGTCCTCTCGTGATAGTGAGACCGCACATACCAGTGAGACAGTGAATGTCCTTGAAATCAACGGCGTGGCGCTAATTCAGCAGGTAAGTAGTAACGGTGGTGATACTGTTTCTATACGACGTCAATAAATCTAATTCGCTATCAACAACCTAAAGGCTTAGTGGAGTGCTAGGAATTATTCCTAGCAAAAAGACATAACCCTCTGGCGATCACAGCTGGCGGTGCTTTCACAGGGACTAGAAAAATTTTAGGGAAAGTCAATGTCCAATGTCTTTGATAACCAAATATCAAGGACTTAGTTTAACTCTGTCCGCTTGTGAGGGAAGACCTCTAGTGCTCCAACTTGATGTAGAAGGTCTATGAAGAAAAATATATTTGTGTATGCTATTTTTCTAATGCTAGTGGGTTCGACTGATTTATCAGCGAAAGAAGTAATGACTTGGTCCGTGAATGATTGGCCTCCTGCTATGATTGTTTCAGGGGAATATAAAGGCAAGGGACAACATGACCTGTTAAGAACAATTTTTAAGAAAGAAATGCCACAGTATGAACATGAAGAAGTGCGAATGAATTGGGCTAGATTTTGGGTGATGGCCAAAAATGGTGAGTCAATTTGTAATTCAGCTGCTGTCAAAACAATCGAGAGAGAGCGCTATGCCTATTTTTCAAAGGCATTAGTTTTTGCTTTACCGCAGCGTATTGTTCTAAGAAAGGAAACCAAAGTACTATTAGGAAATCCTGAGGAATATTCGCTTAAGGCTTTGATGAAGGATAAAGGTATGGTTGGGTATCTTGAAAAATCGAGGTCCTATGGCAAGTCGTTAGATTTTCTCCTAAAAAAGAATGAAGCGGGATCCAATTTGACGAGAAATTCATTAACAACTGACAATTTCTTTAGAATGATGGTGAAGGGGAGAGG
>NVVG01000059.1 GCA_002402125.1 Moraxellaceae bacterium
TAACAAGAGAAAGCAATTCAATGTGCGGGATGCGATCGAGTCCTTGTGGCTTAATTTGGGTGGTTATCTTGCTGACCCTTCAGTGCAAGCCCGAAATGATGCAGAAAAATACTTTGCCCTTTTAGAAACCTTTGAAGATTCTGGTGATCTGGCGAATATTCAGGCCTTAGAGCAAAAGGCAATGTCTTTGTTTTCTTCGCCTGGCAGTGTCGACCCTAGTGCCGTGCAGATAATGTCTATGCACAAATCTAAAGGTTTGGAATTTGATTATGTGTTCTTGCCCTATGCCGCCAAACGCGGCAGAGGCGATGATCGACCGTTACTCATTGTTGATAATCAGTTATCACCAGCAACGGGGCAGCAAGCACTATTTTTGGCCGCATTACCGGAGCGAGGAGGTGATGCACAGGGTGATGCAGTGTATGAGTTTTTATGGAGTACCCATTCAGCCAAACTAAAAAATGAATTGTCGAGATTGACCTATGTTGCCTGTACCAGATCAAAACAACACTTATATATTACAGCGACACTTGGGACGGATAAAAGAGATAATATCAAACCACCAAGTGGTGGCACGATTTTGGGCTCCTTATGGGCCGGTGTAGAGGCGAATAACCTACTCAATGATGTTTCTCTGGTTGATCCAGTTCAAAAAGCAATTCAGCAACGGCGGCCAATAAGCGTTTTTAACGATGATACGGTTGCTAAAATAGCGGACTATCAGACATCGATATTTGGGGAGAAAACCCAGAAACCCAATGGTAAAATGGATAAAACTCGACTTAAGAGAGAAACGGAATCTGACAACATGGCCTCTGTAGATGCCGCTGAATCGCAAATTGAACCGATCGTTGACCTAGACCTTGAGATTGGTACCGATTCCAATGAACAGTTTTATGCCAACGTGGGCACCTTCGCTCATCGAATATACAAACAATTTTGTGATAGCCATCAAGTAACCATTTCCAAAGATCAAATAGCTTCCCTGCATCCGCTATGGAAAGCGTCATTAAAAAAGCTAGCCATTAAACCTGAACAAATGGATAAAGCGATAGCGTTAGTTGATCGCGCGGTACTTCATTTGATTAATAATCCGGATAAAGCTCGCTGGTTATTCCAACGACGAGACGTCTCTGGGGCAGAGTTGGCGGTTAGCCGGGTATCAGAAAAAGGCGATGGCGAGCATTTTGTCATTGATCGCACATTTATTGATGAACAGGGTATACGTTGGGTAGTGGATTACAAGTTCTCCGATACTGACGGCGATATAGGGTTGTTTGTAGGCGATCAATTTTCTCGCTACCGCCAGCAGCTAGAGAATTACGCATCTCTTATGAAAACATTAGATGGCATGAACGCGAAAGACGCTAAAAATGAGTCGGCTTATCGAAAAACGCATTTAATGTTATATTTCCCCTTGTTAGATCAAAGTTATTGCTGGTCTATTGATGACCCTAATACTGAACCAAATACAGATATAGTTAGACCATTCGCGTAGTCATTCGGGTAATCATTCGGGTAATCATTCGGGTAATATTGTACCGAGTGTTATAGTAACTCCACTGCTGAGATAAAAGTATGCCAATAGATTTTGATGGAAAACTAGTGATTGCTACGTCATCAAGTGCCTTGTTTGACCTAACTGAAAGTGACAAGGTGTTTCAGGAACAGGGGTTAGAAGCCTATCAGGCCTACCAGATCAGCAAAGAGGACACTCCTCTACAGCCTGGCGATGCATTCCCGCTGGTTAAAAAACTGTTGGCGCTCAATGAAATTACTCCAGCTGTACCCAGGGTGGAAGTTATCCTATTGTCACGTAATAGTGCAGACACGGGGTTGCGGGTGTTTAATTCTATAGAGCATTGGGGTTTGCCTATTACTCGTGCGGCTTTTTGTGGTGGAGAAAGTCCTTATCGTTACATCTCTGCATTTGGCACCCATTTATTTCTTTCAACCATTGTCGATGATGTGCGACGAGCGTTAGACAAAGGATTTGCGGCGGCCCAAATAATCGCGCCAGAATGTCCCTCTGAGACCACCGGCCAACTAAAAATAGCCTTTGATGGAGATGCGGTGTTGTTTTCAGATAAGTCTGAGAGAGTTTTTCAAGAGCAAGGATTAGCGGCATTTACCAAATCAGAAAAAGCGGCAGCGAAACAACCCATGGAGGGCGGGCCGTTTAAACCTTTCCTGCAGGTGCTACATAGTCTTCAGCAAGAGTACGGGGAGGATTGCCCTATACGGACTGCACTCGTTACCGCCCGCTCGGCACCGACCCACGAGAGAGTGGTATTAACGCTCCGACAATGGGGTATTAGGATTGATGAGTCGCTATTTTTGGGTGGGTTAGATAAAGGTTTGTTCCTAAAGTCCTTTGGTGCTGATGTTTTTTTCGATGATCAGGAAGGGCATTGCCTGTCGGCTAGCAAGCATGTGACCGCTGGGCACGTGGCGCACGGAGTCGCTAATCCGGAATAAACCCTCATTCTGCCAAGTGGCGCTCACATTTTGATCAAATATGCCGTGTTTTGGTGATATAGCCCTTCGAAAAAACATCGAACTGAATTAGAATGCTGGGGGCTCGACCATTGGTACCGTGACGAGTTGAACAGGGGTGCTTCTCCCTTGTTTAACCTAATTAATGTAGTTACAAACTTAGCTACAAACTTAGCTACATTCTGAGTACTATCGACCACCTTTTTAGCTACAAGTATTTAACACAGGCTGTACCGTTACATGAACTGGATCAATTCTCGACGATTTCAATATTTAGCATCCCTGACGGCTATTTGGATGCTGATGCTGGTCACCTTACGCGTTATCTTTTATATGTTTTTTTCTGAGGTTGGAGAAAGCCTGCATCCAGGCCTTAATGTTGTTGCACAGGTGTTATACATAGGGTTCAAGTTTGATCTGCGGCTAACATTGCTTGTGTTGATTCCTGTTGCATTAGCCAGTTTATTACCCTGGAATGTAACCAACAGTGTAGCGGCAAGATTTATAACCATGTTGTTTTTAGGGCTGTCAGTGTCGGCATGTTTAGCGTTATATGTGTTTGATTTTGGGCATTATGCGTATCTAGGGATTCGAGTGAATTCCACCATATTGCGCTTCTTCGAAGATTTCGCTATCTCCGCTCAAATGGGTTGGCAGAGTTATCCGGTGGTATGGGTTTCTTTAGGCTGGCTAGTCGCGGTGTTTGTTTTTATCACCGCGATGAAAAAAACCTTGGTATTGGTAGATACTCCAGCAACCTCAATGAGTAAAAAACAAAAAGTATTGGGGGGCGTAGTCATCTTTGCGTTGTTCTTTGGTGGTATATTTGGCCGCCTAGGTACAACGATGCCTCTACGATGGAATGATGCTTTTTTTACTGGTAACCCCATTGTCGCAGCGTTAGGGTTGAATCCGGTTCTTAATTTTACTGATTCCTTTAATTATCGTTTTGCCGGAAAGTATAATGAAGATGCGGTACGCTCTCATTACCAAGTAATGGCTGAGTATCTCAATGTAGATAAAACAGATGCAGCTACCTTAAACTACAGTCGTAACAAACCTGCAAACAGCGAAACTGCAACGGTGCGATTAGCTAAAAAACCAAACATCGTCATGGTGATGCTAGAATCCTTGGGTGCTAGCCGTTTAGGCCTGTTTGGACATCCATTGGCACCATCGCCAAACCTGGATAAAATTGCCAATGAAGGTTGGTTTTTTCCCAATTTCTATGTTCCCGTATCGGGGACTGCGCGCACGGTGTTTGCAAGCCTCACAGGATTACCCGATGTTTCCACGGTAAAGACGGCGTCGCGCAATCCGATGATTACCGAACAACATACCTTGGTTAATTCTCTTACGGAGCACTCGAAGTATTATTTTATTGGTGGCTCGGCCGGCTGGGCAAATATGAGCGCTGTGTTACGTACCAATATCCGCGGGCTGAATCTGTACGAAGAGGGCAGTTACAGTTCGCCAGGGCTTGACGTTTGGGGTATATCGGACCTGGATTTATTTAAAGAAGCCGATCAGGTTTTATCTGCGCTACCAACAGACAAACCTTTTTATGCCGTTATACAGACAGCCGGCAATCACCGTCCGTTTACTATCCCTCCAGAGAATGACGGTTTTGAGACAATTCATGTACCTGAAGAAGAGTTGCGGAAGTTTGGTTATAAAAATAATGAACAGTTTAATGCGGTTCGTTTGTTAGATTTCAATATTGGTCGTTTTATGGAGATGGCAAAGGCATCGGGATATTTTGATAATACAATTTTTGCATTTTATGGTGACCACAATAATCGAATCACTATCACGCCGCACATGAAACCATTTTATGAAGCATTAGATTTAGACGGTCTCCATGTACCTTTTATGTTCTACGGTCCCAAGCTGATCGGTCAGCGGCGTATCGAGGCCGCCGCGAGTCTTGTAGATGTGCTACCCACATTAGTCGATTTTGCGGGTTATCCTTATACCAATACCACTATGGGTAGAAGTCTGAATCAGCCTATTGATAATGATCGAGTAATCTATACACAGACTTCCGATAAAATCGCTCCTTTCATCGGTGCAGTCACGAAAGACCTTATGTTACGTATGCGCTTCGATAGCACAGATATTAAATTACATGATCTTAATAGTGATACCCCGGCGATTGATGTGAGTACACAATACCCTGAGAAAACCCAAAAGCTTACGCAAATAGCGAAAGGCATTTATGAAACTACGAAGTGGATGTTTCATCACAATAAACATTTAGCTGTTGATCAGCATAAGGAATTAGCACAATGAAACTGGCAACGCTTGATATCATCGTCTTGTGTGTGTATTTCGGCATCATATTGTTGCTAGGTTTTTACTTCTCCAGAAAAAACACCAGTACTGAGGAGTATTTTGTCGGCGGTCGCTCGTTTCCCGGCTGGGCAATTGGGTTAAGTTTAGTGGGTACTTCTATTAGCTCCATCACCTTCCTAGCCTATCCTGGTGACGCGTATAAAACTGCGTGGTTACGTTTTTTACCAAACTTAATGTTGCCCGTAGCTATACTGATTGCAGCTTACTATTTCTTACCGGTATTTCGCCGTAAAAAAACCACCTCTGCTTATGAGTTCTTGGAGGACCGCTTTGGGCCGTCTGTGCGAGTTTATGGCGCGATCGCATTTATCATTGCGCAAATGGTCCGGTTAAGTACCATTTTGTATTTGTTGTCTCTACTGGTGCATGAGTTGACGGGTTTAGATGCGGAGTGGTGTATTGTCATCAGTGGTGTTTTTGTCTCTGTCTATACGGTGGTTGGTGGTATAGATGCGGTTATCTGGACCGATGTATTACAAACCATAGTATTGGTCTTAGGCGGCGTGATGTGTCTGTATGTGATCTTAGACATGCTGCCAAACGGCATAACCGATGTGCTTACCATTGCAGAAGAGCACGGCAAGCTGGCGTTTTCAGAATTACGTGATGGGTCATTGCATCCGGTCTCCTGGGATCTATCCTTGCTCAATAAAACCGGCACGATGATGTTGATACTTGGTGTAACCTCCTGGCTTACAGAATACAGTAGTAACCAAAATACAGTGCAACGTTATTGTGCTGCAAAGTCAGAGGCTGAAGCCCGCAAAGGAATGTTTATCTGTGCTATGAGTAGTTTGCCTATTTGGGCGTTTTATATGTTTCTTGGTACCGCCTTGTATGCTTTCTATCAGGTGTATCCGAGTCCAGAGGCAACCATGATGCTGGATGGCACTAAGAAAGCGGAACAGATTTTACCGTTTTTTGTCTTGTCAGAGTTGCCTGCAGGCATTGTTGGGCTTGTGTTAGCCGCAGCTTTAGCTGCTGCGATGTCATCACTTGATTCAAGTATTAATGCGATATCCACCGTGTCGATTGTTGATATTTATCGCAGACACCTGCATCCAGAACAAACGGATAAGCATTACTTACATGTTGCCTGGCTGATCGCGGCAATTGTTTCCGGTATTATGATTGCGGGAGCGATATACATTAATCAGGCAGAAACTAAAACCTTGCAAGATACTGCAACCATTTTAGCCTCGCTGTTAGGGGGCGGATTACTTGGTCTCTATTTGATTGGTTTCTTTTCCAAGAAAGGTGACGCACGTAGTGCGTGGATGGGGATTTCGGTAACGATGGTTTTCACCTGTTGGAGCATTCTGGATAAAAAAGGAATGTTAAGCGAAAGCCTATCGCTGCCATTTGAAACGTACTACGCTACATTGATTGCAAACTTTTTGATGTTTGTTGTGGTGTATCTTGCGGCTTCGTTTTTATTCGGCAAGCAAGATAGTGATTCCGAAGGGAAAGTGGTCTCTTAAAAGGAAAAGCAATTTGCTTATTGGATTTATCTTAGCGGGCCAATTGTTTTTTTAGCAAAATAATACCATTCGAGATCAAGTAGATTAATGCCCCTAAGGTCAGTCCGGGGTCTATCATGTAATCCCAATAGTTGTCCGATTCTAGCAAATGCAGATAGAAACCCAAGGTGGCAATCGCAATGATACTGCATGCCCAGAGGTGTTTTTTGCGGTAGAAAATTAGTGCGGCGAAAAAGAAATAGAGCGTTACACACCAGTGGAATGCCGCTGCCTTGTATCCAAATGCATACGGATCGAAATACGTAAGGCCAAGTGTGGTCGGGTAAAACCAGCATGCAGTAATGATCATAAAAAGTGACAGACGCTGATATTCATTTTTTCGTGCTGTCGATACAGGAATCCCACCGACAGAACTTACAATATATATTGCAAGTAGAAGCTGGCTAACAATGCTTAAATCCCCAATTAATCCGCGAATATACAAGGGCAGTAATAAGTTCGAAAACGTTAATGCGCATGTTGCCGCAATAATAATTGCGATCAATACTCGTGATTTGGATGAGCGGCTTCTCAAGCGTAATAGGAATACTAAGAAGGCGCTCCACACCAAAAATGATGAGATGATTCCGAGGTTCATAGGTTTGGATCGATTGTTGGCAAGGTGAAAGAGATATGTTTAATGGCTGACTTATTCCAGGTATAAACAAGGTGATAGCTATCACCAGTGCCTTGAATTAGGTAGGGATAGTCATATTGAAATTCACAGTCGCTATCGTCACACATGGTCGCTATTGCTTGCTGGACTATCTTCGTTTTGACTTCAGGAGACGCCAAATAGGTTGTTACTTCACCTTTAAGTATCGTTGCAAAGTCATCTTGTGGAATGGTTTTTTCTTGGAATCGCGTTTTGTCCTCAAATGAAAATAAAGGCTCCCATTGATTGTTTGGGCCAAACTTGTACAAGCTAAGCTTATCTCTGCCGGATGCCAAATCATTAAAAACGCCAATTTCAAAAAGGTTTTTATGGTGGGCAAGTGCCACAGCAGAATTTGGGTTTGCAATGTTTATGGGTTTTGGGTGGCTCCAGCTCTTTCCGGAGTCATTGGTTGTGGTAAACAGTACTTTTTTCTCACTGTCACCGGCATAGCGCAACAATACACGCGCCTCTGTTGGGCTAAATGCATGTATGACAGGTTGTAGTGCGCCCCTATTTTTACTTAAGCGAGCTTTGCTAAGAACAGTGCCATCATTGGATATGCGAAGTAGCTCGCCAAATTTTCCGGCAAACTCATGATATACCGGTAAGCCGATGCTGCCATCGGTGTAAAACAGCGGTGCGCCCTTAACCAGAGTGCTTAAGTTAAGAAATGGTGCGGTAATGATTCGTTTGTTTTTACTCCAGGTAGCACCGCGGTCTATTGATGTTATCCAATTTAGAGAGCTTGCAGCCCAGCCCCCAACGGAAACACTGACATAAAAAAGGTGAAGTTTTCCTGATGTGTCTTGGCTGATTACCGAGTTGCCAAGTTTACGGACATAGCGCAAAACCTCATTTTGGGTCTGTTTTGCGGTTTGGATGGGTGTTGTTTTCCCCCAAGACTGTGTTTTTTGATCGAATGTTGCGATGAATATTCTGACGTCTTTGCCTCCCTCTCTCGAGCCACCCCACCAAGTGGCAATTAGATTGCCATTATCCAGTAGTGCGATTGAGGGGGCATGGACAAGTTTAGAGCTCTGGCGGTTAACTACGCGAGTTTGGACGTTGTTTAGGAAAGAAGGAAAAGCAGGGTTTGGTAGGATGTCGGGCTGATGCGCTGATGTATGAAACTGAGGTTTAAGGGTKTTCGCYGTKAACKTTTCAGCTAATTGTAAGCCAAATGTAATTAGGGTTCCAATGAGGATGACATGTTTTATACCGATATGCATGAATATAGCAGGTAAAAATATCCGAGATTGAGGGCTAAAAGGGAGTAACAGTGGACGCGGGGGCGTTATCAGCCGTAACTATACCACCGATTACCTAAAATAGAACATAAGTAGAGCAAGGCAAAGGACCTGCTGTTATGTTTTCGACCAATTTACGATAGTTGCCAACCAGTTACGACTAATTACATACTTTAAACATTATAAATATGCCAATATGCTAATATAACTTTTTGGTCTTAATTGTGGATCTTTCCTTTCTATCTGTTGTATAGAGGGTTCTTTGTATGGATTTTATGCCAGGGTGGATACCTAAAGTGAATAAAAATAACAATGGTCTAATCTTAGTTGCTCTCTTAATTGTCCTGCTGTTAAGCGGTTGTGGTGGCGAATCTAGTGGTTCCGGTGACGATGGTGCTGTAAGCCCGAATGAAGTTGGTGATACTGGAGATACTGGCGATACCGGTGATACCGGTGATACCGGTGATACTGGTGATACCGGTGATACCGGTGATACTGGTGATACTGGTGATACCGGTGATACTGGTGATACCGGTGATACTGGTGATACTGGTGATAGCACGGTTGACACCTCTGCTATACAAATGGTTTTGGAGCTAAACAATCAAGATGATTTTTTTGCGCAAGGTTTTCCTACCGACTTTAAAGTTGATGCAAATGACAAAGTTGACGTCTCTGCATTTCCAACGGGGCCTTTTGCACAGTTGGCACCTAACTACAAATATGTAATCGGCAGGGATATCACAGGTTACGCTCCAAACATACCTCTTTATATCCAATTCGGATCTGATGTTACCAATGCAATGTTGGATCTTTCAGATAACCCTATGGACTATTTTGATAATACTTCAGTTGTTCAACTTATTGACGTAGACCCCGATTCCTACGAACGAGGCAGACGGTTTCCTCTTGTGGTTGAGTTTAATGCCGAGGATTCAGCTTATCGACCAAACGGCCACTTATTACAGGTCTTACCTGCGGGCGAGCTATTAAGAGAAAATACCACCTATGCATTGGTGGTATTTAAAAGCGCAATGCCATCTGTTCCGCAAGAGGGGGCAGTAAATCCTATTTTGTCAGCGTTACTAAACGGAAATGACCCTCGTGTGATAGATAATGGAATAAGTTTTCAGACTAGCCAAAAAGCACTGGCTACCTATGCTCCCTTACGAGCACAAATTGAACTAGAGGAACTGGATGTCGATCAAATTGTTGGCGCAATAGTTTGGACCACCGGTGAACCCAGCTTAAAGATGAGAACTATAGCTAAATATGCTGCGGGACAGCCTCCAAAATCGCCAACAAGCGCTTTTTCTTTAGAGGGCGAGACTGAAAATTATTGCATCCTAAAGTCTACCTGGGACGTTCCTGTTTTTCAAAAGGGCTTTATGCCTTATGCTATTTTGGGTGATACAGAGGTGGGTCTAATTGAGTTGGATGAAAGTGGAGCACCGACCACTTATAGTGAGAGAAATTCTGACTTCAGGGTAATCATTCCAAAGACGATTAAAATGCCGGCGGCGGGATATCCTTTGATACTTTTTCATCATGGTATGGGAGGTTCGTCTACGCAAGTGTTTAAACGAGGTGTGACAGACGGAACTGGATTAACTCCTCATCGTAGTGCTTCTCACGTCGGTTCAATACGTGGTTGGTCTCTAGCTGCGATGGATCATCCGTTTTGGGCAAATCCATTTAATTTTCTAAACATCACGGCAATGCGAGATTCCTTCATACAGATGGTTACAGATCAGGTAATGTTTCGACGGTTGGTCAACGAGTTGTCTATTGATGATGCATTGTGTCCTGGCGCTGAAAGTGATTCTGGACGCTTTAGTTTTGATCTTGCTAAGCAGGTTGTGATGGGACAATCTCAAGGGTCAATGATTGCTTTAGCTCAAGCTGCAATCGATCCCCAAGGGTTTCATGGGGCAGTTGCCGGAGGGGCTGGGTCCTTTAATATGGGGTCTGTGATGAATATCTCTCCATGGGAGCTCGAGTTATATATAAATGGTGTGCGTATTTCTTCTGGTCTTTTTATCGGTCCAGTCTTTATGGAAGAATTTTCGAGTGAGCTCGTGACCGACAAATTTCATCCACTATTAATGCTCAGCCAAATGGCTATAGCCCCTGCAGATTATTCGATTCCTCTTAGTCGATGGTTGCGCGAGCCTGACGCAACGGACATACCACCAGCACCTGATATGTTTTTGGTAGAGGGATATTTTGATGAGTGGTTGCGGCCGTGGAATCGAGACCAGGCTTTGATATCTGCAGGCGTAGATTTGGTAGGACCTGATCTTGTACAGTTCGGGGTTGAGCATGAGATCTTGCCACATATTGAGCCGGCGGGTTACGGGCAGCAATTCACAAATGTACTCAACAACCGTGATGGCCGTACTCTTGGCGTTGCGTATTATCCAGAAGATGATTTTATGTCTGGTCATCACGCAATGTTTCAGCGCGAAGCAGCGCAACATCAATACGGATGTTTTTTATATACCCTTGCTAGGGACGGGCAAGCAACAATAGTTGCGGATGGCCTTAACTTTGATTCGCCATGCCCTGGTCTTTAAATAGGCTGGGTTTGATAGTTCTATAATGATGATAGCCGTATAAAGACATTGTTAACGTGCTTTATACGGCTTTATTTTTAGATGTTTTCTTTTGATAAAACCTCAAATTTGATATCGGCATGAGCAACTAATCGGCTGATTAATAGATCTCCGAGTACCGTGGCGGGTGTCCAAAAGCCACCTTTCTTTTCGATTTTGTCTTGGTCTTGATGCAAGTCCAACGCTAGACATGCGGCTGCTTGGCCTAATAATTTACTGGTAGAACCGTACCCTGGGTCACCTTGACCAGTAACTTTGGTTAAAATAGATTCGCCGGATGGCGTCGTGCCAAAAAAGCGCAAATCATAATAACCGCTAACTTGTTCTTCTGGTGTGGGGCCTGATCCTGGTTTTGGTAAGACATAACGTTCCAACAAAAAACGTGAAGGTGGAAACAAGACACCGAGGAAGAAACCACTTATACCCGCTACTGAGGTTGCTGCTGAAAGGTAACCTTTCCAATTTTTAGCCATCATTACGGCTTCATCGTAGGTGAAGTCTTTCCCATACGGGGTGTTCGCCAATAGGTTAGAGCGGAAAACAATACGTGTGTTGATCACAGCCATAATAAAAGGGGCTGTCCAGGCTGAAAAGTCGGTATCCCAAGTTGGAGTGTTGGTATTAAACTGACGTGTTCTAGAGCTGTCATCATTAGGACACAGCAAATAGGGGTTCGATAGCTGTTTACGTAATGATGGGTCTTTGGCTGCTTCCTTTGCAATATTAATGATGCTGGCAATAGTGCCCCCGGAAGCGCCACCTTTGGCGGCTTTTACCCGCATCTTGATGTTTTGACAGTAGGAGCCGAATTTTTGTTGAGCTTGCTGCTGGGTATAATAGACGCCTAGATCAGATGGAATGGAATCAAATCCACAACAATTCACGATTCGAGCACCGCTTTGTTTAGCTTTGTCTTCGTATTTGTCGAGCATCGCTTTTACCCAGTGAACTTCACCGGCTAAATCACAGTAATCAGTGCCGTTTTCGACGCAGGCTTTAACTAGAGGTTCACCATATAACGCGTAAGGGCCAACGGTAGATACAATTACTTTAGTTTGTGTGCATAGGTCCCGTAGTGCGTTGGCATCTTCTGCGTCAGCGATAAAAATCGTAATGTCTGACAAACCTACGGTTTGTTTAACCTGCTCTAATTTATTCTTCGAACGTCCAGCCATAGCCCAACGTAATGTTTCTTTGCCTTCGATATTGAAGTTGTCTTTTAGATATTGGCAAAGAATTTGGCCTGCAAAACTTGTTGCACCAAAAACAATTACATCATATTGACGTGCGCTCATGGAGACTCCTCATCTGTGGGTTTTATGAATGTTGAGGTTATCAAGCTTATGCATAAATCGGAAGGGATTTCGAGTTATGCATARGGTTTTAGGTYAGCTCAAAAAATAAGCAAGGTGACGCTAAAAACTAGTATTTAATATGGAACTCTATCAAGCAACTTCATATATCTGGCCTATACTGGACTTGAATAGGCGCTTGTATTTCATGTGATGTATCCCTTGATAGAGCCATAGTTAGCGGTAKTTCATTTATACCTTTATAAAGCTCAATAGTAGAARCAATATCAAATGATTATGGATATATTACCGAAGTTGCATTCGCTTGTAGCGAATACGTTGCATGACGTRTTTTTGTTATATGACGGAATACATAAGGTCTCACTCTACGTAATGTCTGGAGATGAAATAACGGAATTCGCTCATTATCGCGATAGCCTCTCTATTACTATTATCCGCTCTGACAATACTGATATCGCTACAGCGACACCTTGGAAAGTGTTGGAGGATGTCGTTGAAATCAATTCGACACTCTGTGTTAGTCAATGTGACTTGATGTCAGATCCCTATATTCAATCCAACGATATTAGAAATTTTATTTGTTCYCCTATAGGCAATTGGGGATGGATAAGTGTGTTTTTGTGGGTGGACAGCAATGTGGAATCCCTTAACTTATCTGTTGCAGATGAACAAAAAATTACACATTATGCCSAAGTTTTTGAGAATTCYATTCATTTGCTGGGTGCTGAGGAAAARCATTCCGCGATTGAAGTAATCAAARTTTTRCTTGAAAACGAAAAGAATATTGCTACTTTGCCTGTAGTGATGTCGTCAGGTTTAACCGGCGCGAATTCGCAACGAACCAACGAAATTCGYATTGAAGGACTAGAAGCAGTTGAGACACATCTTCGCCTCTATGAACGGGCGGTAAAAGCGGCTAATACTGGTGTAACGATAACGGACGTTCGCTTAGAAGATTTACCTATTATTTACTGTAATCCMGCATTTGAAAAAATAACAGGGTACTCTTTCGCAGACACTGTTGGCCGCAACGCACGTTTTCTGCTGGGTGATGACGCCGAGCAAATAGGATTGGGTATAATTCGTGAAGCCATTGTTAAAGGGGCTCACTGTAAGGTCACGCTTAGAAATTATAAGAAGGATGGATCGCTGTTTTGGAATGAATTAACATTATCACCTATCATCGATAGCAATGGCTTTTTAACACATTACATCGGAATTCAAAATGATATTACCGCCCGAGTAGAGGCGGAGATAAGCCTGGTGGCAGCAAGGAAACGAGCATCTGTAGCTCCAAAATTACTAGCCCAGGCAGCCTCGTTGGCCAATATTATTGGGTGGCAATTTGATCTGGATAATGGCCAGATGCTGGTGGTAGGGGATATTGCTGAGCTTTTACATAAAGAAGAGAAAGATGTCTCTTCACCCAGTCGGTTATTTGATTGCGTGCTGCCTTCTTATGCCGAGTCTGCAATTGAAGATATGGATTTAGCAATAGCAGGCAAGGTAGCTCTAGATCGGGTGCTGCCAGTCGTTGTGGGGGACCATCAGGAAAAATGGATTCATGTTACTGCCAAGTTATTCCCTGTAGGGGTTGTAAGAGAGGGTGGGGCATGCCTGGCTGGAACACTTCAAGATGTCACCGAATTCAGGCGCTGAACTATGTGGTTGATGAGTTATTCAGCTTAGCTGTTCGTAAGAAAATCTGCGCTGGCATCGATAAACTTGACGGTTGAAATGTCACTTGAGGAGCTTATGGTTGCCTCATCATATTCGTACTTCTTTCGTTGCCCTGTACGGTCTAGAGATAGAGACTCAAAATCAAAAAGGTTTTTGTCAGCAAGTTGTGAGGGAGATACTTTTTGAAGTGAGTTGAATATGCTTTCCGTGCGTCCAGGAAATTCCACATCCCAATCTTGTAACATTCGTTTGATCATTTTACGCTGCAGATTTTCTTGGCTGCCACAGAGGTTACAAGGAATAATCGGAAACTGCTTGTATTTTGCATAGGCTATAAGGTCGGTTTCCCTACAGTAAGCTAGCGGGCGAATGACAATATTACGTTTGTCGTCAGACAGCAGTTTAGGCGGCATGGCTTTTAAATTACTACCGTAGAACATGTTTAAGAACATAGTTTCTACAATGTCATCTTTGTGGTGGCCTAGAGCAATTTTTGTGGCACCAATTTCCTCGGCAAACGCATATAACGTGCCGCGTCTTAGGCGCGAACAAAGAGCGCAAGTAGTTTTTCCTTCAGGTACTTTTGCTTTTACAACACTATAAGTATCTTTGTCGATGATGTAATAGGGGACATTCAATGACTCTAGGTAAGTGGGCAATACCTGTTCAGGAAATCCTGGTTGTTTCTGATCTAAATTCACAGCGACGACACTGAAATCAATCGGTGCTACCTTCTGTAAACCTAATAAAAGATCCAGCATAGCAAAAGAGTCTTTGCCGCCAGAGAGGCAGGCCATAATGACATCACCGTCTTCGATCATTTTGTAATCTACAATGGCATTTCCAGTGTTTCGCCTAAGACGTTTCTGGAGTTTGGTAAATGCTGCTTTGGATTCTGTTGATGTGCTGTGTGTCATTGAATTTGATATATTTAGTGTGGCCTTGGAAGGTGCACAGTATACCGTGCCAAAAGAATAAAAAAAGGGTGGTAGAGACACCTCAATGACTAAGGTGCCTCCACCGGGGTGTCTCGCTAGGAGCGAGACTGCTGGGGAGAGCTAGATAAGCCTAATGAGTAGCTTAATATTGATTGGTTAACGCTGGATGTGGCGTCTGATTTTAAAAAGTGGAAGTCGGATAAGGTGAATGTCGCGGAATTTGGCAAGCTGGCTGACAACTTGTTGGGGTTTATTCGTGCAGCAACTTCAAAGTGATGTAGCTGTTGCGGTTCTAAAAAAATGTTGACTTCAGAGGGTGTAAACCATTGGTCGTCACCGACCAATTTGACACGAACCTGAGTGAAGGCGTTATTAATTGCGGATGGTCTAAATTGAACACTTTCCAAAAACGCTCCTTTTGAGTGAGTGCTAATGCTGAAGAGACCGATAATTTGGGGCTTGGATTGCTTGTTTTTTGAGTATTGAAGTTCACTAACTTTGGGTTGATAGATACTAATATCGGTATTGCTCTTGGGTTGTTGAACGTGAATACAGCCTTGTAGCACAATGGCAGTAAGCAACCCAGCAATAGGCAATGCCAATTGTTGAAGATCAATTTTGATGAGTTTTGTTATTAGTGTATGCATTGATTTGTCCTTCTCAGGTAACGTGGTTTTGGCTTGTGCCTCTAGGTGGTCACGTTTAAATACAGTATACGCAAAAACACTGTATGTGCAACCAGGTACTGTAAAAAAATATAGTTTATTGTTTGGTTGGTCAAGTTGCTCAAAATACGTTCTATAAGGCGTCCTCTCACCTATTTCGGCTCCAGGTAAAATTCTAGAGCCTGCCAAGTGTTGGCATTCAGAAGCGTTCATCCGTATTATGCCTAGCTATCAATTTACCAATAGCGCCTGCCAATGCAGGTAAATGAGGGATGAGTGTTAAATTACATTTGGGCTGCTTTTTTTCTATTAGCGATGTTGTCAGGTGTTTATCAATTTTTTGGCTTAGATCAGGTGAATATCTTTGAGGAAATGGTAAAAGCCACATTTGACATGGCTAAACTGTCCGTAGAGATAGCAATTGGCTTGGTTGGAGTATTAAGCCTTTGGTTGGGTTTTTTTCGGATCGCTGAAAAGAGTAATTTGGTCATGCTGTTAAGCCGCTTTTTAGCCCCTTTGTTTTCGCGACTTATGCCAGAGATCCCAAAAGATCATCCTGCTCTAGGTAGTATTACCATGAATATGGCGGCGAATATGCTTGGGTTGGATAATGCAGCAACGCCTATGGGGCTAAAGGCAATGCAAGACTTACAAGAGCTAAACCCGAATAAGGAATCTGCTAGCAATGCACAAATACTTTTTTTGGTATTAAACACCTCATCGGTTACTTTATTACCGGTAACGATTTTTATGTATCGCGCGCAACTAGGAGCTGCTGAGCCTGCTGATGTGTTTCTACCTATATTAATGGCGACTACCGCATCGACCCTGGCCGGATTGATGGCCGTGTCATGGGTTCAGAAGTTGCCACTTTTTAATGCGGTAGTTCTAGCCTATATTGGTAGTTTTGTGACATTAATGACTGCCGTGATTCTATGGCTTACATCGTTATCCGGCGAGCAGTTATCTCAATATTCCCAGTGGGCAGCAAGCGCGGTATTGTTGTCGATTATTGCGTTATTTCTTGTGGCAGGTTTGAAAAAGAAACTACCGGTTTATGAGTTGTTTGTAGAAGGTGCTAAAGAAGGGTTTGAAACTGGAGTGCGCTTGATCCCGTATTTAGTTGCTATGTTAGTCGCAATTGGGGTATTTAGAGCGAGTGGGGCGATGGATCTGTTTTTGTCGGGTGTTGCTTGGTGCATTGGAATGCTTGGTTTAAATACGCTATTCGTTGATACCCTACCTGTAGCGTTTATGAAACCGCTCAGTGGAAGTGGGGCAAGGGCGATGATGTTAGAGGTGATGAATCATCATGGAGTTGATTCTTTTCAGGGACGATTAGCATCGGTGATGCAGGGGAGTACAGAAACGACTTTCTATGTGCTTGCGGTATATTTCGGTTCGGTGGGTATTATTCGTATTCGACACGCATTGGTGTGCGGATTGATTGCTGACGGGGCGGGTATTACTGCTGCAATTGGAATTTGTTATTGGTTTTTTACTTGATTGAGTACCCCTTAATCTGAAAGCGACTGAGTAGTCGTTTTGAGCGGATGTAGTTGCAAGTTCTTTCCAATTTCACCTGCTTTTTAATCATACATTTGATACAAAACCTCGTGTTCTATCAACTAATACACATAGCGAGGAGAGGGGAAATGAGCTTGATTCCACGAGTTTCATTTTTATCTTTGAAAGCATGTTTGAAAATATGCTTTTATTTCCGATTAGATGCCCGGCTCAAACTCAAACTTTGCGGGCGTTGGAAGCGTTTTGGAGAATGCTGTTATAGCGCTAAGAGCCTCATCCAGATACTTAATGTCGGTTGCATAAAAAACCACCTTCCCAAGCATGCCGTTTTCTTTATTGGCCAAGGTTCCACCACGATTGTAATAACCAATTTTGGTCCATTCTGGAGGAATTTCCTTAAACCATGATTCGGTAATAAACACCAAGCCAACATCATATTGCTGTGTCAACTTGTGCATCCAGTCAGAGCCTGTACCAGTGGTTCTGCCCTTTAATGCATCTGGAGAAGACAAGCCCCAAAGGTCTAATACATATAGATCGTTTTTATAGCTCACTAAACCCAAGTCGTTGAGAGCGACAGGRTGTTGATAGTRATTTTCGACGAARCGATGGAATTGGAAAGGYTGGCGATAAATTTCATGAGATAACCATGGSGTTGTTGCCAGAATAAATAGAGAGGGAATGGATATGAAYCCAAGGGTGGAGCCGATTCTTATYGTCGATTTAGTAAGAGACKTACTTGCAATATAATCAACAATGCGATCACTGTAGAGATAAAAAAATCCTAACACTAACGTAGATAGAACATAAGTTTCGTAACGTCCATACCACCATAAATCACCTGCCACCATATGCATCATGCCGGCTGAGAAGAGTACCGCAGCAAATAATTGATCTTTCTTATGTTCCTTTTTAAGGATTTTTGGCAGGAACGACAGTGATAGTATGAACAGGATAATGCCGATGGGGTTGGTTATGTTTTTGGTGAAGTTGAGCAAAAAACGCATTAGAATATTGCTGGTATCAACAGCTGAAGATTTAGCAAGAATAGACGTGGGTAAGGGCGCTAAGCCTAAGGACTTTAAAAATAGTGAAAATCCAATTAGGCCAGACAGCATAAGAGCGCCGGTGATAAGGCTTTGTGTTTTATATCCGCGTAAAAAAAGATAAGCAAGTGATGGCAATGATATGGCGAGGGACTCGTAGCGTACAAGAGGAGCAATTAATAGTACGGGTAAAAGATATTTTGGTAAACGACTGGATTCTTTTTCCTCAATTAAACCTAAAATAGATACACAAGCAATCAGAACTTGGAGGGAGTGCTCCATGCCTGTGAATACTAGACCTATTAAATTTGTAATGGGGATAAGTAATACCAAGACAAGATAGGCGATGATTTTTTGCTTTCGACCTATTGCAGGGTCACTAGATTGTGGGAAAGATTTATAAAGAATGCGGCTGATTACCCAACAAATGCCTAGCGCAAAACTCAGATTGAACAATAAGATCAGCCAATCAGCAGCGGGTAATAGGGTTAAGGGTGAAATAAGCAGAGGCCACAATATGCTTGACCCTGGTGAAGAAAATTCTTGCGTATTGACGCCATAGTGCCCCTGAATAATGTTCTCAGCCAATGCTAGATGAATATAGCCATCATCTAGTGAGAAAACTAACTGACCATCATTAGAGAAGAGAATGAAAAATAACTCAACGCAAAAAATGATGATGGCGATTGCGCTGATGCACTTGAACATATCGTAGCTGTTGATTGGATTGTTGCCCGTTACCTGATTTGACTGCATAGGGATAAAAGATCCTTAATTAAAACTGAGTTATTCGCTACAACCTCATTAGTCAGTTGTACAATATTAAGTCGTCGCTCGCTTGTCGAGTTCTATTGTCGCTGGTTCGGGATTTACTGCCGCATTACTTCTTAAATCTCGGAACGTCATCATAGGTCGTTCGAGTGAGAAATATATGATCGCAGAAACGAAATAGGTTAATGTGGATGCAACAGCGAAAGTGATAATTAATAACTTGTAATCACCGTAATAGAAGGTTAAATCATAAGTAACGTATACCTTATTTAAAATGCTCAGCGTTACAATGATAATGGGTATGTGAATGAGGTACGCGCAATAAGTAAGTTGTGCAAAGGGATACCATATGCGAAGAGATAAGAAACGAGTTAACCAGCTTACATGCCGAGAATTCACTAGCATTGCTAAAATAAGCAAAGCGATGCAAAGAGAGAAAATGTTTCTATAAAGTCCTATGAAAGAGACGATGGCCCATTCAGGTAGAACGATATCACTTTTAAGGGGGTTGAATTCAAGTAATGTAATACTGATTACCAGAGAAAAAAAGATAGAAGCTTTCCCTGGCAACGTTGATAAGAAAAAATCCGTCATTTTTTCACGCTGATAATGATAAATATATTGCGCACCAATACCGCAAATGAAAGCTCCATAGCGAGTGTATAAATTATCGTAGATAACCGTTAAGCCATGATTCAGTATGCCTTTGTCGATCATGGATACCGACATTTGGTTCCCATGGAGTATTTCGTCTGTCCACACGATGTAGAGGCGGATAATGCAAGCGAATACCAATAATCCGCTAAGCCACAATATAGGCCTTTGTGTTGTCCTTAGAACGAACAGAGCGAATAGTGGAAAAATAAGGTAGAACTGTTCTTCAATCGCCAAGCTCCATGTCCAGGGTGCAGCTGTCTCGCCGTGAGGAAAGAAGTTGTTGATATAGAGTAGATTTTGCCAAAGGTTTTCTCTGTGGGGCATATTCATCATATAAAATAGAGCAATGACCAAAAGGTAGGTAGGCATGAGCCGCATGAAACGACGGTAATAGAAGCGTTTAAGTTGAATGCCGTCATGTTTGTCTATATCTCGAAGCAGTAACCCAGCAATAAGGAAGCCACTTAAAACAAAGAACATGTCTACCATTAAATGGCCATTCCAGATCCAATCAAAATACCAGGGTGTGTGGTCAACTTGTTGGCCAAGAAAGCTTACCTCTGGTTTTAAATAAACGGTCATTAGGAGCGCGGCAGAGGCTACTGTGTGGGTCAATATGACCCACAGCATACCAATGGCCCGGAAGCCATCTAGAACGGGGTGGCCGGAGTTTGGGCGGTGGAAAAGACTATGGTAAGACTTTTTTAAAGAAAATGATGAGTAAAGGTCACTCATTTCTATTATGCCTTTTGAGATCCATTTATTAAAATTCAGTAAGCGCTGTTGCAAATAACATTAGTGTTATTTGCAACATATTATCCGTTCACTACCGTGCGAGCCTCCACTGTACTGATTTCTATTATTATGTCTATGTCAGCCTTTTAAAAAATGTCCTTTTTGAGAAATGAAACAAAAATTCATATCCAGTTACATATTTTTGGTTATTTTTAGTTATTTTTGGTTGTTTTTGGTTGTTTTTGGTTGTTTTTGGTTGTTTTTGGTTGTTCTTTAATCGTCTCTTGGCGTTTTGCTGGACCTCAACGTACCGATGTCGATGTCACTCAGAACACTGCATTGACATATCTTAGGCTGGACAGCAACCCGTTAACGCTAGACATCGTCGATTACCTAGACGCTATTGATTGGGTCGACAATCCCTCTTGGTAGAATGTGTTGAGGGGTTCTGGATCTCCAGCAATATAGGTTTTTTGTACTTAAAAATGCCCTAGGGACTAGATCAATCTTATGACGATGAAGTGTGGGGCAAATTTAAGGCGGTTACTAACCCTCCACGAGTAAGGGACCAATGTAGAATCCACAAAAATACTAATAAGATGATGTGGTACCAATCATTGTAATGTAATGAGCCAGTTGCAATGCTACCTACTGCCATTAGTGACCAAATCCCCCCGGCTAATAGATTCAGTACTCCTAACGCTATGAGAATCCATAAATAMGTTACTTGATGAGTTCGAATGATATAAAGAGAGAACCCTATGACAAATAGGTGGGTAAAAAGGTGGTACAACACAACTAAGCTGTACTCACTAAATAATAGCGTGACTAGGGAGAATAGAATAAGTGAGCCTTTCAATAAGGGTTTTAYCCAGGTATAGCCAAATCGATTTGCCAGCGGATATAGAAAAATACGCATAAAGTAGTATTCTGTCAGTCCAATCAATAGGAAAGTGACTAGCCAGACTCTGATATAAACCAATTGTATCGAGCTAATTTTCAAGTACTGAGGGAGAAATTGGTTAATGTTTATTAAAATCTGGTTTAAGTCTTGAAATTCTAGCTGTATATGATGAGCAAATCCGCCAAATAACGCAGCAAACGCAAATAACAGAAGATGAGTAGCAGCATCACGGTACTCGGTATCGCGTCGAAATAAGTCGGCACTAAAGATAAGTGCAAGTGTAGTAATAGCGTAATTGAGAGAAATTAACATTTAGCGTGACCAAGTATATTCAGTAGAGAGGGGTATGGTATCAGATGGATAGATATTGTACGGAATGATGGAAACTTGCAATCCTTTGGGGATAATAAATGCAGTTAGGTTCTTGGGGTACTAGGGGTTTCCCCTCCATGGTAGAGTGTATCTCTGATGTGCACTGTCAACTTAATTGAAAACGGCGCCAAAAAGCACGAGTATCAATAAAGCGTTAAATGAGTATCTTGGCTTTAAAGAAAGTAACCGTTATTGGGTGTTAAAGCGTGACAGCTGGCATAGCCAGCTAGCTAGTTTAGTGATAAATAAACCAACTAAATAGGAATGGAATCATGGAGTTTAGAAAAGTTCAAAAATGTGACGTTGGTCCAGTACACAATATGATGTATAGCTCGGGAGTCGAGCTTTATGACTATATCTTTAGATTAGATAAAGTCTCTGCTACAGATTTTATTAAGTTTGAATTTGAAAGTGGCGACGGTTTTTGTGGTTATAAAAACGTAACGGTTGCTCTTGAAGGGGGGCGAATTGTTGGTGCGGGGTGTTTCTACGATGGTTCATCTTACCGAAAATTGGCCCTTGGTACTCTGAAAAACGTGTTCAAATTCTATGGCCCAATAAAGTCATGGTTAGTTTTGTCAAGAATGAGGCATATAGGGAGTGTCATGCGGGTTCCAAAAAAATCTGAAGTGTATCTGTCCAACTTTGGTGTTTGTAGTCAATTGCGAGGAAAAGGAATAGGGCGCGGAATGATAGAGCACCAATATATAAAGACTCATGATTAAGCTTTTTCAAGATATCCATAACGTGCACAAAGTCTTGAAACTTTGACTCTTTATCAG
>NVVG01000060.1 GCA_002402125.1 Moraxellaceae bacterium
ACCGTGCACTATACCGGCTTGGGCCGCTTGGATGACCGCATCTACCAGGCGCTACGCTCGGTGCCTAGGGATTATTTTGTGCCTGAGCAATTGCAATCTTCCGCCTGGGGCAACTTTCCCTTAGCCATCGGTCATGGTCAGACCATTTCTCAACCCTATATCGTTGCCTTAATGACAGCACTGTTGCGAGTCGATAAAACCTCGAAGGTGTTGGAAGTGGGTACCGGCTCCGGTTACCAAACCGCTATCCTGGCCGAGTTGGTCGATCAAATTTATAGTGTGGAAATCATTCCCGCCTTGGTGGCGATAGCAGCGCCACGCTTAAAACGACTGGGTTATAACAATGCCCATGTCATCGTGCGAAATGGCTATGAAGGTTGGGTAGAGCAGGCGCCCTTCGATAGTATTATCGTCACGGCAGCAGCCAAAGAGATCCCCCAAGCCTTATTGGAACAGCTTAAGGTTGGAGGGCATATCGTTATTCCAGTGGAATCTGACGTCCCCTACAGCGGGCAACAGTTGTTAGTGGGGCAGAAGCATGACAACCATGAGGTGAGTTTCCGCAATGCGTTGCCGGTTATTTTTGTGCCGCTGGTCAAAAACCCCGTTTATGATTAGCGGCTGGCGTTATCGACCTAACTGTATCAACTTCACAATGGGGTTGTTACCGCTGGGCTAACGCATCAATGAGTTTTAAATCGATGTACCGTCTCTTGCAGCTGAAGGGCGACCTGGCTCAAATTGGTGGCAGCCTCTCCTGTTTCGGTGGCAACCTGCAAACTATTCGATGAGGCTAGGTTGATGTCATCGGTGCCCCGGTTGATTTCACCCACCACACTGGTCTGTTCCTCGGCGGCACTGGCAATTTGCGTGCTCATGTCGCTGATCTGGTGAATGCTCTCGCTGATGGTTTCGACCATATCGATAGACTTTTGCGCCAGCTCAATACCTTCTTTGCCGAGGGAGCTGCTCTCCGTCATGGTGCCCACGGCTCTTTTGGATCCAGCGTGGAATTGAGCGATCATCTCTTCAATTTCAGACGTCGATTCTTGGGTACGTTGCGCTAGGGTACGCACTTCATCGGCCACCACGGCAAAACCTCGACCCTGTTCACCGGCTCTAGCGGCTTCAATTGCCGCGTTGAGGGCGAGTAAGTTGGTTTGTTCGGCAATGCCCTTGATGACATTCAGTACCGTGCCTACTTGTTCGCTATTCTGCGCCAGTTCGCTAACAGCAGCGCTACTGACATTGATACTGTCGACCAATTTTTGAATAGAACTGCCGGTGTGTCGCATCAAGGTTTGGGTCATCTTCATTTGTTCGGCGGTGTTTACTGTTTCGATTTGGGAGTTGGCGGTGGTTTTGGCGACCTCTTCGGCGGCAAGACGTACTTCTCCCATTGATCTGGCAATGTGTTCATAGGCGTGAGCTTGTGATTCTATGCCGTCTATGGCGAGCTGACTATTACTGGCAACCTGAGTGCTGGTACTCGCCACAATATCGGCGGAGTGGTTTATCGACTCCACGGTGGTACAAAGTTGCGCTTGCATATTAATGAGTCGCTGCTTGAGTATTTCAAATTCACCGAAGGTTTCCGCTTCTTCTACGCGGATCAGGTCGCCATTGCCAACGTGCTCAATCTGGTTACTTAATATCGACATGGCCCGTGCCACTTGTTTGGTTAAAGAGGTGACGATAAAAATAACCACAACTATAGAGACGATTAATACCCCGAAGATGATACGTACCAGTGCATGCTCCTGTTCGACCGTGGCTAGGAGAGCCTTTTCGGTAAATACCTCGATTTCCTCGAGTGCCTCGGTGACTTTGTGCTCCAACTGCAGAGCCTCTTTTTCTACTTGTAGCGCAAGTGTCTCTGCATCGTGATATTTACCCCTTTGCAATAACTTGAATACCTCGTCAGCATGCTGTGTCCATTCGCTGTGTTGTTTATAGATCGATTCAAGGAAAGATAATAAGTGTTGGAATTCTTCTTTTTCTGCCGTGCTATGGCTGTCCTTAATAAAGCCCTTTAGGGACTCCTCAGCTTGGTGTATCTCTTTATCAATCTTGTGGCCGATGTCATCGAATGCCTTGACGTTCTTTTTGAAGAGGGCTTCGGCGCCATCTACATTGCCGATTTGCTCCGCATGGCGATATGCAATTTCAAATTTTAATTCTTGCTGGAGTTGGTGTTCAGTAATCTTGCTGATGGTTTTGGTTAGCGGAATATCGCGCTCTGCGACCCACTGTACTTCGTCGCCAATTTTGTTCATATCAACAATAGCCACGAAGCCTAACAGGGTCTGTAGGCCGATGATACCTATGCCCATGATGATGAGGCGTTGGATCAAGGTGATTTTGCTGATAAAACCGGGTTCGTTCATAGATAATTCTCTAGCGCTTTAGACGTGATTTGAAAACTGACCTACCGGTGCAGAACCGATTTCCATAGGCAGCAATAATTACCAATTATATCTATTAATAGTAGAGAGCAATGTGTCTTTGTCAAAGGTTAGCTATAGTTTTATGGTCGCCATTTAAGCAAAGGCAAATAGTTAAGTTGCAGTATTTATTTAACGCTAAGGGTAAGTGGCGCAACCCGCTTCGATGTGGTTTCTTCAACCGCCATTCTGGCTTGTGGCCTTTACTCAGGGTACTATGAGTGTCAGAAATAGGGGTGTGTATGATGCAATCGCAAGCGGTTATGCACTGAGTTTACGATCAGTGGTTAACTGGTTGTTTGTTGTATGTGTTATCTGCGGAATTTGTCGATGAAATTTAGTCCATGTATTAAAGAATGTACCAAAACTGGCACCCATTGTGAGGGTTGTGGCCGTAACCGAGATGATGTGCTTGAGATGAAGGCGCTGGTGGCGGGTTTGATCACCTTTGCCAAGAAAATGGAATATGACAACATCGAGGAGTTTGCCGACAGTGTTGCCCACACGATTAAATATAAGATGGGGGTAAATCGTTAGTTGCCTGCTTCCCGATCAATTTCTAGCACCTCGGTTGTTCGGGTTGACGTCACTAGGTCCAGTTAATATGTTGATTTATAGGCTTTAATTGGAGTTCTGTGGGGTTTTATGTTTCAGTATTATGTCTCAATGTTAGGTAATGGTGTTATATAATAGTGTCGCTCCATGGTTCGAGGGTTGTAGGAAAGTGATTGCATGAAAATTGTCCAGTTTCTATCTGAGCTAAGACAGCTTGAGATTCAAATCTCCCTTAACGGAGACAAGCTAAAGATTAAAGCACCGCAAGGGGCGTTAACCAAAGAGATCAAGCTTCAGTTAAAAGAGCGTAAAGCGGAGATTATTGAGTTTTTCTCCGGCGCGCAAAAGCAGGATAGTGACAGAAAAATTCAGCGCATCGAAAACCCGSCACWGATCCCGTTATCTTTTGGTCAGCARCGCCTYTGGTTCTTYGAACAAGCCAACCCCGGYACCGTGGCCAATAACATGTCGGCRGGCATTCGWTTAAAGGGGCCGCTTAATACCGATATCATTCAAAGTGTTTTTGATGCGCTGATCGAGCGSCATGAGTCCTTAAGAACGACATTTTATCTGGACCAAGAGGGTATTCCTTTACAGCGGGTWAATGCCCCTAAAGCCTTTGACCTTCAATCTGTGGTGGTAGAGGGCAACCCAGAACAACAAGAGAAGAAAGTCGCTGCTCTGCTGGCAAGAGAGATCAAACAAACTTTTAATTTGAGCGATGGGCCGCTACTGCGCGTAACCTTGGTGCAATTGCCGCTAGCKGGGGCAAACGATTGCCAACAACATGTGTTAATCGTAGGCATGCACCATATTATTTCTGATGGTGTCTCCATCGGTGTGTTTATGCGCGAGATTGCCATGCTGTATTGGGCATTCAATCAAAACCTRCCGTCTCCTTTGCCACCGTTAGAAATYCAATATCCCGATTTTGCCATTTGGCAGCGACAATTTCTACAAGGTGAAGGTTTAGAAAAACAACTGGRTTATTGGCAAGATAAACTCACTGGAGCGCCGATATTATCCACCTTCCCTAGTGACCATGCGCGACCACCGATACAAACATCCAACGGCGCCGCCCAGCGAATAGAGTTTACCGGTGATTTCGCCGAGCGTTTAACGGTCTTTGCTAATCAGCAAGAATCGACTCCTTTTATTGTTTTGCTCGCAGCTTGGAAAATGCTGCTATTTCGTTATAACCACCAACAAGATTTATGTGTCGGTATTCCTACCTCTGGTCGTAATCAAACGGCACTGGAACCGCTGATTGGTTTCTTTATCAACAGCATGATTATTCGTTCAGAGGTGGTTGGCGATAAATCAATGCAAGCCGCCTTGGATAATGTTAAACAATCGGTATTAGACGGAATGAACAACGGCGATGTGCCGGTAGAAATGGCGGTTGAAAAGTTAACCCTCAGCCGTAATCCTGCTTATACCCCGCTGATCCAAGTTGCCTTTCAATTGATGGTGGATAAAGGTGGAAACAAATCCCTAGATACTGCTGATACAAAAGCCGCCGCAACAGATGAGTTAACGGTAGAGGCATTAAAGGAAGAGTCTGTCAGCGCTAAATTTGATATGACCTTATCCCTGAATCAAACGGATACCGCCGTAAAAGGTGTGTTGGAATACAATACCGATTTATATACGCCCGCAACCATCGAACGTATCATTGGGCAGTTTCAACAGTTGGCGGAATACCTGTTAGTCGGTGATCTAGCCACGACGGTAGATGCGCTACCCTTAGTGGCCGTCGATGAGCTGGCTGATTTGGTGTTAGGTTCTGCTGTCAAAGATTACGCGCAACTATTACCGCTGACCGCGATGCAGCGAGACTTGTATTTATCGAGTTTACGCAACCCCGACACCTTGGAAAATAGTCTGGGTTATGCGGTGAATATGCACCATAAGTTGGATGTGGATATTTGGCGAGAGGAATTAATCCGTTTCAGTGATAGCCAAATTATTATGCGTGCGGATGTTGTTCAGTGTGATGCGCCTTATGTTGACCCTGCGTATTTATGTATTAAACATCCGGGTGAGATTAGCCTAGAAATACTTGACCTTAGTGCGAATGAAACGGTTGATGTACAGGCTGAAATCGAGAAAAGAGTGAGGCGACCGTATTCTTTCGATGAGCAAACCCGCACGCCTTTAGTGAATCATCATATTATTAAATTGGCAGATGATAACTGGCTAACGGTTTTTGCCACTCACCATTTAGTGATGGATGGTCTGTCCTATGTGCAGCACCTGGGCACGCTGGTGGAGAATTATGAAAAACGCCGGGCGGATAAAGATTGCGTTGAACTAACGGTGAAAGATGATCTGTTTGCAGAATATATCGAATATGATCAGCAGCAGATGGATAATGATGAGGCCGTTGCTTACTGGGGTGAGCAGTTAAAAAACGTCGAACCGGTGGATTATAAGGTTCAATCCTCAGTGCAAAATATAGCGCAAAAGATTGTTCGCGAGAGCACTGAGCTTTCAGCGCAGCACAGTGAGAATATCCGACTGTTTTGTCGCAAACAAAAAATAACCCCGGCGCTGTATTTTAAAGCGGTGTATGCATTATTGATTAATCACTATTGCCGAGCGGATAATGATTTTGTCCTGTCGGAAACCGTGGCGGGGCGCCCCAAGGGGCATCTCAGGTCGGTGGGTTGTTACTATTTATTAAACCCCTTTGTTTGCCGCCATGACTTGTACCAAACTGAAGGTCAGGTGAGTGCGCTTTTCCAAGATGCGCGCAACCAACAGAAAGAGCGCAAGGGCAAACTGCAGTTTTCCATCATGCAACAATCACAATTGATGGCGCAGGGCCGGTTGGGTTTCATGTTTAACTATATCCATTTTATGGGTGTGTTAAATTTGATGGGGGTGGATGAAGAAGTTCAAGAGCTGATCCCCGATGTAGAGTCCCAGGTACAATTTTTAGTGAAATTGATGGGCTCTGAATTCCATCTGTTTTTAGATTATCACGGCGCGCATTTTGAGGATCACGATTTCCTTCAACGTTTTACCGATATCAGCCAGCAAATAGTTGCGGGGGTAGAACAAGTCGGTCAGCTCGATTTTGTCAATACTCAAGAGCAAGCATCACTCGAACAATGGTCGCAGGGTGAGATTAAGAAAATTGAAGATCGCCCCATACAACAGCCGTTTGAACAGCGTTGCCTGCAGTCTCCTGACGCCGTTGCGCTAATTTTTGCCGACAGCCAGTGGAGTTATGCTCAGCTTAACGACAAGGCCAATCGACTGGCAAATCATTTACTCGCCGCTGGTTTAACCGCAGGGCAGGCGGTAGGCATCTGTGTCTCGCCATCGCCGTGGTGGATCGCCGGGGTGTTGGCGGTTATTAAAACCGGTTGTCGTTATATTCCCATTGCTACTGATTACCCTATTGCAAGGATTAAGGATATCGTTGACGACGCCGATGTGTCTATGGTGTTGGTGGATGACATAGGCGCGACTACCTTGTCGGGTGCTTTGCTTGTCCAGCAGCAGCTGCTGCAGATGAGTGAAGAGTTGATTCAAGACGATTCGGCTGAGCAGCCTAGGGTAGACATAACACCATCAACGTTACTTTATAGTATTTATACCTCCGGTTCGACGGGCAAACCGAAGGGTGCCAGTGTTACCCATCGTAATGCAGAAAACTTACTGGCCTGGTATGGCGATGAATATGCCTTTGATACAAATAGCCAGAATCTGATTATCAGTAGTCCTGGTTTTGATTTAACCCAGAAAAATATCTTTGCACCGCTACGTAGCGGTGGTGCTATCGTGTTGCCAGCAATGGACGAATTTGATCCGCGCATTGTCAACGATGTTATTCAACACAATAATATTACCCATATGAACTGCGCTCCCAGTGCGTTGTATGGGTTGGTGGAAAGTGACGATGTTAATCTTGAATCTTTTAGCAGTATCCAAACGGTATTGCTTGGAGGAGAGACYATCGAGYTTGGCAGATTACGGCCTTGGTTTGAGCGTGATGAYTGCCACTGTCAATTGGTRAACATGTACGGYCCGACRGAATGYACCGATATCGCTACCAGCTTTACCATTAAAGACCTCAAGTCTTACGYYAGTGATTTYGATGCGGGTTTAGTCAAAGATATTCCTATCGGTAAACCCAATGCCAATGTTCGGCTACATGTGTTAGATCAAAACCTTTTACCCGTAGTACCTGGKTGTGTCGGTGAGCTRTGTATTAGCGGTGACAGTGTTGGTGCYGGTTATCTTAAYCGWGACCARCTWAACATCGATTGTTTTGTTGATTAYCAGGGYGAGCGCACYTATAAAACYGGCGATCTYGTGCGGTATAGCTCTGATAGTAATTTCGCCGGTAATATTGTSTATGTGGGGCGTAAAGATTTTCAGGTCAAGTTGCGTGGTTTACGTATTGAGCTGGACGAGATTCGTTTTGCCTTAACTCAAATTGACGGTGTGAAAGACAGCCTGGCATTGGTGGATAACGAACGTCTGCTGGGTTTTGTGATAGCCGAGGCGGTGGATGAAAACTACCGTAATCGATTAAACGAATATTTGCCGGCCTACATGATTCCATCCGCATTAACCCTGCTGGATGAGTGGCCGTTAACTCCCAACGGCAAAGTGGATCGTAAACGCCTGTTGTTGCTGGCCAGTGAACGTGAGCTTGATTACGAAGCGCCAGAAACCGCTACGGAAATAACCTTAGCCGGTATCTGGAGTGAAGTGCTCAATAAAACCGAGGTGAGTCGTAATGCCAACTTCTTTGATTTAGGTGGCCATTCCTTACTAGCGACTAAGATCGCCTCACGGGCCTCACAGATTTTTGAAATACATTTAGCGATACGCTCATTGTTCGAAGTGCCCACGGTTAAATTACTCGCGGCGCATATTGATGGCATGCTCGAGGGCGGCGAGAAAAAAGACGTTATACCGGTGCTGTCTCGTGATTTGGTGCGTTCCGGTGCCCTTAGGGTGCCACTGTCGTTTGCCCAGCAACGCTTATGGTTGCTGGATAAGATTGACGGTAGCAGCACCGCCTACAACGTACCTCTAGCGATGCGTATCAAAGGTGGTTTGGATGTTGATGCCCTCAATGTCACCTTTAAGACCTTGCTCACGCGCCATGAAGGGTTACGCACGATTTTTAGAGAAGACGATGCTGGAGCCTATCAGTGGATTGCCGACATCGAACAATTTAATTTAGGTGTATCTGACTTAGATGACGTGGACCTGTCTGATGGCGATGCGGTCAATGATGCGATCAATATCGCTATCCGTGATGTGGTAGCCAGGGAAATCTTACGGCCGTTTGATTTGGAAATGGGACCGTTGATTCGCGCCAGTTTGGTAAAAGTTGCCGAGCGAGATTATGTGCTGATCATCGTCGCCCATCATATTGTGACCGACGGTTGGTCGATGACGGTATTAGCCCAAGAACTAGCAACCATCTATGTGACCTCCGCGATGGGCATGGCGAGTCCATTGGATGAACCCCAACTGCAATATTTGGATTACGCACAGTGGCAAAGAAATCGGTTACATGACGCGCTAGTGGCAGAGCACCTCGCGTATTGGCAACAAGATCTGGCAGATTTGCCCAACCTGAATTTGCCGACAGATTTTGTTCGGCCTGCGGTACAGACTTACGGTGGAGACTCGGTCGCCTTTAATATCAGCCGAGAAACCAGAGACAAACTAGAAGCGATTACCCATAGCAATAGCGCCACCTTGTTTAACGGCTTGATGGCGGCCTTTGCGTTGTTGTTACAGCGTTATAGCGGTCAGGACGATTTTGCCATAGGCACCCCGGTGGCGGGTCGTGATCATCCGGATCTAGAAAATCTGGTAGGGTTTTTTGTTAACACCCTGGTTATTCGGATGCGCCTAGAGGGTGTGGAATTATTCGATAGTTTGATTCGCAATGTTAACCAGTCGGTGGTTAATGGTTATGACCATCAAGAAATTCCTTTCGAACAAATTGTAGAAACTATTTCCCCCGTGCGTGATATGAGCCGTGCGCCATTATTCCAGGCAATGCTGTCTTATCAGAATATGAGTGTCGATCAACAGCAGATGGCGCAGAACTCGGCCCAGGCCGGGGATATCAGTTTGCACCCGGTAGAGTTTGATATCGAGACGTCGAAGTTTGATTTAACCATGTCACTGACAGAAGTGGATCCAAATGCAGGTCTCGATATAGGTTTATCGGGTTCCTTACAATTCAACAAAGACCTGTTTGAGAAGGCAACCATAGAAAGCATTGCTCAGCATTTTGTGCGCCTGTGTGATCGTTTGGCGGCGACCCCTGATCTGCCGTTAGCGGATCTGTCGATGCTAACGGATGCCGAGATTAATCAGCAATTGGTGGAGTGGAACGACACCCAAGTATCCTATGGGCGTTCGCAAACGGTACATCAATTGTTTATTGAACAAGTGAAGCAAACCCCAGACTATGTGGCGGTAACCTTCGGTGAGCAGCGCCAAACCTATAAAGATCTAGATCAGACCAGTAACTTATTGGCCACCCATTTAATTAATATGGGTGTAAAACCAAATGACCGAATCGGTATCTGTTTCGATCGTTCATTACATATTATGAGTTCGATCTTCGCTGTGCTGAAGGCCGGCGCAACCTATGTACCGCTCGATACCAGTTATCCTGCCGGTAGAATTCAATATATCGTAGAAGATGCCTGCATCGATTTAGTACTTAGTCGTGAGTCGGTCGCTGCCAACCTGCCGGTTGGTGATTGGGAAATCATTGATGTCGACGCGGTGTTGGCCGCTTGTGATGAGCAAAGTGATGAACAAGGTGAGCTTGGTCTTGCTGCGGTTAACGTCGATCCTCAAGCGGATCGTCTGTTGTATCTAATCTATACCTCAGGTTCTACCGGTAGACCAAAGGGTACCGGGGCTTATCATTATTCTGAAGTGAATCTGTTGCAATGGTACGCGGGCGAATTCTCCCTCGAGCAAGATGACCGGGTAATGTTAATGAGTGCCTTGGGTTTTGACTTAACCCAGAAAAACCTCTTCGTACCCCTAGTGAATGGTGCATCTTTAGTTATTCCAACGGTACAAGAATACGATCCACAGATTCTTATTTCCCTGATTGAACATCATCAGGTGACCTGGATAAATTGTGCACCCTCTGCCTTTTATGACCTGCAAGAAGATGAGGCCTCTTGGCCGCGCCTCAAAAGTTTACGTCATGTATTCTTGGGTGGTGAGCCGATAAATTTGGCGCGATTGGATGCATGGTTGCGGGCCCAGTTAGAAAGACAGGCACCAGGACAACAAGATGCCAGCGAATGTAAGCTGATCAATAGCTACGGGCCAACAGAATGTACCGATATAGCCGCCTTTTATGAGGTAACGGTAGATGATCTAACCGGCGCCACCTTGCCTATCGGTAACCCGAACGACAACGTTAGGTTATATATTCTTGATGATAACGATAACCTGTTGCCAGTGGGTGCTGTCGGCGAGTTATGTATTGCCGGTGATTCGGTGGGACCGGGTTATCTCAATAATGCGGAGTTAACCGACGCAGTGTTTGTGGCACTTCCATTTACAGTCCCATTTGCAGGCGCATTTACAGGCCAAGATGGATTACTCTACCGAACCGGGGATTTGGCGCGCTACCGTCGTGATGGCAATATTGAATATTTGGGTCGTCGGGATCAGCAGATTAAACTGCGTGGTTTCCGCATCGAAGTAGAAGAAATTCAGGCAGTCATCAATGAGCAGCCGCAAATTACCGATAGTCTGGTGTCAACCTACGAGGTAGGTGAAACCAGTGCGCAGTTGGTCGTGTGGGTGGTTGTTGATGGTTTAGCTGCGATGGATGAGGATCAACAGCAACGGTTGATCGATAGCGCTAAATCCACTGCGGCTAATTTATTGCCGTCGCATATGGTGCCGAGTGTTTGGACCTTAGTGGCCAAGTTCCCGCTCACCCCTAATGGAAAAGTGGATAGAAAAGCCTTGCCAGTGCCGGTGATCGGTCAGGGCATTGTCGCCATCGCGCCGCGTAATGAGCAAGAGCAATTGCTGGCGGATATTTGGAGCAGTGTGTTAGGCCTGCCAAATGTGGGAATCAACYAAAACTTTTTTGAGTTGGGTGGCCATTCCCTGCTAGCAACCAAAGTGGTTGCGCGTGTGGTTAAGCAGACCAATGCTAATATTAGCGTTAAGTCATTATTCGAAGCCCCAACCATTGAACTGTTTGCCGCAGCGGTCGCAAGTGCTGGAATAAAACAGCTTGATCAGCCAAGAATTCTGCGCCTGAATAATACCGACGATATTCCTCTGTCCTTTGGCCAATTGCGCCTATTGCAGTTTGACCAGATGAATCCCGGTTCCAGCGCAAACAACATGCCCATTGCGCTACGTGTGCATGGCGCCTTCGATGTGCAGATATTGCAAAAAGCCTTCAAAGAACTCATAAGAAGGCACGAGTCATTACGCACTACCTTCTACGCCACTGAGGCGGGCGATTATAAACAGCGGGTTCACCCGCGGTTGGATAATCCAGTACAGCGAATTTCCTACGTGGGTCAAGCGGACGTCGCAGAGAAAATACTAGAGTTTGTCGCCAACGACAGCGCAACCTGTTTTGATTTGATGCAAGGGCCCTTAGTGCGTTGCGCATTACTGGTGATCGATGAAGAGCAAGGCAAAGAAGAGTCGGTACTTGTTTTCTGTATGCATCATATTATCTCTGATGGCGCATCTATCGCGGTATTGTTACGCGAATTAACTACGCTCTATGTTGCGTATTCTCATAAGATGCCCTCACCATTACCAGAGTTGCCGCTGCAATACGCAGACTTTGCCCAATGGCAGCAAAACTATCTCAGTGATGCTGTGGTAGAGCAGCAGTTGGATTATTGGCAATCACACTTACAGGATGCGCCTGCATTACTGACATTGCCGACGGATCGGCCGCGACCAAATGTGCGCACCACCAACGGTAAATCAGTTAAGGTGGTTTTCCCAACCGAATTCTCCCAGCGTTTGACGCTGTTTGCTAGGGAGAGTGGTGTTACCCCCTTTATGGTGATGTTGTTCTCTTGGCAACTGCTGTTATCAAAGTACGCCCAGCAACAATCCGTCACTGTCGGTATTCCGATGGAAGGCCGGCCGCAGGCGGACCTTGAAAACATCATTGGTTTCTTTATCAATAGCATGGTGCTGAATGTTGAGCTGCCGCCGTACCTGAGTTTGGCTGATGGTTTGCAGCAGGTGCGCGCTGCCGTGCTGGGTGGTTTTGCTAATGGCGACGTGCCGATGGAGAAAGTCATCGAGCGCTTAAACGTCAAACATAATACTGCTTATACCCCCTTGGCCCAGGTGGCATTCCAGTTGATGGCGGATTCTGGCCTCTCGTCAGACGTGCAGTCGCTGGCCACTGAGTTTGGTGATCTATCGGTTGAAACCATCGAGAGCAATAGTGTCACCGCCAAGTTTGATATGATGCTGTCGCTTACCCAATCATCTTCTGCATTGGTCGGTGATCTAGAATTTAATACCGACCTGTTTGATGACAGTACCATTGATGAATTGATTCGTTGTTATATCTATTTGTCCGAATCGCTACTGACGGATGCGGAGCAGTTAGTAGGCACGGTGTCGTTAAGCAGTAATACCGTGCTAATGAAAACAATGGGATTATCCTCGGCAGAATACCAGGATGTTTGGCCGCTCACGGCAATGCAGCGCGATTTGTATTTATCCAGTGTGAGCAAACCCGATACGCTGGAAAATAGTATTGGCTTTACCCTGCAATTGCATCACAAGGTAAATGTTGAGCTGTGGCGTGAAGAACTCTCTCGGTACGCCAATAGTCAAGCTATCTTGCGTGCCGAAGTAGTGAGTTGTTCTGCTCCCTATGGAGATCCAATGTATTTGGCCATCAAGCAACCCGGCCGAGTAAAATGTGAGGTGATCGATCTAAGCCTGACGGAGCTGAGTTCCTCTCAGTTGCAACAGCAGATTGAAAGTTTGGTTCGTCGACCCTATGAGTTCGGTGCGGATAGTAAAAGTGATATTGTTAATTACTATCTGATTAAAGTCCGAGAAGACTTCTGGATTTTCGTGCTAGCTGGCCATCACTTATTGATGGATGGGGTGGCGTCCGTAAGACAAATGGAAGTTGTTGCTGATAACTATGAAAAACGTTATGCCGAACCTGGCTGTCAGGCGCTGACGGTTGATAGTGATGTGTTCTTTGACTATGTCAATTACGATCGGCAACATACCGATAGTTCAGATGTGGTGAATTATTGGCAAGATCAGCTAGTCGCCGTTGAACCACTAGATTATAACGTGCAAGCCCCTGTCGACCGACACATCCGTAAGCGTCATCTGTTACCGAAACAACATTGGGATCAGCTGAAAAAATATTGTCGAGCGCAGAAGATAACCCCGACCCTCTATTTCAAAGTCTTGTATGGTTTGATGGTCAACCATTACTGCCGGGCAGAAGGTGATTTTGTCTTATCCGAATTCAGCGCCGGGCGACAAAAGGGTCATGCGAACACCATGGGTTGTTACTACCTAGTCACACCTTTTGTCTGTAAGCAGCAGTTTTATACCCCGCAAGCAACCATGTTAGATATTTTCGCCGCAGCGCGCAGTGATCAAAAAGCCCGCCGCAGCTATTTGCAGTTTTCTGCCTTACAACAATCGATGTTGATGCCTCAAGGCCGCATCGGTTTTATGTATAATTACATTAATTTCTATCCGTCACTGGAAGTGATGGGCAGTGACGCCAAGGTGCAGCAGATTATTCCTGACGTCGATTCTCAGGTGCAGTTTGTCCTCCGAGTGATTGGGGAAGAGTTACATTTGTTTATTGAATACCATGGCGCTGATTTTGAAGACCATGATTTTCTCCAGCGCTTAGAGCATGTTAGCCAACAAATTATCAATGGCGTGCAATCCGTTGCCGACTTGTCATTGCTGTTGCCCGCCGAGCTAGATCAGTTGACCCAATGGTCCTCTGGCTCCAAGCAGGCCATTGCCGAAGCGCCTATTCATCGGTTGATAGAACAGAATGCCCAGCAGCAGCCCGATGCGGCGGCGGTTATCTGTGGTGCTGATCGTTTGAGCTATCAACAGCTGGATGAAAAAGCCAACCAATTGGCCAATGCGTTGTTAGCCCAGGGTGTTACCGCAGGCAGTGCCGTCAGTATTTTTGTCTCTCGCAGTCCCTGGTGGATTGTCGGCGTGTTGGGCGTGGTGAAAGCGGGCTGTAACTATGTGCCCATCGCCGCCGATTACCCGGAGACACGGGTTAAGGATATTATCGAGGATTCTGCAGCGGTAGCGATTCTGGTTGATGATTCAACCAAAGTCCGATTGCCTAGTGGCGTGGAGCAGCAGAGAGTTATTGCACTCAGCGATGATTCGCTTGCTGCTTTTGCAAACACACCTGACGCTAGCGTTGTCATAAACCCCACGGACCTGCTTTATACGATCTATACCTCAGGTTCTACCGGTAAACCCAAGGGTGCCAGTGTTACCCACAAAAATGCCGAGAACTTGTACCACTGGTATACCAACGAATTTGGTTTTGACGCAAATAGCCAAACCATGATCATCAGTAGTCCAGGTTTTGATTTGACGCAAAAGAACATCTTCGCGCCACTTCGAACCGGCGGCACTATAGTATTGCCAGCGGTAGAAAGTTTTGACCCCAAGCTGATTGGACAAGTAATAACGGACAATAAAATCACCCATATGAACTGCGCGCCAAGCGCTCTGTATGGATTGCTAGAAAGTGATGATGTCGATTTAGCGATGTTGAGTTCATTACGTTTTGTCTTGCTCGGTGGTGAGACCATTCAGTTACAGCGGCTTAAGGCCTGGTCTAATCGAGACGATTGTCAGAGCCGACTGGTGAATATGTATGGCCCCACCGAATGTACCGATATCGCCACCAGTTTTACCGTTGAAGATATCAGTGCTTGTGTGCAGGCGATTGAAGATGGCACACAGTCAAAAGACCTACCCATTGGTTTGCCAAATGCTAACGTGTCATTACATGTATTAAATAAGTACTTGCAACCGGTGGTGCCGGGGTGTGTCGGTGAGTTATGTATTAGCGGTGACAGTGTCGGCGCCGGTTATCTGAATAGGGATGAACTCAATAACGAAATGTTTGTTGCCTATGCTGGTGCAACAACCTATCGAACCGGCGACTTGGTACGTTATGACAATGACGGTCGACTAGTCTATATCGACCGTAAAGATTTCCAGGTGAAGGTGCGTGGTTATCGTATAGAGCTGGGTGAAATCGAGTCGGTATTAATTGACGTAGAAATTGTACGTGATGCGGTGGTGTTGGTGCGTGATGACATGCCTGGCGGCGTTGGGTTGGCGGCCTATGTGGAAGTGCCTCAACTTGATGTCGAGACCTACCCTGAGCAGAGCCAATGTTTACGGCGCCAGCTGCGAGCTAGTCTGCCGGATTATATGCTGCCAGCGTCAATCACATTACTTAAACAACTGCCGTTAAATTCATCCGGTAAAGTTGATCGTCGAGTGTTAGCCGCTATGCCGTTGGCTGATCTACAAGGCGGTGTTGAAATCGTCGCTGCGCAGAATGAACTGCAAGCCCAGCTGGTGAATATTTGGCAGACGGTGTTAGGGGTAGAAACCCTGGGCATTAAGCAGGATTTCTTCGAGCTTGGCGGGCATTCTTTGTTAGCCACCAAAGTAATCTCCCGGGTGGCAAAAATTACCGATGCCAGCATTTCCATTCGCACTCTGTTTGAAGCACCCACCATTGAATTGTTTGCCGAGCAAATTGGTCTGTTGGATAAACAGAAAACCAAGTTGCCCGACATAGTGCGATTAGGCGCCTCCGAGGATATCCCGTTATCGTATGGGCAAAACCGGTTGTGGTTCTTCGATCAGATGAATGCCGGCTCCAGCGCGAACAACATGCCTTCCGCCATAAGAGTGAAGGGTGAGTTTGATATCGACGTGTTGCAATCWGCGTTCWCYGAAGTGATCCAACGTCACGAAGCATTACGCACTACATTCCATGCCAATAAAGAYGGTTTGCCTACACAGCGGGTGCATCCRGAGATCGATAGTCAGATCCGGCTGATTTCTTATGTGGCCGATGACGATGCGGAGGCGAAAGCACTAGCCTATGCTGCCGAAGACCGTGCCATTGGATTTGATTTAGAAAATGGACCTTTAGTGCGTGGTGCATTGATAAAAATATCCGAAGCGCCAGGGTCCAGTGAATCCATCTTAACCTTCTGCATGCACCATATCGTATCTGATGGTGTGTCGATGGCGGTGTTGTTGAAAGAACTCACCACACTCTATATGGCCTGTTTGCACAATGTGCCATCACCATTACAACCATTGCCATTACAGTATGCCGATTTTTCTCAATGGCAGCAGACCTACCTTACCGAAGCGGTGTTGGAACAGCAGCTGAACTATTGGGAAAATCATTTACGTGATACGCCGCCGTTATTGACCTTGCCAACGGACAGACCAAGACCGGCAATACAAACCACCAACGGTAATGTGCGCAACTTCCAATTTCCAACAGCATTCGCCAATAAACTCAGTGAATTCTCCCGCGAGAACGGAGTTACTCCATTCATGGTGATGCTGTTGGCGTGGAAACTGTTGTTATCCAAGTATGCCCAACAAGATTCCATTTCTATTGGTGTGCCGACTAGTGGCAGAACTCAGGAAGAGCTGGAAGGTATCATTGGTTTCTTCATCAATAGTCTGGTGTTGAATACCGAACTACCGGCACAGCTGTCGGTTGCTGAGGGTTTGCAGCGGGTACGGGAAACCGTGTTGGGTGGTTTTGCTAACGAAAACGTACCACTGGATATGGTTTTGGATCGTTTGGATGTGGAACGTAATCCGTCCTATACCCCATTGACTCAAGCAACCTTCCAACTGCTAACCAATGATGGTCTTTCTGCCGCTCAACAAGAGCTTGCGGCGCAGTTTGGTGATCTATCGGTTGAACCGATCGCCCTCGGTGGCACCACCGCCAAGTTTGATATGATGTTGACACTCAATCAATCCGAACAAGGTTTGCTGGGCGATATCGAATTTAATACAGACTTGTTTGATGACGGTACTATCGATGATTTGATTCGCTGTTATATCTATTTGTCCGAGTCACTGCTTGATGATACCGACCAGTTGATCGGCGCACTGTCACTAACCAGTGACGAAAGCTTGATGCAAACCTTGGGGTTATCTACAGCGGACTATGAATCTGTGTTGCCACTGACCGCGATGCAGCGTGATTTGTATCTATCGACCTGTACTAAACCTGACACCTTAGAAAATAGCCTGGGTTATGCCATGGCCCTGCACCATAAGGTAGATCCGGACCTATGGCGTGAAGAATTATCACTGTTTACAGATAGTCAGGCGGTGCTGCGTTGCGAGGTTGTCAGTTGCATCGCGCCTTATGCAGACTCAGTGTATCTAGCGATCAAACAGTCGGGTTGTATTAATCTTAAACAGCTCGATCTGAGCCAAGATGATTTAACGTCGGAACAATTACGTCAGCGCTTAGAACAACTGATCCGCCGGCCGTATACCTTTGAGGCTGGAAGCTCCGATGAGATTATTCATCACTACCTGATAAAAGTGGCCGATGAGCATTGGGTGACGGTATTTTCCTGTCATCACTTGGTGGTGGATGGCATCGGTGCGCTCACCCAATTAGAAATGGTGGTAGAGAATTATAAAAAACGGTATGTCGATCCTGCGGTGGACCGTGACACCTTAGAGCTGATGGCTAATCCGGATATTTTCTTTGAATATACCCAGTATGATCGCCAATTCGCCGATACCGAGGATACCGTTAGTTACTGGCAACAGAAGTTAGCATCGGTAGAACCCTTGGACTATAACGTACAACAGCCGGTGAATCATCAGATACGCAAGTACCATTCCTTGTCGTCAGAACATTGGGCTGACGTGCGTAAGTTCTGCCGTAAGAATAAAATCACTCCTACTATCTATTTTAAGTGTTTATACGGTTTGCTGATCAACCATTATTGTCGAGCAGAAGGTGATTTTGTCTTCTCCGAATTTAATGCAGGGCGGCCCAAAGGCCATGCCATCACCATTGGTTGTTACTACTTGGTGAATCCGTTCCTCTGTAAGCATGAGTTGTACAAACCTGACGTCAACATCAGTAGTCTGTTTGGTGAAGCCCGGTTGGGGCAAAAAGAAAGCCGTGGCAAGTTGCACCTTTCCATCTTCCAACAGTCGCAGTTAATGCCGCAGAGCCGGCTTAACTTTATGTATAACTATATCCACTTCTATCCTGCGCTGAATGTGATGGGCATAGATGAGGAGATATTACAGTTTGATCCGGACGTAGAATCTCAGGTGCAGATTGTTATCCGCACCATTGGCGAAGAATTGCAGATGTACCTTGGTTACCATGGCACTCAATTCGAGGATCATCAATTCCTTGATCGGTTAGCGTTTATTAGCCAACAGATTGTGGCTGGTGTGGATACCATTGCGGATCTATCGATGATACTACCGGCCGAGCAAGATCAGTTAGCTCAATGGGCTGCTGGTGCAAAACAGGACATTGCAGAAACCCCAGTACATTATCTCATTGAAAGAAATGCCCAACAGAATCCAGATGCGCCTGCACTGGTGTGTGGTGAGGAAACCCTGAGCTATCAACAGCTCAACGCTAAGGCCAATCAGCTGGCAAATTGTTTGCAAGAGCAGGGTGTGGTTAAGGGTAGTGCGGTGACCATCTATGTAACCCGCGGCCCCTGGTGGATAGTCGCGGTGTTAGGCATTGTAAAAGCCGGCGGTAACTATATCCCAATCGCCGCAGATTACCCGCAGGCTCGGGTTAAGGATATTATCGAAGACGCCAATGCGGCGCTGATTCTTGTCGACACTGCGACAGCAAGTTCTATTCCCGAAGGTTTAGGGCAACAGTCAATCGTTAGCTTAACCGACCAGTCACTCGCGGCTTATGCCGACACATTTGAAAAACTAGCGATATCTCCTGCTGATGTGCTTTATACCATCTATACCTCGGGATCCACCGGCAAACCAAAAGGCGCCAGTGTTACCCATAAAAATGCCGAGAACTTATATAACTGGTATAGCAACGAGTTTGATTTTAATACCGATAGCCAAACCATGATTATCAGCAGCCCCGGCTTCGATTTGACGCAAAAGAATATCTTTGCGCCACTGCGCAGCGGTGGCACCATCGTACTGCCGGCAGTGGAAGGTTTTGACCCGAGTGTCATCGGCAAAGCGATAGCGGATAACAAGGTAACTCATATCAACTGCGCCCCCAGTGCACTCTATGGTGTACTTGAAAGTGACGATGTCGATCTTAGCCTGTTGAGCTCGTTGCGCTTTGTGCTGCTAGGTGGAGAAACCATTCAGCTAGAACGCCTCAAAACCTGGTCTAATCGAGACGATTGCCAGAGCCAACTGGTAAATATGTATGGCCCAACCGAGTGTACCGATATAGCTGCCAGCTACACCGTAGAAAATATAAAATCCTGTGTTGATGCCATCGAAGACGGCACTCAGTCGCAACACCTGCCCATCGGAATGCCGAATAATAACGTCTCCCTACACGTGTTAAATCAATACCTGATGCCCGTGGTGCCAGGTTGTGTTGGTGAACTCTGTATTAGTGGCGACAGTGTCGGTGAGGGTTATCTTAATCGCGATGAACTCAACAACGAGGTGTTTGTCTCTTACGCCGGTGCAAGAACCTATCGTACCGGTGACTTGGTGCGTTATGACAACGACGGCCAACTGGTTTATGTCGATCGTAAAGATTTCCAAGTGAAAGTGCGTGGTTATCGAATCGAGCTGGGTGAAATAGAAGCGGTATTGATCGCGACCAAACCCGTGCGTGATGCGGTGGTGTTGGTGCGTGACGATATGCCAGGTGGTATTGGTTTGGCGGCTTATGTCGAAGTGCCCAACCTTGATACTGAAAAGTATAACGATGAAGCGCAGAGTTTAAGGAATCACTTACGCAGCAGTCTGCCGGACTATATGGTGCCAGCATCCATTACCTTGCTGCAGCAACTACCGTTAAACCCATCGGGTAAAGTCGACCGTAAAGCGTTGCCGAAACCCGAGTCGTTGATGATAGCCGGCGCCGAATACGTCGCACCGCGCTCTGAATTGGAATCGGCTCTCGCCGATATGTGGCAAGCATTATTGCCGGTTGAGCGGGTAGGGGTTACCGATAACTTCTTTGATATGGGTGGCCACTCATTAATTGGTGTGCGCCTAATGGCGAAGATCGGCCAAGAGTTTTCTGTGCGCTTGCAGATTAGTGAACTATTAAATGCCCCTAGCATTGAGCAACTAGCAGTAGTTATTCAGTCACAGACTGATATGTCAGAAGGGTCAGCAGCATGGACACCGTTAGTCACTTTAAAACGTGTCGCGGCAGCAGATTCAGCTGTAACCCAACGGCCATTATTCTTTATTCACCCTATAGGTGGTGATGTACTTTGTTATACCGACCTAACCGCAACGCTGCCTGACAACATGCCGATCTATGGCCTGCAGTCTCGAGGTTTTGCTGTTGGTATGGATGCTTTCGATTCTATGGATGAGATGGTTGATGCTTATGTGACAGCGATGCTAGAAGTACAGCCGCAAGGGCCGTTGCAAATAGCCGCACAATCCCTAGGTGGCATTATTGCCTTGAAGGTCGCAGACAAACTCACCTCTTCCGGCCGCGTGGTGGAACGAATCTTCATGTTGGATACCTTCACGCCTAAAGCCATGAACAAGGAACGTTCTTCCGAACTGGACGTGATCGAGGCAGCAGTCGGTCAGCCGTTACCTAACAACGTCAAACAGCTGATAACCGCTGGCGATGAATCCTGGTTAGAGGTGTTATATCACACCGCGACGGCCGCAAAGATATTGCCGGAGGATTTTACTTTCGAGCAGATACAGATGGTGGTAAAGATCGCGTTGCGAAATCACGAAGTAGTATCGCAGGTAGCGTTAGGATCGATTACTAGTGAGGTGTACCATTTCTCTGCGCAAGACCGAAAAGCTGGCGATAACTCGCAGGATGACTGGAAGGCATTGGGCTATGAGTTTAATTATCAGGATTCCCCCGGTGAGCATGAGTCGATGATGCGTGGGGAACATGCGCTAATACTGGGGCAAAAGATTATATCGATTATTGAAGGATTGTAGCCTAAATTTGTTAGTGTTTGGTTGTTGTCCGCTGCAGCCCCCATTTCTAGGGATGGGGGCTGCTGATGCAGCGTAGATTAGGATGCATGCAATGGTATTGGGTAAAAAAAAGGAATTGAAAAACATCGTAAAATAGTTAGAATGTGAACCACTTATGCTAAGGGATTGTGCAATCGTTAAGTAGTGATCATGAGTTGATCGCGAATTCAACATTCTTCTCTGTATTCCCTTCTGCGTACCAATAAAAAATAAGTTATCAAACCAAACTGGGTCAGGGAGTTGTTATGCAACCATTTCTTTTGGGAAAGGTATTAACTGGAGTGTTCGGAAAACTCGTCTTAGTTTTCTTACTCGCATTATTGTTCAGTGCTTGTGGTGGTTCTGTTGATTTTACCGCGAATCCAGATACGGTCGATGAAGGCACGCCCTCGACCCTTGCCTGGAAGGTAACCCCTGCCAATGGTGCGACTGATGTCACGGTAGATATACAACCGAATGTTGGTCCCGTGTTAGTAGAGGGGACTAGGGACGTTACTCCAGTAGAAACAACAGAATATACCTTAACTACCACCTCAATAATTTCGGGCAAGCTGGAATCAGAGACCGAAGTGGTTACCATCACCGTAATACCCGCACCCGCACCGCCGGTGATCGACA
>NVVG01000061.1 GCA_002402125.1 Moraxellaceae bacterium
TAGGACGAGTACAATTTGTTAGCTTTCTGGCAATTTTTATTACGTTTCTTAATTCGATTGAAGCATCCCCTATCACATTTAATACTGCCACGCCCGTAGCCGAAAGCGAGACCATGCTCCGCGTGCAATATAGTCAATTGCGTTCAAGCGACGATCCTAGCAACGCAAACAGAGACTTTCGCGTCGAATCCGCAACAACTACATTGGGTTACGGCACCTCTAATAAGCTTGCCCTCTTCATTGTTTTTCCCTATTCAGAAAGGAATATTAGAACCAGTGAATTTGGAGCGGAAGTCAGGCGTTCCAACAGAGGCAAAGGGGATATGTCTATTTTTGCTCGCTATACATTCTGGCAGGAAAATAAAAGCAATCATTCTGTCGGTTATTCTTTTGTGGGAGGTTTTATTGGAAATTCTGGTGATCACCGCCGAGATGATCAATACAGCCTTCTCCCCTGGAACATGCAAAATGGCCAAGGAGGGAAGAATTTCATTATTGCCGCACTGATGACTTATCAAGCAGACGGCTACCAAGTTGACGGCCAGCTCAATCTCCAACATAACCAAGAAGCTCACGATTACCGCCAGGGAAACCTCATTCGATTGGATCTATCGACGCAATACCGCATGTGGCCCAAACAATTTGCCAGTCGGAATTATGGGCACATCTATGGCGTGCTCGAAGCCAATATCCTGTATCAGTATAAGCATAAGTTAGGTGGGAGCCCCGATAACAATTCAGGAGGAAAAACCCTTTGGTTATCTCCAGGCCTACAATTTGAGTCCAAACTTTGGCAGCTAGAAGCTGGCATGCAGATTCCTATACACCAAGACTTAAACGGTACAGCCCTAAAGAATGATCACGTATTTGTTAGCGGCTTCTCTTTTACTTATTAGACTTTTTTGCTATCAATCCAGACCCACCCCCAACACTAGCAATCAATCTCATTCATGTCTTGCTCCACTCATTCGAAGAAGACTTTACCAACACCAAAAAACATGCCGCCGATATCCCTGAGGCACCAAACACCATACACATCACCATAATTTGATATCTAACCGCAACAAGAGGCGACACGTCAGATAAAATCTGCCCGGTCATCATACCGGGAATCGATACCAAGCCCACCGCCAACATTGCATTAATCACAGGAATTAGTGCGGCTTTAAGTGCTATTGTTTTTGCCTGATCATACAACATGCCCCGCGTCATTTCCGCATGTAGCCGCTCAGCCGCTAAACTTACGCTATTCATTGAGCTGGCAAAGATCATTCCCGCAAGCGGCACTACATATTGCGGAAAATACCAAGGGGATAAACCTAACACTCCTTGAGTCACAAAGGCTAAAGAAGTAAACCCACCCAAAGAAATTGACATTAATGCGTATTTAAATAATTTACGGCGATTGTCTTTAATGGTACCTAACGCAATCCAACTCGACGAGAACACCATGACTACAAGAATGGCAACAATAAGGCCCGAACTTTCGGTCTCAAAAATCGTCGTTAATAAATATCCAATTAACAGCAACTGCCCTAGCATTCTGACAATTGCGTAGGTCGCATACTTTGCATCTAACGACCATGTTAACAAAATCCCCACAACAGCTACCACGGGAACAAAACCAATGATTAAATTTCCGAATGAGATTGTTTCTACGGTGCTAGTCATAAGGTTTCAATATCAACACTTACCCTCAAGGAACAGAAAAAATAAGACTTGCGACACTAAGCCTTAAACACTAAGCCTTAAACACAATGCCTTAAACACAAGGCTTTAGACACTAGGCCTGCCCGGTATTCTTTAACATGTTTAAGTAATCTTTCCATTCAGGGTCACTCTCTATCGCCATTTCAATCGGATATTGCTCGTGGCCAAATAGCGCTTTATTTATTTTTTCTTGCAGCATATTAATATCGGAACAATACGCGGACCATTCCTTAATGCCATTGTGTAAATATATTTTGTAGAACACACACAAGGCATCTTTCTCTAACACTGTAAATATGGCCTCTTCAAAACTGGCCATATTATTAATGATATCTCGCGTAGGCATACCGCTATTTTCATCCGGCACATAATCCCAGGTAATTCTGAGAATATTAGGATGGCTTTTTACACCCACCAAATCTTTAAGGTGGCCTCGCCCACGAATCAGAATAGGAAACTCACCTTCTTTACCTTCTGCGGCAAACCAACGGTCATCGATCGAAATCATCTAGCACTACCTTCTACTCAAAACTTAATTTATAACCTACTGCACCCCAAACCTCTTGCTCTGCAGTAAGCTCTCCTTTATCCAACGAATGCTCTTTAAGCCAACCTTCGGGAAACTGTAAAAACAAACCGTCGTCTTTTGCCTGTATAAGAAAACTTGGCAGATGAGTCTCTCGGCGTGAACGGTGCAATATTACCGACAAACGCAACAATAAGGTCAAACGCAGAGCAAAATTGGCGTAATGTGGCGACAAGCCTGAGAACTGAATCATACGAATTTTACGCCGGTGATTACCCACTAGCACTGCCAATATTTGTTTCTCTTGCTGTGAAAACCCCGGCATATCCGCATTGGTTAATACATAAGCGCTATGTTTATGAAAGCTTGAATGAGAAATCATCAACCCGATCTCATGCATGCTGGCAGCCCAACGCAACAAATCCCGATGATCATCCAGCAAACTCCAGGTCTTTTGCACTTGGTCGAACGCTTGCAATGCGGAATGACCAACCCTATCAGCCTGGCCAGCATCTACCCCATAACGAGACATGAGGGAACGCACCGTGCGCACACAGACATTTTCGTTATCTTGGCGCCCCAACATGTCATAGAGCACGCCTTCCCTGAGGGCCCCACTAGAATAACGCAATTCTTCAATATCCAATTGTTCAAATATGCCAATCATAATGGCCAACCCACTAGGAAAAACCGACCCTCTATTGGGCTTAACACCGTCGATGGAAATGTCATCTAGCGTATCAAACGTCAATACTCGCTCGGCTAACTTTCTTAACGCCATTAAGGTAACAACTTCATCGCCTAGATCGTTTTCCACTACCGCATTGCGTATCGCTTTCGCCGTGCCGGATGACCCAACCGCATAMTCCCAACCCGCTTCGGTATAGGCATATTCGATYGCCATCACTTCGCGCCGGGCGGCCAATACGGCTCGACGAAAACCTCGGGCGGTTATCTGCCTCTCCGGAAAAAATCGATCTCGATAAGAAACACAGCCCATATGGAGGCTTTCGGTAAGAATGGGTTCGAAACCTTCGCCAATAATAAACTCTGTGGAACCACCGCCGATATCAAATACCAAGCGATTCCCTTCTTGTTCTTTCAAAGAATGCGACACACCCAAATAAATGAGGCGGGCTTCTTCTCGGCCATCAACCACATCCACAGGGCAACCCAAGATCTTTTGCGCTTGACTTAAAAAYAGTGGTCCATTTTTAGCCTGACGCAATGTATTGGTGCCAATACAGCGAATATTTTTTGTCGGAATATTGGCTGTGCGCTGAGCGAACTTACGCAAACATTGTAAACCACGGTCAATCGCTCCACTGGTCAATTCGCCTTGTTCGTTTAGGCCAGAAGCCAGCATAACTTTCTCGGCAAATTTGTCAACGGGCCTGACTTCGCCCAGCTCGACCTTCGCCACCARCATRTGAAAGCTATTCGACCCCATATCGATGGCCGCCATAACCGTATCACTTTGATTTTTTAAYGTGCCATCGCCCAAGGGACTTCCTCACATAAGCGCTTGTTTATTAATGGATATAGATAATGTCATCAATAATATCATCTCTGGAGGACTTGAAAAGCAAAAAAGCGTCGCTATATTTCATTGCAGATCTTAAACGGAACAGTACAATGAGCACATTCGTTATTACTAGGTATCACCCATTTTGGGTGGTTGTTCCATTATGTATAGCACCCCGGAGTAAAATATGAGCGGAATTGTAAGCGTCACAGACAGTACTTTTGAATCTGAAGTACTTCAATCAGATTGTCCTGTGTTAGTAGATTACTGGGCAGAATGGTGTGGCCCATGCAAGATGATTGCCCCCATTCTTGAAGAAATCATCGGTGAATATGCCGACAAACTTAAGATTGCCAAACTTAATATCGACGATAATGATCAAACACCACCCAAATACGGTATTCGTGGCATCCCCACCTTAATGTTATTTAAAAATGGTAATGTTGAAGCAACCAAAGTTGGCGCCCTAACAAAATCTCAATTGACGGCATTCTTAGACAGCAATCTATAATTGCCTGCGCACAATATCGGTATTTATGATGGGGCCAACCAGCGCGCTGGCCCTTGATATTTTGCTTCCGACACAATTTAACTCTATTTACTGTTGACTGCAGGAAAAGAAATGTTAGTATGCCGCTGGACGCTCCTCTAAGGGAGTGCTAGATTGTAAAGCAGTAACACTTTTCTCGTCCCATCAAGGTCTGCCTTTCTTATTATAAATCCAGACAGTATATTTGACGATAAATCTTCCAGATTGTGAGCCCAAGTTGTAAGCAATAAAAGCTAAATATTAGCCCTATGCATTATCGGCACACACCTCTAAACATTTACCTCTAACGAAACCCCCCACGCGTATGAATCTCTCTGAACTTAAAAAACTAGCCATTGGCGACCTTTTACAACTTGCTAATGAAATGGGGTTAGACAACCTCGCAAGAACACGCAAGCAAGACATTATTTTTGCAATACTAAAACGCCACGCAAAAAGCGGCGAAGACATCTACGGCGAAGGGGTACTAGAGATCCTGCAAGATGGCTTTGGTTTCTTACGCTCCGCAGAAGGCTCATACCTAGCGGGACCTGATGACATCTACGTATCACCTAGCCAAATCCGTCGCTTTAACTTGCGCAAAGGTGACAGCGTTTCCGGAAAAATCCGCCCACCCAAAGATGGTGAGCGCTATTTCGCCCTACTCAAAGTAAACAACATCAACTTTGACCTTCCGGAAAACGCAAAAAACAAGATTCTGTTCGAAAACCTTACACCTTTATTCCCCAACGAACGTTTATTGATGGAATTAGGTAACGGTAGCACAGAAGATATTACCTCCCGTATTATTGATCTCGTTGCCCCTTTTGGTAAAGGTCAGCGGGGCTTGATTGTATCGCCGCCCAAAGCCGGTAAAACACTCATGCTGCAAAATATCGCACAATCCATTACACGTAATAACCCCGACTGCCACCTCATTGTTTTATTAATCGATGAGCGGCCAGAGGAAGTTACCGAAATGAGTCGTACCGTACGCGGCGAAGTAGTTGCCAGTACATTTGACGAGCCTCCCGCCCGTCACGTACAAGTTGCTGAAATGGTTATTGAAAAAGCCAAACGTTTGGTTGAACACAAACAAGACGTGGTCATTTTGCTCGACTCCATTACCCGTCTAGCACGCGCATACAACACCGTAATCCCTTCATCAGGTAAAATATTATCCGGTGGTGTTGACGCTCACGCGCTGGAAAAACCCAAGCGCTTTTTTGGTGCCGCACGTAACATCGAAGAAGGTGGCAGCCTAACCATTATGGCAACCGCTTTGATTGATACTGGCTCAAAAATGGACGAAGTTATCTTCGAAGAATTTAAGGGCACAGGTAACCAAGAACTGCATCTTGATCGACGCGCGGCGGAAAAACGCGTATTCCCCGCCATCCATATCAACCGCTCCGGCACTCGTCGCGAAGACCTACTCACCTCAGAAGATGAATTAAAGAAAATGTGGATTTTGCGCAAGATCCTTCATCCTATGGATGAAATAGCCTCGATCGAATTCCTTATCGACAAGATGAAAGAAACAAAAACAAACGATGAGTTCTTTGGTTCTATGAAACGCAAATAGACTGAATAACTCAGGTTATTAAAAAGCCCTAACCGAAAGTGTTGGGGCTTTTTTGTATCCCGAAGTAGCTAACAATGCCCTATAGAATAAACATACAGCCCGGCAACCTGTCTCTCGTGGTAGAATCACATGAAACCATACTAGAGGCCGCACTTGCTCAAGGTTTTCGCTTTCCTTACGGATGTGATGCAGGCTCTTGTGAGGTATGTAGTGGAACGTTAACTAGCGGATCACTTCACCTCAAAACAAAAGACATCGATGTTTTTGCCGGTGATGACAATTCAGACGACGTGCTTTTTTGCTTAGCTCAACCAACGTCCGATTGCACAATTATTATGGAGGGGGTTCTTGCCCCAGGGGAACTACCCATGATCGCAGTATCTTGCCAAGTGGTAGAAGTAACGCCTTATGCAAGTGATACATCTGAAATAACCTTACGCTTGCCCGCTGGTAAAAAAATCACCTTTCATCCTGGCCAATACCTTATGGTAATTCTCGATGAAGAGACGCATTGTGCTTTTTCCATCGGAAACACCCCCAACGAAGAACGACTGATCAAACTGTACGTTGGTTTCGCTAACAAAGACAAGAACGCCCTTCGGCTTCGCAGTCGTTTTGTAGCGGGCAATATGGTCAAAATATCTCTTCCACACGGCAACTGCTACCTTGAAAACCCTACCAGTACCGCACCACTCTATCTTGTGGCAGGCAGCACCGGTATATCACAGATCAAGAGCATCACAGAGCAGTGCATTGCCGAGAATCACCCAAGGCAAGTTTTTATCTACTGGGGCACCCGCTCAAGTGACGAATTATTTTTGCACGACTACTTCCTACAAGTAGCATCAACCCACCCCAACATTCAATACACCGCGGTTGTTTCAGAAAGCGATAAGCAATGGCAAGGCAGGACAGGACTTGTCCACCAAGCCATGCTAGATGATGGCCATGACCTAACTGGCGCAGAAATCATGCTCTGTGGATCACCTCCTATGGTTTATGCCGTACTGGATGACCTTTTAGCCATTGGCGTTCAGAAACACCAGGTAAATTCCGATGTGTTTGATTATGCACCACGTGATTAACCCACAGAGAACCTCTACTCAATACTTCGCTGTTGCGTAAGCATATCCAAGATATTAAAATACTCCCTCTATAAAGACTCAATACTCTACTTATTACCAGATTCGCAGGAAATTTTATGAGCACCGATCAATTTTCCCTTAAAGGAAAAATAGCACTAGTAACAGGGGCATCTAGCGGCATTGGCGCAGGTGTTGCGATGGGCCTAGCTAAAGCCGGCGCCAACGTTGTTGTGGCCGCTAGACGAGTCGACCGCCTAGAATCGTTAGTTTCCGATATTAAAAGTGTTGGTGGCACCGCCCTCGCCGTTCAAATTGATGTGCGAGACAAAGTCACGATCACCGCCGCCTATGACAAAGCAGAAACTGAGCTCGGTGTTATCGACGTGGTTATTAATAATGCTGGCGTGGCTGATTCAAGAAACTTCGTCAAGATTGATGAAGACTCGTTAGATTTTGTCATGGGAACTAACTTTGGCGGCGTTTGGAATGTTGCTCAAGAAGGCGCCAAACGCATGATCAAAGCGAAGAAGCCAGGCAGCATTATTAACATCGCTTCTATTTTAGGTCTAACAGTAACACCGGGACAAACGGCATATTGTGCGTCCAAGGGAGCGGTAATTCAGCTGACTCGCGCAATGGCCCTTGATCTCATGCGGTATAATATTCGTGTTAATGCTATCGCACCGGGTTGGTTCAGAACTGAAATCAACCAGGAATATTTTGACTCCCCCGCCGGTAAAGAGTACGTCCAACGCATGCCAGCACGACGCTTAGGCCAGGTAGAAGAACTGATCGGACCTATCATCATGCTAGCCAGTGAAGCCGGCTCCTTTGTCAACGGTACAGTCCTCCCTGTTGATGGCGCCATCTCTGTAACAGGCATTCATTAAACGTACAAGAACAGGCCGACATAAAAAATCCCCGTGGCGCTATCTGTGATATGAGGGTGCGATACGGGGATTTTTTATGTCTATAATTACTGCTTGGTTAACCAGTTGTAACCCGCTTACAACTCCAAGTAAGTCGCAATCTCATACATATCCGGCCGACCCTCTTCATGACCAAAGTAACACACATCTTCCCTAGCATCAGATGTCAAAATACCAATGACAAAATTACACTTATGCTCTTTGGCAACGCCATAGAGAAAATTCAGCGGTTTTTTTAGTTGGTGCTGGGCGGTTATCGTAACATCAATACCTAACCAGCCTTTATCAGGTTGATTCACTAAAGACATCTTCTCGTTGTCTTTGCCAATCCAAGCTGAAATTGACGCAGTCAGCGACTCCGCAATATCATGTAGATCTTCGGCTTCGGCATAAATAAATAGATCCATAAATAGTCGCTCTCGCTACTTTTACATTGGTAATTCGGGCATGGGTAAATCGGGTAAGCGGTCGGACATCATCGCCAGCCCCTTTTGGAAATTTTCATTACTGCTCTTATGATTGCCCAGATGACTTAATAAGCGGCCAAGCTCACCAAAAGCAGCTGCACTTTGACGACTTTCCAAGCTTGCTTCAAAATAATCTCGCGCTTTATCCCACTGACTATTTAACAAACTTAATCGGCCCAATGTTAACAACAACTTCGCGTTGCTAGGACGCTCTTTCAACCAACCTTCCGCAAGAAACAGTTGCTTAGCTACATCATCACCTTTAACCGTACCATAGAGCGCTACCAGACTATCATCCCAATCTTTTTTCAAGAATGCCAACAGCGCCTTTTCCGCATCTGCATTGGCATTTAAGGCAATCAAATGCGAACAATACTCGGTTAATAACAACGGGGTATTCTGCATTTTCTTTGGAACCATAATCCACGACTGACGCAATTGGTTAAGTTCTTCCTCAGGAGAAGCCCCTCGCAACGACTGCCTCAACAAACCCCGATAACCTTGCAGCGAGATGGATAAGAATTCATCTTTGGTAAATATTTTCTGTTTTTTAATTTCCGGCAATAATTCCACAAGATGGTCTTCATCATTTAATTCGACATACACCTCTGCCATCATCTTTATCACATAAGCATAACTGGGGGAACGATCATTGTTTTTTAAAACCATCAAGGTGGCAAGACATTGTTCCCACTGAGAGCTTTCAAACTGCAACCTAGCCTTTGTCAGACCGATCGCCACATCCACACCTTTAGTTGATTCATGTGCCTGCCGAAGGTACTCATCACGCTGATCGTCTTTACCTTGTTCATGGGCGGCCTGAGCGGCAGTAATATAGTTAACCAAAGGCGTATCATTTTTTTTGGCCGATTTAGATAACAACTTTTCTGCACTACTCCAATTGCCTTCTGCCAAAGCAACCAATCCACGTGTTGTTTTTTTATTGGCACGACGCTGACTGCGTTTTCCGTCAAAGGCCCACTCAAGCGTCCGATAACAAATAAATAACATACCAATTAAAAGCAGCAATGAAACAGCAGCAACGAGGATATTACTTTCTAATGTTACACTTGCGATGCGCAGCAATAGATACCCCGGATCTTCGCCCAGAATGACAAAAGCCCACACCACCAAGGCAACCCCAAATACGAAAAAAATAAGGGTAGAGGGTTTTAACACGAAAAAACGTAATAATGACGACATATGCCTCCCCCCTTAGCGCGCTTTTATTCTGGATGACGCTGATTGACTTAGCTGATTCTTTTGCAATTGCCGCTCAATTTTTTCTTGCTGCCAAAACTCGCGAAATACTTGCAAGGCTCTGACAGAGCCCTCCATGCTAGGCACCGATGTCACCATGGATATGTTGGACAACGCCTCTAACTCGGTCAACACAAAAGCCACTTCAGCTGCATCAACTCGTAGATATTGTTCAATACGCTGTTTTGCTTGGCGTAGACTCAATTTGAAACCCACATAGTCTGATCGCAACAGCGACAACTGCGCCTGCTCTAACAATACTAAGATATTTTGTTGTAGATACCCCTGTTGATCCGCATTGAGCAATGGCCTTATCGGTGAATCATCGCTAAATTGGACTCGAACAATCGAGGTGGCGAATCCTCGCACCCGATTAATAAAACGCCCCCAAGAATTCTCAACCAAAACATCATCATTTTGAACTAAGGCTTGTTCTGTCACAGCCAGCGTTTTGTTAGCGGCGGTTTCACTTGGAGAAAATGCATGCATGGCTTTCTTCAAACCCTGTACTTTCTCTACCAATAACTCTATGCGTGCAAAAATTCCTTCACTGTCGACATGGGCCGCGGATGATTCACGCAACGCCATAATATCCCTGGCAAGCGCCTCACGTAAAGTTCGAGTAGAGGGCTCAAACATGTCTTTCACTAAGTTATCCGCTTCGCTCAATAATGCTAACGCGCCATTAATATCACTCAGCAAACTTAACCGCCGCTCGGCCACAACAACAAAATGTTCTGCTTCTTTTAACATCCAATCGACACGGTGAGCACCGGTTAGCTCTGTCACCTGGCTTTCAACTGCCGCCATGCGCCCCAGCAGCAATGAACCTGATTGTTTGGTTTTAGCCAATGCCCCATCCCGCTTAGCGTTACGCGCTTCCAACTGGGTCAATTTAGTTGAGAGATCGGCTATTTGACGACGCTGTTCTTGCAAGGCATGATCAAATTGCTGTTGAGCGGTTTGCTGTTGTGACTGCCGCTTTTGACCTGTATCCCATATCCAGGCGACTGCGCCTCCTGCTGCAAGTGCACAGACTAACGATAGCGTTAAGATGAATTTGCTAAAAAGACCCATACCTTTCCTTTGAGATGTCGGCACTGATACAGAAGTTTCTGCGGTTGCGACGGAAGACGGCTGAACATCGCTTAAGGGGACGTCTTCTGACAACTCATCACGTAGACTCGCATCCGATACACCCGCATCCGCAGACTCTGCAGTCAAAGGCTCATCAACTATTGGTTGCTGGGCATCATCTGATCGCTCATCACTTGGCTGAACTTTATCTAGGTCTGAATCTAGACCTGGATCTAGATCTGGGTCTAAATCTGAATCTGGTTTTTCTGTATTCATCCGTCAGCTTTCTTTTATGGTTCATTATTCTTATTGATACAAGCAACAATGGCATTATCTGCTGCACCGTCTGCCACCCACACGGTGACAAACCCTTTATGTTTCGCAAATTCTGCCAACCGTTGACTCACCACAATGAGAACAATATTAAATAACGGCGACTCTCGGTCACCGGACTCTCGTTGCGCTGCCTGCTCCAAGGATAGTAAGTTTTTCAGACCATCGCCACTGGTTACTACAATGGCTTTTTTGGCATCAGAGCACAACCACTGCATCAGGATATTTGGTGCTGGAGAGGGTATCTTGCGCTCGTATAACTCCAGATAATCTACCGTTGCCCCTCTTTCACGCAAAGTCTCAGCCAATAGCTCCCTACCGCTGACACCGCGAAGAATCAGTATTTTTTGATTATCCAATGTTTGTAACACGTCTAAGGCTAAAACACCTTCCGAATGACTTGCACCCTCAGGTAACAACACCTCATGTAGACCCCAACCTTGCATGGCGTCATGAGTCGCAGGACCCACCGCTATCCATTGTTGCTCAACGGGCCATTGTGGCCAATAGTCAGCAAGCAATTCCAACCCAATCTTTGCGGCGTTGGCAGACACACAAATTATCTGACTATAACAATCCAATCCCTCAACACAATGTTGCTCGCTTGAACTAAGCTGTTTGGGACAAATTTCTAAGGTTGGAAACAATAACGCCTCAAGGCCTAAGGCTTGGAGTTCATCCGCCAACACTTTCCCCTGCCCCTCAGGGCGGGTAATCAAAACAGATAATGGGGTTTGATTAGTGCTCGGCATAAAGCCGTTCTAGGATGGATTTTGCGCCTTGCGCTAACAGCTTATCTGCCAGCTCTCGCCCTAATAAGGCTGCGTCTTCGCGAGGGCCAGACACCTCATCCCGCACAATTCGACTACCGTCAGGCTCACCGACCAACCCTCGCAACCAAAGCTGATCACCCTGCAACTCTGAGTATCCAGCAATAGGCACTTGGCAACCACCTTCCAAGCGGTTATTCATGGCACGTTCAGCCTGCACTCGCGTCCAGGTATCTGGGTCATTCAGTGGTGCCAATAGAGCCAAGGTTTCTTTATCGTCATTTCGACACTCGATACCCACAGCGCCTTGCCCTACGGCAGGCAAGCTCACTTCAGGCTCCATCGCTGCGGTAATTCGATGAGCCATATCCAACCTTTTTAACCCTGCAGCGGCCAAGATGATGGCGTCATAACGCCCCTCATCCAACTTCGCTAGACGCGAATTAACATTGCCGCGCAGTTCCAAAATCTGAATGTCAGGCCGTTTCTCTTGAATTTGGCACTGTCGACGCAATGAACAGGTTCCAACCCGAGCGCCTTCTGGAAGCTCATCAAAACTACTGTAGTTATTGGAAACAAAAGCATCCCTTGGGTCTTCTCGCTCACAAATGACATGCAAACCCAGGCCCTCAGGAAACTCCACCGGCACATCTTTCATCGAGTGCACCGCCAAATCCGCCCGCTGCTCTAACATCGCCACTTCGAGTTCTTTTACAAACAAACCTTTACCGCCAATTTTGGCAAGTGGTGTATCTAAGATTTTATCGCCCTGGGTCGTCATGCCCAACAACTCCACTTCCAGCCCGTCATGAAGGGCTTCAAGTCTGGCTTTGACATATTCAGCTTGCCACATAGCAAGAGGGCTCTTTCGAGTAGCAATACGGAGCGTTTTTTTAGTCATATTGGAATTCCACACATCATCTGCCAAATGGCATATTTCGTTTCAACCTAAATTAGCCGCTAACCTACCATAGGCACAAAGGTTTCGCTAATGAGGTGAATCAAGTTCTATTGTAAGTTGTACTACCACATGAGCATCACATGAGAATAGTCACATGCTTTGTAAACGTTTTTTCAATACAGGGACGTGACGTCGACTAATAGTAATTCGTTCATCTACACCTTTTAAACGCACCTGGTATCCGCTTTCTAGGTGCTCAACTGCCTCTAGGTGCGCCAAAGAAACCAGCGCATTACGATGTACTCGTACAAAGCGCCCGACAAATTCATCTTCCAATTCTTTAAGGGTTTCATCCACMAGCATCTCACCCCCRCTATRWCGAAYGGTGACATACTTYTGATCCGCCTTAAARTAGGCGATATCGCTGATGGGGATCAACTCCAGTCCACGATGACTCTTGACACTAATGCACTGCCGTTCAGTATCAAYTTGATCACCTTCGGCATGTTTCAACTCTTGTCGTACCGATAGCAACTGAGCCTTATTTACCTTTGAAGCCTTCTCAATCACAGCGTGCAAATCTTCTGCCCGCACCGGTTTCAGTAAATAACCAATCGCATTCACCTGAAACGCTTTAACGGCATATTCATCGTATGCCGTRCAAAATACGACTGCAGGAGGTTCATCCAAGGTGGCAATATGAGCGGCCRCCTCTAAACCGTCCATTACCGGCATGMGGATGTCGGTTAATACCAAGTCGGGAGCATGTTGCTGAATAGTCTCCAGTAACTCACGACCATTAGACGCTTCCCCCACCAGGGTAACACCCTCAATATGGCTAAGCATTCGAGACAAACGGTCTCGCGCTAGAGGTTCATCATCACAAATAACGACATTCATCTTCGATCAACTCCGGCGCTTCGCTGCTGAGAGGGGGGTTAGAGGCGCATCCACCGCATAAGGATAGGAAAAAACAGTAATATAACGGCCATCTTCCTGGTAAGACGTTAGCTTCGCCCGCTCCCCATACAGTACACTCAATCTATTTCGGGTATTCTCTAGCGCCATACGATTGCCTTTAGCTTGCGCCGCAGATTCTTTTTCAACTAATGGATTAGACACCTTCAACTCAAACAAACCATAGTGGTAGATGGCTTTTACCCGAATAACCCCACCTTCAGGCAGCGGTTGAATACCATGAAGAATAGCATTCTCTAATAATGGCTGCAGCGTTAGTAACGGGATTTGCACGCCGCTGGGAATGTCCCGAATATCCCAATCCACCTGCAAACGCTCACCCAGGCGCAAGGCTTCTATACCCAAATATCGCTCACACAGGGTAACTTCTTGCTGAAATGGCACCTGATTACCCACTTCATTGAGGCTTGCGCGAAAGACTTCTGACAAGTCCAATACCGCATTTTCGGCTTTTTCTGGGTCGGAAACGATTAAACTAGCAATACTATTCATGCTATTAAACAAGAAATGCGGCCGAATACGAGATTGTAAGGCTTGAATTTTATGCACTAACTCCGACTGCCGACGCGCCATTAACTGCGCCTGTAGATAAAAATAACGAATCACCAACCCGCCCATAATGGCGGCAATAACAACATTTTTTAAAATCTCCGCAGAGAAAAAAGAGATCTCTTCCACCGGCGATATAACCAACACCCACTGACTAAGAAAACTGAAGACCCAGGCATCCAACGGAATCACTAGATAGGACAGCAATACAGCACGTTTAGCTGGCATTTTGGCCAGATAGGGGCGCAACTTGCACAAAACTGCAGCACTACTTAAAGCCACCCATTGCACAAATAACGACACTAGGGCCAGTTTATTCCAATCAAACGCCGTTAACGAACTTGATGCCAACACCAATACCAACGAAAACAGCTCCGCCACCAGCACAAGAAAGAATACTGCTTCTATTTCACACAGATCAGGCAAGAAGAATTCTGGATCGACCGGGTCACCGCTCCTTTTATCATCCTGCAGCCCCAGCCTGCCTTTCAACGGTACTTGCTTAGAGTGTTTTGACTTCTTCATCGGTGCTATAATTCCTGCCCTTATACCTAATTACCTTATTCTATAAGTAAATACTTATAGTGAGTGATTATAGCGGCATTTACTGAGACGCTGTATCAGACATTCGAATAGACATTAATAAGTCAGGATTATTATGACAGACCAGAGCAAAGACAAACCTTGGGGTGGGCGTTTTAGTGAAGCCACCGACGCCTTCGTAGAAGCTTTTACCGCGTCCGTTACTTTCGATCAGAAAATGGCGAACCAGGACATCAATGGCTCTATAGCCCATGCCACCATGCTGGCTGAAGTTGGCGTATTAACCCACGATGAGAAGCAACAGATCATCGATGGCTTAGAAGAAATTCGCCAAGAAATCGCCCAAGGTAACTTCAACTGGTCCGTTAGTTTAGAAGATGTGCACATGAACATCGAAGCCCGCCTTACCGATAAAATCGGCATCACGGGCAAAAAGCTACATACCGGCCGCTCTCGTAATGATCAGGTCGCCACCGATATCCGCTTGTATTTGCGTGAAGCCATCGATGGTATTTTGTCAGAGATAACCCGTCTACAAACCGGCCTGGTGGGTCTAGCTGAACGTGAAGCAGATACCATCATGCCAGGTTTTACCCACCTACAAACCGCACAGCCAGTAACCTTTGGCCACCATATGCTAGCTTGGTATGAGATGCTCAGCCGTGACTATGAGCGTTTGGTGGATTGCCGTAAACGAGTGAATCGTATGCCGCTAGGTTCTGCGGCATTAGCCGGTACCACCTACCCGATTAACCGTGAAATTACCGCTAAACTGCTCGGATTTGAGGGCATCTCTGAGAACTCTCTAGACGGCGTCAGTGACCGTGATTTTGCTATTGAATTTGTGTCTGCCGGCAGCCTGATAATGACCCACCTTTCTCGCTTCTCAGAAGAGTTAGTGCTGTGGACATCGGCCCAGTTTAACTTTATTGAACTACCCGATCGTTTCTGCACTGGCTCGTCCATCATGCCGCAAAAGAAAAACCCCGATGTGCCCGAGTTAGTACGCGGCAAAACGGGCCGAGTAAACGGCAATCTTATTGCACTGTTAACCCTGATGAAAGGCCAACCGCTAGCCTACAACAAGGATAACCAAGAAGATAAAGAGCCTTTATTTGATACCATTGAAACCGTCTACGACTGTTTACGTGCTTACGGCGACATGATTCCAGCGATTGAAGTAAACCATGACAGCATGCGTGAAGCGGCTTTGCGAGGTTTCTCTACCGCGACCGATTTAGCCGATTACCTGGTAAAAAAAGGCGTCGCCTTTAGAGACTCCCATGAAGTCGTCGGTAAAGCAGTACGTTATGGCCTTGATATCAACAAAGACCTTGCTGAGATGAGCCTTGAAGAACTGCAGGGTTTTAGTGATGTGATTGAAACCAGTGTATTTGATGTTTTGACACTAGAAGGCTCTGTTAATGCCAGGGACCACTTGGGTGGAACCGCACCGGCGCAGGTAAAAGCGGCGACCGTTAGAGCACGCAAGGTATTGCAAGCGCGTGAGCTTTAAGTCAGTACTAACCAAACTCAGGCTTATAACCTACTAACTTCATACGCTTTTTTAGCTACTTTACGGATTAACCTGGCCCCCAAATTAGCTAAAAAAGCATTTCAAAGCCCAACCAGTAACTAGCCGTCAACCTCAACAACCCATCATCCCCCGGGATACCAAAGTACACAGGAAAAGATCAAATTTTCCCCACAACCTGCCAGACCCCACCTATACTGAAAAGATGGCATTTATTCATCAAATCGCCCCTGACCTCGACGAAGGGATCGATCGTAAAACCCTTAAAATTCTAAAAGAGCGCTTTTTGCAGGTGAACAATGGTCGCCGCGATCGCATGCTTTCGACCCTGAGTGTCCGCCACCAGCAATTTGTGCAGGCCCTGCCATTATTACTGCACCTAAACCATCCGTCTTTACCAGGTTACGTCACCGGCTCCACACCCTGCGGTATCAACAACTTTTCCCCGTGCCAAGAGAACTTACGTGCGGCACGTGCCTTATCGAGAAGTTTCCAATATCGAAAGTCGCGCTCGGCTATGCACGAAATAATGGGTGTGTATTTAATGGGCAGCACTGGCACCATTGCCCACTCAGACAAAAGTGATATGGATTTTTGGATCTGCTATCAACCGGGATTAAACCAACACGCACTGAAAGAACTACGCAAGAAGCTCGACGCTATTACCGAGTGGGCAGAAGAGATGAACCTCGAAGCCTATTTTTTCTTAATGGATCCTGAGCAATTTAAACGCGGTCAGCGAAGCGGCTTGTCCGGTGAGGATTGCGGTAGCGCTCAACACTATTTATTGCTCGACGAATTCTATCGCACCAGTCTCATCATCGCCGGAAGCTTACCCCTATGGTGGATGGTGCCCAGTTATGAGGAGAAAAACTACGAGGATTTCAGTGGCACATTGCTAGGCAAACGTTTTATTCCAAAAGATGACTATATCGATTTTGGCGGCATCTCGGACTTTCCTGCCGGCGAATTTGTTGGCGCTGGCATGTGGCAACTCTATAAAGGCATTGATTCACCCTATAAATCTGTCCTAAAAATCGCCCTGACCGAAGTCTATGCCAGTTGCTACCCCAACATAGAATGCCTTAGCTTACGCTATAAACGCGCCATCTATGCCGGCAATCTAGATCTGAACGAACTCGACCCCTACATCATGGTGTATCGGGCCATTGAAGAACACCTGGTAAAACGTGAAGAATTCAAACGCCTGGAGTTAATCCGACATTGTTTTTATTTTAAAGTAAACGAACAGCTCACCAGAAAAAGTGACCCGAAGCGAAAAAGCTGGCGCAGAGAAGCACTGCAAAATCTCACCAGTGAATGGGGCTGGGACACTGGATATCTAAAACAACTGGACAATCGTAAGCATTGGAAGGTACTGCGTGTACGTGCAGAACGCCAAGAGTTAGTACAAGAGTTAAATCATAGTTACCGATTCTTATCCACCTTTGCTCGCGACAACGACATTACTGCTTCAATAAAACAAGAAGAGATGAATATCTTAGGACGTAAGCTCTATGCCGCATTCGAGCGTAAAGGCGGCAAGATAGAGCTGATCAATCCAGGGATTACGTCCAATCTTACGGAAGAGCATCTCTCTTTCCATTTTATCCGCGACCCCGAACACCCAGGCATTGGTGACTATTGGGCAATCTACCGTGGTTATCTCAAAATCAAAGATGTTGGGGGACACACCTTAATCAAAAAATCACGCGGATTAATCGAGCTAGTTGCGTGGTGTTACTTTAATAAATTAATTGATAAATCCACACGATTCTCCTTTGACCAAAACGTAGAAGGCGATCTAACGGATAATGAGCTTGTAAAAACTATCCAGGGCTTTGCACGACTTTTCCCTAACTATACGCCCAAGCCAGCATCCGACGCATTTGAACAAGCGGCCTACCCAACGCAAATAAGTCTATTTGTTAATGTTGGCATTGACCCAATGAGGGACATGACCCAACAGGGCATCTATCGTATTAGTGATCAAACCAATGCGCTCAATTACAGCGCCCTGCATCACAACTTGGTACTTTCCGTTGATCAGGTAATGTTTAATAGCTGGGGCGAAATAACCTGCACACATTATGCTGGGGACAATGCGCTRATTGATTGCCTAGTCAATTATATGCGGCAAATACCACCTGACGGATCRGTTCCATTACCAACATTAAACGTTCAAAGTTATTGTAGAARCCGCGCCACCGCCATTGCGCAGCGTGTTGAAGAACTATTCGATGACGTAATCAACTGTTATTACAGTGGCTCATGCTCACAGCAAACCCGCTACTTGGTGGAAATTGAGCAATACATTTACATGTTGCAATTTCTCCGKAATACCCCCAAGGTGCGTGCCCTAAAAAACTGYARCCAACTGGTTGAGGCCTTATCAGAGCCACAAACAAGCTACAGCCATATAGTTGTTGACCAACATTGGCGTAGCAAACACCCGCTACAGATTATTTCAAAAATTGGTACTCCCGGAAGAATTCAAGTATTTTATCAACGCATTGATAATAACGCAGACATCTATATTCACGATGAAAAGGGTTCACTCTTTTATACGCAAAAGCCCTATTTTGACGAAGTCAGTTTACTCACGCCTATCGATCTTTTTTTACAAGCCATACAATATCGAAGCTCGATCACCAGTGATGAAGAAACCATTCGACAAATCGTATCTTTCTACGAGATTGAGACCAATAGCAAAAAGGAACTCAAAGCCGTTCGCAAAGAAGTAAACCGAAATCCGCACAGCTCGCGCTATTTCAACGTGCAGGCCATCGGCGAACAAACAGGCATAGATGATATCTTTTATACTATTTATTGTGATGATATAGAATTCTCACAATTTGAATATGGTGAGTATCTATTTGTGGAAGTGGCCAAACATATTGCATCWAAACGTCRATCAAACGAACGCTACCCATGTTATTTAACCGACCTTGACCTTTCCTTACTTTCACTGGACGGTAAAGCAGCCAGTCAAACGGTGGAATAYTTTAAGCGTAAAGAAGAGATTGAACGGGCGCTAAACGATGCCTTGAATGCCCTAGAATTACCCTCAAAATAATTCTTCCATGTTAAAAATTCCAATCCAATCCGACCAAGACCTCCCGGCCGCGATTCGGCACCCCATCGGTTAAAGTTTGATTATTTGCTGGCGTAAAATATGTCTTATCCAACAGGTTTTTTATCTGCACGGTTAATTTCCAGCCCTGGGAAAACCTATAACGTAATTTACCGAATAACTGCCAATATTCATTCAACGCAATAGTATCACCATTAACTGTGACCATTTCACGCTCACCATGATATACACTGACTAAATTGACGTTCCAATGACCTTGCTGAAAGTTCACCATAAATGACATCAAATGCTCCGCCTCACGAAATGACAAATCTGACTTCTCAATGATATTAGTATAGCTTGAGCGCAATAACCAACGCTCATTCAGCTGATGAGAACCCTCTAATTCGAACCCTTTACTTAAATCTTGATCCACGTTTTCTTGTTTGTTTATTCCAGAATCGAGAATAACTTGCACGATCGCATCCTGAAAACGATTTTCGAAATAACCCAGGGAAACACCTGTGTCAGGCCACTGACCTATCCAAATCAATTCCCAACTTTTTACCGATTCTGCTACTAAATCAGGATTGCCCAACAGCACTGGGTTATTCAATAGAAAAAGTTCATTTTCAGCCGGCGCTCGAAAGGCTTCGCCATAAAGAAATTTAAAACTATGATTATTGCTTATCTCATGCACTAAACCAAAACGAGGGCTAAACTGAGAACCGAGTTTAGAAAACTCATCGAAACGCAGCCCCAATGTCAGATGTGTTGCACCAGAGAACACATGCTGGTATTGGCCATATAACCCCACTATGTCTCGATTAGACCCAGACTGCACTTCGGTAGCGTTACCAAAACCACCGTAATAACGAACGGGGAAAACCTGATTGGCCAAATCAGCTAAATCGAAATTATTTTTCGCATAAACTGTAGGCGAATTAATGCTCCGTAATTCCACGCCAAACAACAACGACCGATGAAAATCAATAGGCCAATCATTATGCCATTGCAATCGCTGCTCACTTGACCCGGAAGGATTAGCTTTTACAAATAGTGCTTCGTCGCTGGATGGCACGCTGGCACCACCGCCCAAGGTACCCGGCGCGGTTATTTGCGAGTTTAAGGTATACTTCGAACTTTTGTAACTGAACCATAAGTAAGAAGATATTGTTGCCCAGACAAACTCTTGCTTAATAGCCACCGAACTAATCTGCCCACTATTTTCGTTAAAACCATTAGACAATCTACCCACTACGAAAAAATTCTCGCTTCGAAATTGATTATGCTGAAGGTATAGCCATGTACTCCGCCATTGAAATTTCGCATTAAAACTTGCCTGCTCAGCAGGATCATCGGTGGCAACAGAGCTGGAACTAAAAGTATCTAACACCCGATAATCTTCGCCGGCATCAGCTTCCACATGAGCAAAAATACTTACCTCTATGCCCCCAATTTCATCTGCAGTTTGCAGATAGACTTTGCGGCGGTTAAAACTTCCATAATGTACACTCACCTCTCTAGCATCATTACGAGTAACTATGTTAATCACCCCCATCATGGCGTTTGATCCATAAATAGCGGCTCCAGGGCCCCGAATAAATTCGACCCGTTCAACATGCATCAATGGGTACTTAGGGAGAACATTTACAGTGCCACTGGTACGGGGCTCGTCTACCCTCTGACCATCCACTACAATCAACACCTCAGCAGAAGCAACACCAATGCGACGCCCTCGTGAGGAGAAWGGGGTTTGCATMGAGTTAACGGAWGATCGATAGGATTGAAAACCAGGTACCAAATTCATCAATTCMCCTAATGTGTCCAATCCCATGCGGGTTATTTCTTCATGGGAAAAGACYGTAACCGCAGCGGGGACRACACTAAGACTTTCAGGGGTCAGAGTAGAACCGGTAACTTTGATCTTTAGCAACTGCTCAAGTGACAATGAAAATAGATCAATTATCTCCGATTGCGAATACAGCGGAGAGGCAATAAGTAATAATAATATAAATAGCGTTTTTTTCACCCACCCCTCCTACCACCTCTTATATCGCAGCATTGATAATTACTAGTATATAAAAATTAAAATTGGTGGGTTATTACATTTATTCCTAACGTTATTCCATTATTGATAGGCACTAAACAAAGCACTTAATGCGATGGCTTTATCTGGAAATTAGGGTATGGCTTAAAAATACCAAGCCGATTCAACTAACACTTCCCGCCCTCTATATGGCACTCCTTGAGTTAACG
>NVVG01000062.1 GCA_002402125.1 Moraxellaceae bacterium
TCTGCGCCCATCGCCGCCAAGTCGCTTAAGTTAACCGCAAGCGCTTTAAAACCCACATCATAAGCAGTGGTGTTTTCTGGAAAGTGAACACCTGAAATAAGAGTATCGGTAGAAACAACTAACTGTGCATTTGGAGGGGGTTGTAAAATGGCGCAATCATCACCGATACCAAGCACTACACCGCCTCCGCTGCATTTTGCTGCGAGAGAGGTGAAATATGCTTGGATCAGTTCAAATTCATTCATGGCTGCATCCAATGAGCGATATCAAATTGGCCGGGCCAATGAGACAGGTATCAACAACACTACTTTTTAGGAGACGCTTTTCTTTCTCGAAAATCACGCACTTCCGCCATACGCAGAGCTTGTGAGGCCTTATCCAAAATACCATTTACATATTTATGGCTTTCGGTCGCTCCAAAGGTTTTGGCTAGCTCAACACCTTCGTTGATAACAACACGATACGGAACATCCAAGCGCTTTAATAATTCAAAGATTCCAATACGCAAGATAGCCAGCTCGACTTGATCGAGGTCTTTCTTGTCTCTATCTAAATATTTCTCAAAGGCTCCATCAATATCACCGAGATTTGTTGGTATCTCGTGCAGCAAGGTATGAAAAAAATCACCATCAGTTTTTTTGAAGTCGTTCTCTGTACGAAACTGTACTTCAATGTCCGTTAAGTTGGCACCGGTCATCTGCCATTGATATAACGCTTGCACAGCAAACCGGCGCGCCTTTTTACGGGCCGATGGTTTTGCTGCCATTGGTTTGGGGGTTGCTTTTTGTTTTGGTTTATCACTCACAATAACGACCTACGCTTCTAGGTTGCGAAGTAAACTAACCATTTCCAACGCACCTAATGCTGCTTCGGCGCCTTTGTTACCTGCTTTGGTACCTGAACGCTCTATTGCTTGCTCGATGCTATCGACTGTCAACACGCCAAAAGCGACAGGAATATCGGTATCCAAACTTACCGTTGCTAACCCTTTTACACATTCACCGGCAACATATTCAAAATGCGGCGTGCCACCACGAATTACCGCACCTAGTGCTACGATTGCATCGGGCTTACGAATTTGGGCGACCTTCTTTACCGCTAATGGTAATTCAAATGCGCCAGGCACTCGAATGATCTCAATATCTTTTTCGGCAATGCCGTGACGTACCAGCGCGTCCACGGCCCCATCCACCAAGCTCTCTACCACAAAGCTGTTAAACCGTCCGACAACTAACGCAAAACGTGCAGAAATAGGGCGAAAATCACCTTCAATTGTTTTGATATTACTCATGAGCCAATTACCTTGTTATTAATCGTTTATATCGTTGCTGCTAATATATTCCGTCACTTCTAGATCAAAACCTGACAGTGCATTAAAGTGCATTGGGGCGCTCAGCAAACGCATCTTGCTTACGCCAAGCTGACGTAATATTTGCGCGCCGGTGCCAATATTTCTATATTCGCTTTTACCGTCTATCGTCTGTATTCGATTGGGTCGACGCCCGTTGTAAAAACTATCGACAATCTCGCTTACACCCTGCTCTTGAAAGGAATCCCCAAGCAGCAAAATAACACCGGCATCGGATTTTTCAGCCACAAAACGCATGACTCGAGGCAAACTCCAGCCAGAACCCTCATGTTTAATGGCGCCAATAAGATCACGTAATGGATCGGCTATATGGACTCGCACATGGGGTTCAGCCACAGCAGACAAATCACCTTTTACCAACGCCAAGTGGGTTTGATTGTCGATAAGGTCCTGAAACACAAACAGCTGAAAATCTCCGTACTCAGTAGGTAGAGTATCTTCTCTGATTTTTTCGATTGTCTTTTCATTAAAGGTACGATAGTGAATTAGGTCGGCAATGGTGCCGATTTTTAACCCGTGAGTTTCTGCAAAGACTTCTAAATCGGGACGACGGGCCATGGTGCCATCTTCATTCATGATTTCAACAATAGCAGCGGCAGGCTCATAACCCGCTAGCCGTGCTAAATCACATCCGGCCTCTGTGTGCCCCGCTCTGCGTAACACACCACCTTCTTGTGCCTTTAGCGGAAAGATATGTCCGGGCTGAACAATATCATCCACTTTTGCATCTCTAGCCACCGCTGCCAGAATCGTTGTGGCTCTATCGGCTGCCGAGATACCGGTAGTGACACCTTCGGCAGCTTCAATGGACATGGTAAAGTTAGTACCATGCTGGCATTGATTGGAATCAACCATCAACGGCAGCTGCAGCTGCTCACATCGGGCTTGGGTTAGCGTTAAGCAAATAAGCCCTCTCGCATGGGTGGCCATAAAGTTAATATCTGCTGGGCGCACCATGCTGGCGGCAATGATTAAATCACCTTCATTTTCACGGTCTTCGTCATCCATTAGGACAACCATCTTACCCAAGCGAATGTCGTTGATCAGTTCTTCTATGGTATTCAGCTTCATCACTGATTCCTGCGAATAGTTTGTATACATTTATTTTAACAGACCCAAAATGATTATCGATTAAGAAAACCATGTTCAGCCAACTGTGCAAGGGTTACTCCTTGCTCTGACCCTGATACCGGATCTGCCGCTTTATCTCCTAAGAGTAGCCGCTCTAAGTAACGGGCGATAATATCGACTTCCAAATTCACTTCAACCCCTGAGCGCCACAGGTCGACCGTGGTTTCTCCAGAAGTATGGGGTACGATATTTAACGAAAATACCGCACCATTAATCTGATTAATGGTCAAACTCACGCCATCGACACAGATCGAGCCTTTTTCTGACAAATACTTTGCCAACTCACGGGGTGCTTCCACTTGAAGCTGAATCGATCGCGCGTCTTCTTTGCGAGATAAGATTTTACCTAAGCCGTCCACATGACCACTAACAATGTGCCCACCCAGCCGAGTGGTTGGTGTTAGAGCCTTCTCCAAGTTGACCTTAACGCCAACGGATAATTGCTTAAAACTGGTACGTTTTAATGTTTCTAATGAAACATCGGCCCAAAAGCCATCGCCTAGCAATTGTACGACAGTCAGGCACACGCCATTAGTCGCGATGCTGTCACCCAGCTTTACGTCAGACAAATCCAGTTTGCCGCTATGTACACGCAACCTGACGTCACCACCGCGGGCATCCATTTGAGCCACATGGCCTACCGCTTCAATAATGCCTGTAAACATTGCTCATCCTATCTCTGCTATTACTCAACCGTATTGCCAAGTGAGTAGGTAAGACAGACATCGTCACCAACCTGTTTCACCTGTTTTAGCGTTAAGTGTATCTTATCTTTCATAGTATGAATTCCTGGCATCAACAACACTGGCCGCGCATCACTACCCATCAGCGTTGGTGCCATATACAACACCCATTCATCCACTAAACCTTGCTGAACAAAGGCCCCTGCGGTGGTTGCGCCGGTTTCTACTAGAACTTCGTTGACGTCGCGTTGCGCCAACTCTTTTAGCAACGCTAGCAGATCAACCCGCCCCTGTTTGCCATCCTGCGGTAAACACAGTACCTCGGCGCCTGCAGCTTCTAGAGCTTCTCGCTTAGTTTGATGTTCTTCCGCACACACCACGAGGGTGTTGCCAGGCAGGCTGAGCATTTTTGCCGTTCGCGGCAGACGCAGGTGGGAATCGAGCACAACACGTAACGGCTGAATCGGTTGTTCTAGGATTACTGGCCACTGATATTGGGTGTTAGAGACATCTGCTGAATCTGCGTTGAACCCACTATATGGGGGCCAGCTTTCTGGTCGCACGGTGAGCGAAGGATCATCAATGATGACCGACTCGATGCCGGTAATAATCGCCTCACTCCGAGCTCGAAGTCGCTGCACGTCTTGCCTTGCGCCACTGCCGGTAATCCACTGGCTTTCACCGGACGCCATAGCAGTACGGCCATCCGCACTCATGGCAGATTTAACCCTGACCCAGGGCAACCCCGTCGACATACGTTTTACAAACCCTGGATTGAGTTGCTGCGCCTCGTCTGCTAACAAACCACAGGCGACAGCAATGCCTTGCGCCTGCAACATGTGATGACCATTGCCTGAGACCAGCGGATTAGGGTCTTGCATAGCACTGACAACCCGGGCTAAACCGGCATCAATCAAGGCTTGGGAACAAGGAGGGGTACGACCGAAATGACTACAGGGTTCGAGAGTGACATAAGCGGTGGCGCCGCGAGCGCGTTCACCGGCTTGCGCTAAGGCATTTACCTCGGCGTGGCCTTGACCGGCTATTTGATGCCAGCCCTCGCCAATAATCTGTCCATCGGCAACAATAACACAGCCAACCCGCGGATTTGGGTGGGTTGTATACAGACCCTGACGTGCTATTTGAATGGCCTGAGCCATATAGCGAGTGTCATCTGTAGAGAAGGCCTGTGTTTTCATGCCGATAGTTTCATAAAGAGCGCTGCTTTAAAGCAAATTCATGCAAACTCCCGCATCTTGAGAGTTTGCACCGTTAGATATTCCGAGCGTTGTACTTTTTCGAGCGTTGTACTTTTCGAGCGTTGTACTTTTCGAGCGTTGTACTTTTCGAGCGTTGTACTTTTCGAGCATTGTACCATAAAGCCGACGCAAATCACTGCGTGCAGCCTGGGCGAGCTATTAATTGCCCTTTTGCAGGCGGTCTATCTCATCCTTAAATTCACTAATATCCTGGAAACTACGATAAACCGAGGCAAACCGCACAAAGGCCACTTCATCGAGCTCACGCAAGGCTTCCATCACTTGTTCGCCCACCACCTGAGAATCCACTTCGCGCTCTCCCGTGGCTCGCAAGCGGGAACATATGCGATGCACCGCAGCTTCAATCTGCTCAGTACTAACGGGACGTTTTTCAACAGCACGCTGTATGCCGCTACGCAGTTTATTTTCATCAAATGGCTCGCGCGTACCGTCTTGCTTGACTATCTTTGGCATCACCAATTCGGCAGTTTCATAAGTAGTGTAACGTTCGCCGCAAGCAATACATTCACGGCGTCGCCTTACCTGCGTGCCATCAGCCACCAAACGCGAGTCGATCACTTTAGTTTCATTAGCATTACAAAACGGGCAGTACATGGCTTTAGTCCTCAAAAAAAGGCCACCCTATTGGTAGCCTTCTCTTCATCCGTTAAATTGGCAGCTGGGAATGTGCCTAATTGCTCCCAAAAGCCCCTAAATTTATCTAGTAACCGTAAACAGGCAGTTTGGCACAAATCACGCCGACCTTCTCTCTTACTTGATCAATCACAGATTCATTGCTCAAATCGTCCAGAATGTCACACATCCAACCGGCAAGCGCAGTCACGTCATCTTCAGCAAAACCACGACGAGTCACCGCTGGGGTACCAATACGCAAGCCACTGGTCACGAATGGAGATAACGGATCGTTCGGTACGGCATTCTTATTGACGGTGATATGTGCACGACCCAAGGCTGCGTCAGCATCTTTACCTGTGATATTTTTGCTAATCAAACTGAGCAAAAACAGGTGATTATCCGTACCATTTGAGACCACATCAAAACCACGTTCAATGAATACCTTAGCCATCGCCCTGGCATTCACCACGACCTGCTTTTGGTAAGTCTTAAACTCGTCAGTGGCGGCTTCTTTAAAGCAGATCGCCTTCGCTGCGATAACATGCATTAGCGGGCCGCCTTGGCCACCTGGGAATACCGCAGAGTTTAGCTTCTTCTCGATCTCGGGATTGGCTTTGGCAAGAATAAGGCCGCCACGTGGGCCGCCCAATGTTTTATGGGTAGTGGTGGTGGTGACGTCAGCTATTTGTACCGGGTTGGGGTATTCACCCGCAGCAATCAAACCGGCAACATGAGCCATATCAACCATGAGATAGGCGCCAACTTCATCGGCTATATCGCGAAAACGCTGCCAATCCATCACTCGAGAATAAGCAGAGAAACCGGCGATGATCATTTTTGGCTTATGTTCACGCGCCAAGGCTGCAACCTGATCGTAATCCACTTCACCGGTAGCGTTGTTTAAGCCATATTGCACTGAATTGTATATTTTGCCAGAAAAGCTCACCTTAGAACCGTGAGTAAGGTGGCCACCGTCCGCTAGGCTCATGCCTAATACCGTGTCACCTGGCTGCAATAGAGCCATATAGACTGCTGAGTTGGCTTGTGAGCCAGAGTGAGGCTGAACATTGGCGTAGTCGGCACCAAATAGCGCCTTAACACGGTCAATGGCTAATTGTTCTGCCACATCCACAAACTCACAACCACCGTAATAACGCTTAAATGGGTAACCTTCGGCGTATTTGTTGGTTAATACAGACCCTTGGGCCTCCATCACCAGCGGGCTGGTATAGTTTTCAGAAGCGATCAATTCGATGTGCTGCTCCTGACGGCGTTTTTCATTCTCAATGGATTCAGCGATTTCTGGATCAAAATCCGCGATAGTTAAGTCAGGTGAAAACATAGAAAATCCCCAGCAGGTGTTCGTGTAAGTAGTATCAGTAAAGATGTCGACTAAGAAAGGCCGCTATTTTACACAAGTACAAGGCATGAGCACATGAAAAAACGCATGATTTGCTGTGATTTCTTCAGATATGGTCTGCCCTTCACTCTGCATGAGGTCATATCAGTAGATTCAGCCCTTTTCCATCACTCTGGCAATTGCAACCCCCTCCATTCTGGAGTAGCGTAGGCCCCATTTACAGGGCACCTCAAAACTCACCAGGGTAATAATCAATACTATGGCTCAATATATCTACACCATGAACCGCGTCAGCAAGGTGGTTCCCCCGAAGCGCACCATCCTCAAAGATATCTCACTGTCCTTTTTCCCTGGTGCCAAAATTGGCGTGCTTGGACTCAATGGCTCTGGTAAATCCACTTTACTGCGCATCATGGCCGGTTTAGATACCGACATCGACGGTGAAGCTCGCCCACAGACCGGTATCAAGATTGGTTATCTACCACAGGAACCACAACTTGACTCAAGCAAAGATGTGCGTGGCAATGTTGAAGATGGCGTTCGCGAAATGAAAGATATTTTGGCGCGCTTCGATGAGGTCAGCATGAAGTTTGCTGAACCCATGAGTGACGATGAAATGAACGCGTTACTGGAAGAGCAAGCCGAGCTACAAAACAAGATTGACGCGGGCAACGGCTGGGAGATTGATCGCACCCTAGAAATCGCCGCCGACGCACTTCGCCTGCCACCATGGGAAGCCGACGTCACCAAACTCTCTGGCGGTGAACAACGCCGCGTTGCGTTATGCCGCTTATTACTGTCTAGCCCAGACATGCTGTTATTGGACGAACCGACCAACCACCTTGATGCCGAAAGTGTCGCCTGGTTAGAGCGTTATCTACATGACTTCACCGGCACCGTTGTTGCGATCACCCACGATCGTTACTTCCTTGATAACGCGGCACAATGGATCTTGGAATTAGACCGTGGCCATGGCATTCCTTACGAAGGTAACTACTCTTCTTGGCTGGAACAAAAAGAACAACGATTAGCGCAAGAATCCAAACAAGAAGTTGCCCGCCTACGCAGCATTAAATCTGAATTGGAGTGGGTGCGTTCCAATACCAAGGGCCGCCAATCAAAAAGCAAAGCACGCTTGGCACGCTTTGAAGAGTTGTCACGCCAAGATGATCAGAAACGTAATGAAACTCAAGAGCTGTACATTCCTGTTGGGCAGCGACTAGGGGATGAAGTTATCGAATTTAAAGGCGTAACCAAAGCCTTCGATGATAAACTATTGTATGAAGATTTAAGCTTTCGACTGCCTCCTGGTGCCATTGTTGGTGTCATCGGCCCCAACGGTGCGGGTAAGACAACGCTATTTAAACTTTTCACCGGCGAAGAAAAACCGGACAGCGGAGACATCGTTATTGGCAAGACCGTAAAAATCTCCTATGTTGACCAAAGCCGAGAAGATTTAGACGGCAGCAAAACCGTTTGGGAAGAAGTTTCTGGTGGTTTGGACAACATCACGATTGGCAATTTTGAAATGCCCTCTCGAGCATACGTTGGACGTTTTAACTTTAAGGGTTCGGACCAACAAAAATTCGTCAAAGATTTATCCGGCGGCGAAAGAAACCGCTTGCATTTGTGCAAACTACTTCGTACCGGTGGAAACTTATTATTACTGGATGAACCCACCAACGATCTCGACATCGAAACCTTACGCGCCCTAGAAGAAGCCTTGCTTACTTATGCTGGCTGCGCGGTGGTAATTTCTCACGACCGTTGGTTCTTAGATAGAGTTTCAACCCATATTATCGATTTTGAAGGTGCTGAAGGCGTGGAGTTTTTTGAAGGAAACTTTACCGAGTATGAGGCTTACAAGAAAAAGAAATATGGTGAAGAAGCGACAAAACCCAAACGCATTAAATATAAAAAGATTAGCTAAGACTTTTGTTCCAACCACAAAAAAAGGACAAGTTACTGCTTGTCCTTTTTTTCGCCATAAGAAAACAATCGCAAGCAACATCGAAAACCAAAAATAATGCACTCGCGCTTTTTAATTTGACTCGACCATCATCTCTGGCCGGGAATTGTATTAATCGTCCCATTCATAATCGGTAAGATCTTCGTGCAACTGCCTTTTCTCTAGCAGTTGCTCTATTTTCCTAAAATACTTTCCGCTACTAGGCTTTGATTTGGTGGCCTCTAGTTGTTCAGTAACCTCCTCCTCCGGCTCTGCTAGAAAATCTTCAATGAACTCAATTGGTGTATTCTGTTCCTGCTCTCTTATGCCTGGCATTTTCTGTACCTCACATTCAGTTTAAGTATTACACAAAATCTGTCACCTGATTCCTACACTATTCAACGACATACAACTCAACTATAACTCAACTACAATTCAACAAACTATAATTAAAATATAACTCAACAATATAAAAATCATCTAGATATAATTCGAAGATGTTTTTTTAGGTCGCTTTCAACATATCAAAAAAAACAGGCGCTTTTCAAATGATTATTTTTCATAAAAAACACGAGCGTCATATTCATATGTTCCAAAGGCAACTGTAACTGCTGTGTAACAGTCACTGCGCACTTTTCTTATTGCTAAACTAACTATGGAACAACTTTTCCTATTGCGCAAATATTAACCGCAACCACATTATATACCTCATTGAAATCGTAGGTTTTTTATACTGCAAGCAGCGTTATCAACAAAATGTAAAAACCAACCAAACCTCAGTAATGTCGCTTAGTCCAACCGCAAATAAGGAAAATACTTTTAATATGTCAACAAGATATCTACAGGCTCCCAGAGGCTACAAATGAGAGAAGAAAACATCCTTTAGATAAAACAAGTCTAAAGGCTCCCTGCCTTATTGCAGAACATCAACAACATTCCAATAGCTAATAGCCAATTACTCGAACAATCGACCTAAACAAGCCCTCCAAATCATTCTTGATAATTTCCTATACCTTAAAATTCGATCTGTTACAGTGGTCTGCTAGTCTTATATTTGACCCCGATGCGCGAACACCCTGGGCCAGTAAACATCAACTTAAACACCAAGAGCATTTACTATGCATGTTGTAACCAATACATTTCGCCACATAACATCAAAACGCTGTCTCACATTTGCCCTATTAATCATGATATTCAGTAGCGCATCCTGCGGCTACGTACTGCACCCTAAACGGGTAGGACAAACTAGCGGAGACATTGACCCTGCAATTCTTGCATTGGATGCAGCAGGACTTCTTTTTGGCATTATCCCAGGTATCGTTGCGTTCGCCGTTGACTTTACTACCGGGGCTATTTATCTAGCACCCGGTGAACGTTCTGTGATAGACAAACATAGAGATCACCACAAATCCTCAGCCACCTTTTCTCCTCACTTGATGAATAAAACTCCGATTACATCTACGGAAGAAATCATTCTACATATAGATCGAGAAATAATTGCGGAGACACTTTCTTTATATACAAATACTCAGGTAGACAGCAACAGCATTCGTTTTCATAAACCCGCTAAACATACCACGACTATCAGCGCATATAGATTGCATTTAACTACAAATAAAAGCTAAACCTAACTCAGATTGGCGGCATAACCCGAGCCCCCAAAGATATGAATTCTCATCCTCCAGCCTTTAATTATGTGAGATAGTAAACTATTCTTCTAGGAACAAGTAATTTCTAACCTCAAACACTGTCGGCGCTACTACAACATATTATGACTGAAAAAAGACATTTCACACGCATCCAGTTTGACGCCACCGCCGTCCTAGAAACAAAAAGTGGCCATTGGAATACGACAGTTATTGATATCTCGTTAAAAGGCGCGCTTATTCAACAGCCAAAAGATTTTGTTCTCGAGGCCGACGAACAAGTTGTTCTAAAATTAACCCTTTCTGACAACAGCACTCACATTGTGGTGGACGGAAAAATCACCCATGTAGAGAGTGGCCACATAGGCATGGTGTGTGAACATATGGATGTTGAGAGCGCCTCTCACCTTCGACGGATAGTGGAACTCAACACCGGTAGCACTGAGCTATTAGAACGGGAGCTAGAAGCACTGTCTCACTATACTGATCTTGAGAGCTTTCATACTGACGATACGTAGACCTATCGCAGCAGACCCGCATCTACCGATCTAAGCACAACCGTCAATAAAAATCGTACCTTATTAGATTACTGCCTCTAACGCCTCGGATAACCAACTAACCCCAACAACCTCCATGCCTTTTATTGCTTCTTTGGGCGCATTTGCCGTTGGCACAACAGCACGTGTAAAGCCATGCTTTACAGCCTCCTTCAATCGTTCCTGCCCATTCGGTACCGGTCGTATTTCACCGGACAATCCCACCTCACCAAACACAATAAGATGATTATCCAGTGCTAGATTTCTTAGGCTAGACATGACCGCCACCAACACCGCCATATCAGAACCTGTCTCAATAACTTTGACACCACCCACCACATTGAGAAAAACATCCATGCCCATGGTGGCAACACCACCGTGACGGTTTAATACTGCTAATAACATGGCCAAACGATTCTGATCCAAGCCAACAGCGACGCGCCGGGGATTACCCATCTGGCTATCATCCACCAGCGCCTGAACTTCTACCAACAATGGGCGAGTGCCATCTCGCGTCACCATCACAACACTTCCTGGCACTGGATGCTCATAACGAGACAAGAAAATTGCAGAAGGATTACTGACTTCTTTTAGCCCTCTATCGGTCATGGCGAATACACCTATCTCATTCACCGCACCAAAGCGATTTTTTACCGCCCGAATAATTCGAAAACGACTATCTTGTTCGCCTTCAAAATAGAGCACACTATCAACCATATGTTCCAACACGCGAGGCCCCGCTAGCGCTCCCTCCTTTGTCACATGCCCAACTAAAAACAACGCAGTACCCGACTGCTTTGCGTAACGCACCAATGCGGCGGCACATTCACGCACCTGAGACACACCGCCAGGGGCCGAACTTAACGCGTCCGAATAAACTGTCTGAATGGAATCGATTACCATGACAGCGGGCCGCTCCTTGACGGCGGTAGCGAGAATGTTTTCTACGACCGTTTCTGACATTATTTTCATTTTATCTTGCGGTAACCCGAGGCGACGGGCCCGCATGGCAACTTGTTGCAGAGATTCCTCTCCTGTTATATACAACGCCGTCGCGGATGCCCCTAAAAAGGTCATGGTTTGCAGCAATATTGTGGATTTCCCGATACCTGGGTCACCCCCAATCAATACCACGGAACCATTAACCAAACCGCCACCCAATACACGATCCAATTCCAGCAAGCCCGTGGGTGTTCGCTCTGCGTCTTCGACGGATACTTCCGCCATGGTGGTAACCGTTTTAGATTCTCCCGCATAACCGGACCCACCCTTGCGTGCTGCAGGCATGCCTCGGTCTGGCGAAAATTCAATTAACGTATTCCATACACCACAGTCACCACATTGCCCGGCCCATTTGGGAAAGTCGCTGCCACAATCGGTACATACATAACATGTTTTTACTTTTGCCATTACTTTACACTGACCCCAACTTGCACTCTTACCACAATTACAGACCCCAATTTACACGTTATGCCATTGCTCGCAGGCACACCAAAAAACCCCAGATATACACCGGCAAAGTAATTATTAAGCCAATAAGAAATACGTTATTTCGCCTACCCGGAGAGTCATCTGTCTGCTCTAACAATTCCGGCAACCGATTATTTAATCGAAGATAGCTATAACAATCCCATCCCACGACGAACCCCCAATACAACCAAGTCTGGGCACCGTGATAAGGCAGCAAATCAGGATAATAATAACTAACAATAAAAGATGCGCTAAGTAATGTTGACAACAATCCACCCAGCGGGTGAAGGATATCTTTTTCGATACGGCGAATGGTCATTAAACCAAAAGGTAATGAAATAATAATAAACGCGACGTAGAGCGAAGCCCACCACGGCATATGTTGCTACCCTTTCACATCAAGGTAACGATGATCTACACGATCCGTTACCTGACACAACAATTCATAATTAATCGTCTCAGCCCAATCTGCCACTATCTCTACCGGTAATCCCTTTCCCCACAATGTCACTGAGTCGTTTAATGCCACTGGCCGTATCCTACTAACATCAGCCCCTCTAACATCAGCCGCACTAACATCTACCGCAATCATGTCCATCGAAACTCGACCAATGACCGAACACAACGAGTCATTAATTAACACCTTAGTTGCCGAGCCCATATGTCGAGGATAACCATCGCCATAACCAATGGCGACAATCGCCACTTTTGTTTCAGCACTCGCTGTCCAGCGCGCTCCATAACCGACATTTTCACCTTGGGCTACCACTTTTAACGCAATCACTCGTGATTTCAACGTCATTACGGGTAGTAACCCCAACGCTTCGGCTGCCTGACCAGCTATGGGGCTGCCGCCATACAGCGCAATACCCGGACGCACCCATTGATAATGATATTGTTTATCACGAAAAATACCCGCAGAGTTAGCGAGACTAGCATCTAACTCCGCGCTGCCATGCTGATTATGTAATTGTTCAAAACGCTGATACTGCCGATCACTCACTGGTGACTCAACATCATCGGCACAGGAAAAGTGACTCATCAATGTCATGCTACGCACACAACCACATGCTTGAAGACGACGATAAGCTTCCTGAACATCCTCAGGTTCCAGCCCCAAACGATGCATTCCGGTATCCACTTTTAACCACACATTCAGCGACACATCAGATCCGATCTGTTCGACAAACGCTACCTGCTCCAACTGATGTACTACGACATCTATTTTTGCCTCACCGGCCTGCTGCATTTCATCCAGAGAAAGCGCGCCTTCAAGCATCAAGATTTTCTGGGTGATTCCCGCAGCCCTTAACAACAAAGCCTCCTCTAAAATCGCCACACCAAAACCATCACTCTCTGGCAAAGCACGGGCAATGGAAGTCATGCCATGCCCATAACCATCGGCTTTTACAATCGCAAGTATCTGACTAGTGCCCGCCTGTTGTTTGATGACTTGGTAATTTTGACGAAGCGCAGCAAGATCTATAACTGCACAGGTACCACGACTCATTAATAATCACCGCCGCCATAAGCATCGTGGGCCAAATCCTCAAAGCGGGAATATTTACCCACAAACGCTAAACGAGTGGTCCCGATTGGGCCATTTCGTTGCTTACCAATAATAATTTCTGCAACCCCCTTATCTTCACTTTCCTCGTTATATACTTCATCGCGGTAAATAAACATGATCACATCGGCATCCTGCTCGATTGCTCCAGATTCACGTAAATCTGAGTTGATGGGACGTTTATTAGGTCGCTGCTCCAAACCACGGTTAAGCTGTGAAAGCGCAACCACTGGACACTTGAGTTCTTTAGCAAGGGCCTTGAGGGAACGGGATATTTCTGAAATCTCTGCCACCCGGCTTTCAGAACCAGGAACCTGCATTAACTGCAAGTAATCAACCATGATTAACCCTATCTCTCCTTGGTCTTTGGCTATTCGCCGAGCTCGCGCCCTAACTTCGGACGGAGACAAACTCGCACCATCATCAATAAATAATTTCTGCTCAGCCAACATGCTTATCGCTGAATTGAAACGCGGCCAATCGTCTTCTTCTAATTTACCATTACGCACTCGAGTTTGATCAATACGCCCGAGCGAGGCAATCATTCTCATCACAAGAGAATCTGACGGCATCTCCATACTAAATACCAGCACCGGTTTACCGGTACGGATGGCTGCATTCTCAACCAGGTTCATTGCAAAGGTCGTTTTACCCATGGATGGTCGCGCGGCCACAATGATCAAATCAGAGGGCTGCATACCGGAGGTAATTTCATCAAGATCCTTAAAGCCTGTGGTTAAACCGGTAATAGCATTATCGGAGGTGAACAGCTCATCGATCTTATCGACCGTGCTCTTAAGAATATCTTTTATGCCAACCGGACCACCTTGCTTAGTTCCCTGTTCGGCAATGGCAAAAACCTTACGCTCGGCTTCATCTAACAATTCTGCACAACTACGTCCTTCGGTAGCAAAAGCCGCATCGGCAATTTCATTCGACACCTGAATCATCTGGCGCAACACCGAGCGCTCACGCACAATATCGGCATAGGCTTTAATGTTCGCAACACTGGGAGTGTTTTTTGCCAACTCGGCAAGATACGCCATGCCACTGGCTTCTTCTAATAAGCCAGAATTGTCGAGAACCTCACCAATGGTAACTACGTCAAAAGGTTTGTCTTGGGCAACCAATTGCACCATGCCACGATAGATAAGACGATGATCGCGACGATAGAAATCTATTTCAGAAACCAATTCAGAGACATCATCAAAAGCGCCATTCGACAACATTAAACCGCCCAATACCGATTGCTCCGCTTCGATCGAATGCGGCGGAACTTTTAAGGCGCTGGTTTCAAAATCCGCCGGGGCACTGCTGCCAGTCTCAAAATCACTCATATCTCAAAATCACTCATATAGGTTGATCATCTATGGGTTGAGGTAGTCGTTTTCTAGGATAACACCCAGTGTAACGGGATCATCACTAGGCGCAACGTAAACAGGCCTGGTTTTTCAGATAATACGATCGCTGGGGTAGCATCCATCGATTCGAATTTATCACCATCCATAAAAACCAATAGCCCGAGGCACTAAGTGCGACAGGCTATTGGTTTTTATTTTCAGCAATCGGTGCAGCACGGCTAACGGTTAGCTAGTAGGCTGTACTCAATATAAAAAAGTATTACTTACTCAGGAACTACCGCAAGAGTAATGAGACCTTTTACATCAGAATGTACTTGGACATCGATTTCATAATCACCTGCATGGCGAATAGTGCCAAGAGGAAGGGCTACTTCACTCTTTTGCACGTCAACACCAGCCGCAGTAATTGCGTCCGCAATATCACGAGTACCGATGGATCCGAATAACTTGCCTTCGTCACCAGCTTTTGACGTAATAGTTACAGTACCCAGCGCCTTGATCTTCTCTAGACGCGCTTGAGCTACTGCTAAAACTTCTGCCGCTTTTTTCTCAAGCTCAGCACGACGTGATTCAAAGTGCTCAACATTGGCTGCTGTAGCAGGAACCGCCTTACCGGTAGGGATAAGGAAATTACGGCCATAGCCCGCTTTCACGGAAACCTTATCACCTAGATTACCTAGATTACGAGTTTTTTCTAGTAGTATAACGTCCATTGCGTTTACCTCTTTGTTTCAATGTCCCATCAACTTATTGTTCTGGTGGGATCATTTTATTTCTATAGTTTGAAAAACTATCGGTTATTGCAGCAACCATAAGCAAAAGCACTGCGATCGGCCCCATAAAAACCAATGAGGCATACAACATTACAAGCGGCATATTACCCATTCGCTTAATCCACACAATACAATGAATCAAACCAAAGCCAGCCATCATAATCGGCATCACTAATACTGGAAGGGTTCCTTCCAACATCGGTATTGCCTGGCTTGCTGCCATTCCCGCCACGAGCACCCCCACCAAAAGAGGAGATAAACGTAAATAATGGAACTCCTTTTGGAATCCACCGGGATTATACAGCTTGGCCTGCAACCAACGGGCGAGCAATAGAGACAACGTCCCTAACCAAGCACTACTCCACACGATGCTATAGGTAACAAACTGCTGAGTTTCGATATCGATTTTCTCAAAACCTTCACTCTGCAGCTGTTCTAACATCAAGCTGTATTGCTCATAGAGCAACGCCGTCTGCTCTGGAAACAAACTTACCACACCCGTCATCAGGACTGCGGTAAATGCGATTCCAGACAAAGCCAATCCTAACTGTGTTGTATTCGCTAATACTAAAGCTCCCACCAAACTACAAAAGAGAATGCCTACGGCACTCATATCTCCCATAAACCATGCGACGCCTGCTGGAATCGATGCCCCAATAAAGGGCCATATGGCTTCGGTGGAACCTTTCCTGAGAGCTACCAGCGCCACAACGACGGCAGAACCCCAGGATAGCATAGGCATAAAACCTATTGCCGCTGCAATGAGTAGCGCCGGTAGGCGCCCACTCACCACTTTTTCGGCCAGTTTTACTAACAACTGGCTACCCTACCCTTAATCGTGCTGATCAGTGTAAGGCAATATCGCTACCGCACGTGCACGCTTAACTGCACGGGCCAACTGACGCTGGTATTTCGCCTTAGTACCGGTAATACGGCTAGGTACGATTTTTCCAGTTTCAGTAATGTAGTTTCTTAAAGTTTCAAGATCTTTGTAATCGATCTCGGTAACGCCTTCAGCCGTAAAACGGCAAAATTTTCTGCGACGATAGAAACGTGCCATCGTTTCGCTCCTGTATCTACTTTAATTCAATATGTTGCGCATGAAGATTAAGTCGTATCCCGTCTTCGTCTTTATACCCTGAGCGAGCTAAAAAGCCCGTCACCGTAACCCGACTACCAACCTGCAACTGGTCAACCAGTGATTGCAGCTGCGGCCCGCGAATCGCTACTTTGATTCGACAAAAGACCTCTCTTGGGGTTTCAACTTCAACTTGTCTAGAGCGATGCTCTAATAGCAATGTACGTATTGGTACACCACCGGGGGTTACTCTGAGCTTTTCCAGCTCAAGAATGACGCCACTAATAACAAGTTGATTACTCTCCATACAATGATTTAAGCAAGCGTAGGCTTACTCGTCAGCAGTATCGTCAGACGCTTTTGCATCTTCTTCAACAGCTTCTTTAACAGTTTCTTTAACCTCTGCTGCAGGCGCTTGCTCAGTACGCTCAGTACGCTCAGTACGCTCCGGGCGATCTGAGCGATCTGGGCGTTCTGCGCGAGGTGGCTCTTCACCCTTTGCGAGTAGAGATTCCTCTGTTACTGCCTCTTTACGACGCATTACCAGGTTACGCAGAACTGCATCGTTAAACTTGAAGCTATTGGTAAGCTCATCAAGTACTTCTTGTGAACATTCAATGTTCAACAAAACGTAATGGGCTTTGTGAATTTTGTTGATAGGGTATGCCAACTGACGGCGCCCCCAATCTTCTAAACGGTGTACAACACCGCCACCGTCTACGATTTGGCCTTTATAGCGCTCAATCATAGAAGGTACTTGCTCGCTCTGATCTGGATGAACCAGAAACACGATTTCGTAATGTCTCATTGTATCTCCCTTCGGAATAAAGCCTTCCGCGATAAAGCAGTAAGGCAAGGAGTAAAAATTCAGCTCAACCTAAATGACTAAGCCCCGTATTTTGGTACCAACTCAGGTAGAGTCGTCCAAAAGAGCGCGAATTCTATGCTAGTTCAAGGGCTTTAGCAATAGAGGGAAGAGGGCTTAGGTTACTTGGATTCCTTGGAACCTTGTCTAGCAGCCTTAACCCTATGAAATAAAAGAATAATGCCGACTAGAGGTAATCAGGGAAATGCCTAACCAGAGGTTCTTTGTTTTCACCTCCGCGATTAGCCAGCCTATCACACCAGGATTCACCCGCTGAGCTATTAACAGCTACACCCAATCCGTCAAATACACCTCCCCAAGCCTCCTCAGGAAAAACCAGCTCAGCCACTTTTTTAGCCCGCGGTTTTACTAACCCGTCAGCAATTCGATTAATCTGTCCCCACACAACCGAATAGTCATTACAGTAGATCGAATCGCTATAATTAGTAACCGCCACCTCAATGACCAAATTGTAGTGATATTTCATCATGCTTTGTTCAAATAACATGGCAAAATCTTCAAATTGGGTGCTATACGCATACATATGAGCGGCCCCATCATTGGTAAACTCCGCCCCTACATAGGAGGGACTGAAGGATTGTTGAGCCAGCGTCGCTTGCTCCCCCTGGAACATAACTTTACCAAGCAAGTCCAACACACTGTTATTCAACGGAATATCTGCAACAAGTTGATCAGACAACACATCCAAGTGTAGATTTTGCGCATTCTCATCGAGAGTCAAGGCACCATCAAATCCAGCAACGGCCAATCTTGGGAAAAAATCCGCCGCGTGGGCCAATTCGTGATAGAGGAGCCTCGCCATAGGTTTCACAATATCCTGCAGTTGACGCTCCTCGTCCCCATCCAAGGGGTAATATGGAAAAGCACTTACTCCGCCTTCTAAATAACGGGATAGGAACGCAAAGTTCAATTCCTGATCAAAATCCGAACGGAAGTCAGTACGCTGACTAATGGTTTGCTTCTCTGTGTTGGTTAACCACAACCTCGAGGGATCCAGGTATATAGCGCCTGTCAGCGGATAATAAAACGAGGGTCTTATCTCTGAGCCAATAACGATAGCACTTACCGATCCCAACAGGGTTCGTATATCATCGGGCAACTCATCCAAGAGGGCCATAAAACGCAGCCCCATCCAATCATGAGAAACCACCAACCGCTGCTGAATGGCGCTCTTACTTGGGGTTATACCCGTCACTTGCACAAGTAGAGGTAGCTGATTCACGGTACAATATTCATCCCGTTCAACCTTGATACAGCCTTGCAACACATCATGATAAGAACCTGAAGAATCCCACGCAGTTACATTACTTAATTCAATCGATGCGGCTCCTCCGAACTTGTCAAAACTAATACCACTTCCGCTTCCCCCGCCACAACCAAGCAAAGATGCCAGCAACACAACGACTATCAAAGATAGGCGACAGCGAGCCGTCCAAACGTTATCCCATAATTCGGAGGAGGTAAATTTATCCATAACACATCTCACTTGCTAATAGTACGAACATAAAAAAAGATAAAAAGGGAAAGGGCCACCAGAAATCCATTTCATCTACTCAGAAAATGCCTTTATGCGGCGAAAAAACATACTACCACAATCAATGACCATTCGGCACGCTGAAGCTTAAAAACGTGTAAATCCAACCAAACGCCGTTTTTACAACAGTTTTTGTCTTAAGGTTTCAAACAAACACACTCCCGCCGCCACCGACACGTTTAGACTATCAACGCTTCCCTGCATCGGAATATAGGCAAGCTGATCACATTTTTCTTGGGTCAATCGACGTAATCCTTTTCCTTCTGCCCCCAAAACAATCGCTCGCGATCCGGTTAGGTCCGCATCAAATAGACTGACTGCCGTAGGATCGATGGCTGTACCCGTAATCCAAACCCCGAGCGCCTTTATTTTGTCTAAACACCTAGCCAAATTGGTTACCTGAATAAAAGGTACCGTTTCTGCGGCGCCAACAGCCACACGCCGCACCACCGGGGTTAAACCGGGCGCTTTATCTTTTGTTGTCACCACAGCGTCAACACCTGCAGCATCGGCACTACGTAAACAAGCCCCAACATTGTGCGGGTCGGTGACGGCATCCAGAATCAGAAGCAAGACGGGGCCTTGTTTTTCTTCAATGATCTTATACAGGTCATTCTCATGGCGTGGCTGGGACAATTTACAACGCGCCATCACTCCTTGGTGGTTGGCGCCATCGGCGTGTGTATCCATTTGCTGACGTGTTCCCTGCGTACAACTAACACCATGCACATTGGCAAGCTCTAACAGAGCCTGTACACGCTCATCTTCCCTACCTTCTTGTATACGCAACTCCAGTACACGCTCGGGAAATTTTGCCAACACACCCTGAACTGTGTGAATACCGTATAACCATTCAGGTTTTGCCATAATTATTCTCTAGTAATCTTTTCTACTTATTTCTTGGTTTTTGCTGAGGGCTTTTTAACACTAGCGGATGATTTAGCGCCGGCTTTTGATTTTTCTAACCGCTTGGCGGCTTTTTTCTTTACTGTTTTCATAGCGCTTGCGGCCTTAGATCCCGCAGCCTTAACAGCACCGATTATAGCGCCAGCCTTTTTTTCACTGGTTTTTTTGGTGGTGCTTTTTGCCGTTTTCTTACCGGTACCTTTTTTTACTGAATCCGTTTTTACTGAATCCGTTTTTACTGAACCCTTTTTCTCTGAAGCCTTTTTCGCTGAATCGGATTTAGCAGAACCCGTTTTAGCAGTGTTTTTCTTGGCGCCCGTTTTCTTTGAGGGCTTTCGCTTCTTTTTCCTTGAACCTTTGCCGCTATCGTCCTGTTGATTCTTCGCCCAACGATTCTTCCGACCACCTTCTGTCAGCTCAAAATCAATCTTGCGATCATCAAGATCCACCTTAACAACACGCACCGATACGGAATCACCAAGCCCGTAGATAACGCCCGTCTTCTCCCCGGTTAATCGATGACGTACATCATCAAAGTGGTAATAGTCACTGGTGAGCGAGCTTACATGCACAAGGCCTTCCACATAGACTTCTTTTAACTCGACAAACAAACCAAAGTTAGTCGCAGCGGTTATAATGCCCTCAAACTCTTCACCGACTTTATCGCGCATGTATTCACACTTAAGCCAACCCACCACGTCACGAGTGGCATCATCGGCACGACGTTCGGTCATTGAGCAATGCTCACCGAGTTCAAGCATCTGTGCATCGTTGTACGGCAACCAGGTTTTTTTCGCCAACACCTTAGCACCAGGAACCCGTTTCACGTTAGCCGTCTCACTCTCAGAGCGAATCTCATGACGCAATGCACGATGCACCAACAGATCCGGATAACGTCGAATAGGCGAAGTAAAGTGAGCGTAGGCGGTGTAT
>NVVG01000063.1 GCA_002402125.1 Moraxellaceae bacterium
GTATCTGGCGCAACCATTTTAGGTGACGGTACCGTGTCACTCATATTGGATATTTTCGATATGGTTCATATGGCGGGAGTTCACCACAAGGGTAATAAAGTAGTGCCAATTGGTAGCCAACATAAGGCCGCTTAATACCTAAAGTGTCTGTAGTAATGTAGACGGTAGTGTCGCAGTCGTTTAGCGCGTAGTTTAGCGCGTAGTTTAGCTCGTAGTTTAGGTGCAGGTGGTATAAACATAAAGTAGACAAGATAAAAGGACGGAGTGTATGGCCCTGGCAGAGCAAATATCTAAAGAAGGCATTGAGGCTAGTTTAGATTCCCAAACGCTAAACGATAACGAAAATCTTGAACAGTACCTTACCTTTATGCTGGCTGAAGAAGAGTATGGGGTTGATATACTGAGTGTGAAAGAGATTCGTGGTTGGGAGTCAGTGACACCGGTGCCGAATTCACCGAAGCATATTAAGGGTGTGATTAATTTGCGCGGTACGATCGTGCCAATTGTTGATCTGCGCGAAAAATTCAACTTGGAGAATGTTGTCTATGACACTTTAACGGTGGTTATTGTTCTAGGAGTAACGCTGGGTGATGAAGCGCGAGTGATGGGGGTAGTGGTTGATGCGGTAAGTGATGTATATGGCGTATCACTAGAAAAGATGCAGCCAGCTCCAGACTTAGATGACAATGTAGATACAAAATATATACAAGGTCTTGCTGCTGTCGCTGAAAAAATGATTGTAATTCTGGATATTGATGCATTGTTAGCGGGCGACATGCGGGAGCATTCGGCGCCGGGGTTGGTTCAGTAATTTAAAAGGATGTCTATTGTCTTATGCAGACATTAAACGTTAGAGAAAACAAAAGTGTGAGTGGGGTAGACTTTAGAACCCGCGAATTCCCGATGACAAATGTCGATTTCGAATTTATTGCAAATGTTGCGAATGAGAAAACCGGAATCCAGCTAGGAGAGCACAAAAAGGATATGATCTATAGTCGCATCGTGCGACGTATTAGAGCCTTGGAACTTAAAACTTTTGCAGAATATTGCAGCTATTTAAAAAGCAATAAAAATTTGGAAATGGTGAATTTTATTAATGCCATCACGACGAATTTAACCTCTTTTTTTCGCGAGCAGCATCATTTCGATTACCTGGAAAAGACGGTTGTTCCAGAACTTCTTGTCAAGAATAAGATAAAAAAATCAATACGTATTTGGTCGGCTGGATGTTCTACTGGAGAGGAGCCTTACTCTATTTCGATGACCTTGGACAAGGCGCTAGGTGATAAAAGCGGTTGGGATGTTAAGGTGCTCGCGACGGATTTGGATACAAATGTAGTATCTCATGGAAAAGTGGGTGTGTACGTTCCTGATCGTTTGGATGGATTGCCGCCGAGGTTAGTGAAGAAGAATTTTAGCGCGGTTTCCCACCCTTCAGGCACTGGACAGGCGTACAATGTATCTGATCATCTAAGAAAATGTATCACGTTTAACCGATTAAATTTGTTACACGAATGGCCGATGAAAGGCCTGTTCGATGTGATTTTTTGCCGAAATGTTGTGATTTATTTTAATAAAGATACACAGAAGATTTTGTTTGATCGTTACGCGGACATATTAAAACCGAATGGATATCTATTTATAGGTCATTCTGAGACCTTGCATGGAGTAACAAATCGGTTTGAGTCCCTTGGTCAAACTATGTATAGGAAGAAATCATGAGCCAACCTGCAATAATCAGCCAGCCTTTGACGGGTTATCCCGAAGCACTTGAGGGGTTTGACCATATCAATCGTTATTGGGATAAGCGCCTTGGTGTGTATGCAGCAAAAATACTGCCAGGTCAGTTCTATGTGAGTGTCGCGGGTGAAATGGTGGTGACCGTGTTGGGCTCTTGTGTGTCGGCCTGTATTCGAGACAAAGTTAACGGTGTAGGAGGTATGAACCACTTTATGCTGCCGGTTCAAAGTAGCAAAGGCAAAAGCGTTAATGTAGATTTTACCGACGCCGCGCGGTACGGTAATTGGGCGATGGAATTTTTAATTAACGAAGTGCTTAAGAATGGCGGCGCCCGCAAGAACCTCGAGGTAAAACTGTTTGGAGGTGGTCGGGTTTTGGCTGGTATGGATCAGATGGATGTGGGTCGGCAGAATATTGAATTTATTCGGCATTACCTTGATCAAGAGAATATAGCTATCAAGGTAGAAGATCTAGGCGGTGAGTTCCCAAGAAAAGTGCTGTATTTCAGCGACACGGGGTCCGTAAAGGTGCGTAAGCTGAAGACTACTAGCAATAATGTTGTATACGAGCGTGAAATTAGCTACGCGAAGGAAATTAATAAGAAGCCGACTCAGGGCGAAATCGAACTATTTTAAGCAACAAAAAGGAGAGGCAAGTGAAAAAAATCAAAGTATTGATAGTTGATGATTCGATGGTAATTCGTCAGTTACTAAAGCAAATGATTGAAGCTGAGCCTGATATGGAGGTTATCGGAACCGCTGCAGATCCTATTATTGCTAGAGACAAGATTAAGCAGCTTAATCCTGATGTGATTACACTGGACATTGAAATGCCTCGTATGGATGGCATTACCTTTTTGCAAAATCTAATGCGTTTRCGACCGATGCCAGTGATTATGATCTCTACATTAACGGAGGCAGGTGCAGATATCACAATGAGAGCATTGGATATTGGCGCGTTTGATTTTGTGCCTAAACCTAAAGATAATTTGGGTAAGGGGATAGAGGATTATGCCGTCGAGGTGACGAGTAAGATACGAGCCTCTTTAGGGGTTAATATTGGCGAGCTAGAGCGTCGTTCAAAGCTGCGTTTTGAGGATAAACCCAAGGCGATACAAAAGGTTGCTAATTATGCGCCACGTGCTGGGCAAATTATAGCGATAGGGGCCTCTACGGGTGGCACCGAAGCTATTAAAGATGTACTCATAAGATTGCCCGCWAAYTGCCCGCCTGTGGTTATTACKCARCATATTCCTGAAAAATTYAGCGCCAGTTATGCKGCYCGCATGAATTCCACGTGYTCGATGACSGTACATGARGCAAAGCCCAATCAAAAATTGATGCCTGGACATGCCTATATTGCTCCGGGTGATCAGCATCTATTGGTAAAAAAGACTGCTGATGGTTATGTTACTGCGTTAAGCAGTGGTGAACCCGTGAATCGGCATAAGCCTTCGGTGGAGGTTATGTTTGACTCCATTATTGCCTGTGGACTAAAGAATACGGTGGCCGTATTGCTCACTGGCATGGGGGCAGATGGTGCGGAATCCATGTTGAGGATGAAAAAAGCCGGTTGTCATACTATTATTCAGGATGAAGGCAGTAGTGTCGTCTGGGGTATGCCGGGATCAGCGTTTAAGATTGGCGCTCACTGCGATGTAAGCCCCTTGACAAAAGTAGCTCAACGGCTGCTAGACTTGACTAATCGACGTAAAGATAATTCCAGTGCAAAAGCTGAGGGGTAGTATTGTGTGAGATCATTTTTAATTCGAAACCAAGCGGTTTTGCTTATTTCAGGCGTTACAATTGCTATTTGTGTTTTTGTTGATGTGCCGTTCTATTTGATTATGCTAATAGCGGCATCCTATTGTGTGTGGTTTGTTTCTGCCTATCGTCGGCACCGACACATTGAGCAACACTCGTTAGTAAAATCCAGTCTCAATGAAAACCAAGAAAAAGTCATGGCGGAACGGGATTTTTCAGAGATCGATAAATATTTTTTCCGTTTGTTAATAAGTCTAAATGAAACAACACGTAAATTAACTGCACATATTACAACAACATTAACATTGCTTGATCAAATGGGTGATAAGGTAAAACAGGCTACTGATTTAGCCAAAAACACTGAATTGTTGGCTGGCAATGCCTTAATGTCAGCGACTCGTTGTGGGGAGATTGGGCGAGGTTTTGTGTCGGTCTCTAAAGATATTGTAGGTGTCAGTGAACGAGCTGAGCAGGACTTAATAAGGTTGCTTGGGTTGATTCAGGGTTTGGTCGAGAACCTGTCGAGTGTAGATTTTTTGCCTGACAATCCTGCGCTATCATGGATCGAGGTGGAGCTGGGCGACTCTTCTGATTTTTTATTGACCAATGAGCAGTGTTTTGTTTTCACAAAAAAGCTAAGTGGCTGCCTGCGAATGCTGGATGAACTTCATGAAAAATACGAGTCCACATCTCAAATTGATGTACGTTGGCTGCAATTAGGAGAATCTGTCAGGCGACTCATTACAAAGTTGCGTGATGCCTTACAGTCGCTTCAAAACATAGCGCAACATTTGTCCTCAGACGTACAACTTTTGAGCTTGAGTGAGGGGCTAAATCGACACCAACTTGTTGAAATACATAAAGGATTCTTACAATTTGGGGGTCAGCACGATAAAATGCGTGAAATTGTCTCTTAATGTTTCCGTGGCGGATTAATTTAGTCTATGCTCAGTGTTAAGGATGTAATTTACATGTTCACGATTTATTATGTGGATATAACAGAACAACATTTACCTTGGTAAATGTTAAGATTTTCAACAGTGTTTGAGGTGTGATAATGGCTATATGGTCTTCTGAAGGTTCCGCGGGTGAATTGACCATTAAAATTCAAGGGCGATTTGATTTTAGTGCTCACCAGGAGTTTCGTGATGCATATGAGAAATCATCTGATGATCCAAAAGGGTATGTTGTGGATATGAAGGAAACAACTTACTTAGATAGCTCCGCGTTGGGGATGTTGTTATTGTTAAGAGATCATGCTGGAGGGGATAACTCAAGCATTGCAATCATTAACTGTAATCCTGATGTGAAGAAAATTCTGACCATTTCTAATTTCGAACAGCTGTTCGAGATTAAGTAGTCCAGCAATCGCCCATGCTTTAGTCTTTTATGGTTAGGGCGTGGGGTATGCGTTATGGAGTCAAACCTTAAACCGATCTCTTCAGAACCCGAAGAAGAAATTCTAAGGATTTTGATTGCAGATGATAATGATTCAGATCGTTTAATCCTCCAGACAATCGTTCGGAAAGAAGGTCATACGGTATATACCGCCTGTGACGGTCAAGAAGCGATTGATGCATTCAAAAAACTCTCCCCTGATTTAATTTTGCTTGATGCGCTGATGCCTAATGTTGATGGGTTTCAGGCTGCGCGGGAAATTAGAGAGTTGGCAGGTGAGAACCTGGTCCCTATTATCTTTTTAACCTCCCTAAAAGATGCAGCCTCGTTGGCCGATTGTCTTGATGCTGGTGGCCATGATTTCTTAAGTAAACCGTATAATAGAATTATACTGAAAGCTAAGATTCAGGCGTTTGCGCGTATGCGTCGTTTGCATGAAACTGTACAGGCTCAGCGTGATGAAATAGTTAAGCACAATGATCATCTTGTACACGAGCAACAGTTGGCAAAAGTTGTCTTCGATAATATTGCCCATAGCGGGTGTGTTGATGCTCCTAATATCAAGTATCTATTGTCGCCGATGGCGGTATTTAATGGGGACCTGGTGCTTGCTGCTAGAAAGCCTAGCGGTGGCATGTATGTGTTTTTAGGGGACTTTACTGGCCATGGGTTGCCTGCTGCCATTGGCGCTATGCCGGTATCAGAAATATTCTACGGTATGGCTAACAAAGGTTTCTCATTGCAGGATATCTTGCAAGAGATAAATACTAAGTTAAAACGTATTTTACCTGTGGGCGTATTTTGCTGCGCCTGTTTGGTTGATTTTAGCTTTCGCAACGAAACTGCAGAGTTTTGGTTGGGAGGGTTGCCTGATGTTTTTGTCTACCGGGATGGCAGTGCCATAGAGCATTTTGCATCTCAACATCTACCACTTGGTGTACTTGCGGGGGATAAATTTAGTACAGAAACTCGACTGATACCAATGGCCAGAGATGATCGTTTTTATATGTGGTCAGATGGCATTTTAGAAGAAGTGAATGAAAAAGAAGAAATGTTTGGAGAAGACGGTGTTTTAAAGGTCTTTGATCGGAATAGTGATCCGCGTTTGTTTTTCGGCGAGTTAATTGCAGCGGTTGCAGAATACACCAACCATGCGGAACAAGACGACGACCACACGATTGTGGAAGCCATCATGGTTGCGGAAGAAGAATTAGGTGAGTACTTTAGTGATCAGGATTCTCGAAGCTTAATTGGTGGTCCCCCAGACTGGTCTTTGAGTTATAGACTACGGCCGTTAACGCTTAAAGAATTTAACCCGTTGCCATTGCTAACGCATTTGTTGATGGAAGTGCCTGGGCTGCGTCCCCATAGCGGGAAGATTTATACGATACTTGCAGAGTTATACTCAAACGCTCTGGAGCACGGGGTGTTAGGGTTGGAGTCGGATTTAAAATCAACACCGGCAGGGTTTGCAGAATATTACCTGCAGCGTACGTCGCGCCTGGATGGGTTGGCTGAGGGGGCGGTAATATTTCATTTGGATCATAAACCAATTGAAAATGGTGGTCGACTTACTATTCAAGTTGAGGATACAGGTCCTGGATTTGATCATGGCGAGAAAGATGATGGTCATAAGACGGCTGGATATTGTGGACGAGGTATTCCGCTAATAAGTTCAATGTGTGAATCGGTACGTTATTTGGGAAATGGGAATCAGGTTGAAGTAGTGTTTGCTTGGAGCTTTGATTCGTGATGTTATTGAATAGAACAATTAGTAGGAGGTAGGTATGTCAGGCAATCCCGAAGATCATATTGATATGGAGTCATTAGACGATCTAAAAGATATCATGGAAGATGATTTTCAGATGTTGTTGGATACGTTTATTGTTGATTCTGAGTCGAAAATTGAAGAGATCGCTGGTGTTATAGCGGATGGTGACGCTGAGGCCCTTAGGCAGGTGGCACATAGTATAAAAGGAAGTTCTGGCAATGTGTGTGCGTCGGCGTTATCGGAAGTTGCCCGCCAATTAGAAGCGATGGGCAAAGATGGGGATATATCTGGCGCACCGGAAGTGTTTGAGGCGCTAAAAGTTGAGTTTGCTACGACGAAAGATATTTTGTTAAATAAGATTTAATTCTTTGTCTTGTTGACTGGGTTGGATCAAAAAAGCGCCGATAATCGGCGCTTTTTTATTTTTTCTTCTTTTTGTTTTTTGCTGGAACATCAAAATCTCTTACAGCTTCCAAGATGGATCGAATACTAAATTGCCCAGCAAACTTGCCGTCCTCTATTACCGGTAAACGACGCCTTTTACTTTTAATTAGTCGTTGCGCTACCTCAAGGATGTCGGCATCGGCGCTAATAGTTTCGACATTTTTTGTCATGTATTCGCCTACGGTGCCGTTAATTTCACCATAATAGCTGCCATCCAGAATGGCTTTTAAACAGTCAAATTCAGAGATAACACCAACAACCTCATTATCATCGTTGATAACCGTCGCACCGGATATTTTATGTACCAATAATTCGTTAATCGCTTGGAAAATATTGGCATCTGCGGAAACGGTGATGGGCTTGGTGGACATGTAGTCTCTGCCGTTGACAGATTTAAGCATGATCTTTCCTTTTTGGATTAGATAAACACTAACACTATAGCAGCCATAGCGAGCAATATACCCGCAATACCAAGGTATTTTACAGGTGACGTTGCGTTGACGATATCTTGTTGAAATTGCTCAATGAGTTCTGCCTTAAGACTGATCAATTCTTCTTGTGCTACATCCTGTGCAATTGCTCGGCTAATGCTTTCCGCTGCATTCTTGGCGGTCTCTCCAGACGTGTGAGCGGCTGTAAATTGAGCGATATTCTTTACTTCTTCAATGAGTTCTGGGCTCGGTTTTTTTGCAAGAGTGACGGAATCTTTGTGGAGTTTAAGGCGTTCTTCAACACTTTTTAATACGGTTTCATTCAGTTCGGTGAAGCGTACGTCAAACATCTCGGTAACAATTTTTTGGCTAATGCTTAATGTCTTGCTGTTGAGCTCGGATTCTAGGGATCGGCTGACATCGGCTTTGAGTGTTTCCCTGGTGGATATCATGATGCCATCGACGTGATCTCTCACCTGGGCGGCTATATTTTTTTCCAAAGTTTGACGTACGTTATCGAGTTGAGAGTCGATGACTTTGTTGACAATGCCTTCAACTGCGCGCTGATTGAAGCCTCCACTTGGCTGGGCGCTTTCTACAGACGCTGCTGCTGTGCTTTCCGCTGGTTGTAGTTGATTTAATACGGCGGTCAGTGTCGCTGCGGGTGCAGGCTTCGGTAGAATGGCAACTGCCCCCGTCGCCATCGCCTGTTCTGCATATTCGGCGCCTTCTTTAGACGTACACATGATCACGGGGATTGATGCGGTGTTAGGGTTTGCTTTAATCGCTTTAGTGGCTTCAAATCCATCCATGCCTGGCATCAAATGATCCATGAAGATCACGTCGGGTTTATTGAGCTCTAAGAAATTCAATGCATCTCCAGCTGATTCTGCAAAGTCGGCTTTGATACCTTGCTTTTGAAGCAGCTTCTTTAGAGAGAAGCGAGCGGATTTTGAGTCGTCTACAACTAACGCGTGTTTTATATGCATGGCTTTATGTTACAAATCTCATAATAAAGGCCTATAGGCCTTATCGTTGAATCAGAATACCTAATTCACATAAGTATATATTAAGTATTCTTGTTTTATGTGAGGTGCGTTAAATTAAACGCAAACTCAGTGTAAAATATAGACTAAAAACGCTAAACCGTCATAAAGTAGTATTTGTAGTAGGGTAGATAGCGTGGTAGATAGCGCAGTAGATAGAGCGGTAGGTAACTATCGTGAAACCAGTCGGATGTTGTGTTCCAGTAAACTCCGAGTCATTTATTTCATTGGAGGTGTGTGTGGCATCCTTGCCTGATAGTTCGACAGTAATTCATGGTACTTGTGATCCAGAATATATTGAAGTTAAACAACAGTTCGAAAGAAATATGGCGTCTGGATCTGAGCTGGGTGCTGCCGTTGCTATTATGCGTCATGGTACCCTTGTGGTCGATTTGTGGGCAGGTTATACCGATAAAAAACAAACGACACCGTGGGAGCGAGACTCTATTGTGGCTGTTTTTTCAGCAACAAAGGGAGTGACTTCGCTCTGTGTTCAGCATGCTATCGATAACGGATTGTTAGATGTTGAGAAAAAAACGACGCATTTTTGGCCAGAGTTTGGCCGAAATGGAAAAAAAGATATCCCTGTTGCTTGGCTGCTATGCCATAAGTCGGGGTTAGCGGCGTTACGTGATCCCGTAGAAGAATCAGCGCTTTTTGATTGGGAGTATATGGTTGGACGATTTGCAGAAGAGCGTCCATGGTGGAAACCCGGTTCAACTCATGGCTATCATATGGTGTCGTCAGGGTGGTTGATTGGCGAGGTGTTTAAGAGGGCGCTGGGTTGCAGTGTGGGAGAATATTTGCGTAACGAACTCGCTCCCATGTTAGGTATGGATTTTCATTTGGGGCTGCCTGATTCTGAGTTTTCTCGCGTTGCGCAGTTACGTGCGCCAACTGAGCCACCGGCAGAGGGGCGTATTTATTTGTCGAAAAGAATTATGGCAGATAGAGAGTCGTTGATTAGTAAAGCGTTATTGAATCCGCCAACAATCCTGTCGAGTGCTAATTGGGATGAGTGGCGGCGGTTGGAATTGCCTTCCGCCAGTGGCCATGGCAATGCCCGTGCATTGGCGACGCTTTACGGTGCAGCAGTCAACAATACTCAATTTATCTCAGAGCAAGCACTGCAGCGTTGTACTCAAGAACACAGTTCTGGAATGGACTATGTATTAGAGATACCAACGCGGTTTGGACCCGGTTTTATGTTGCAACAATTAGATGATATAGAGACAGGGTTTGGTACGGGGCAACGGGCATTTGGTCATCCAGGTTCAGGCGGTTCGTTAGGGTTTGCTGATCCAGAGAAGGGTCTAGGGTTTGGTTATGTGATGAACCAGATGGGGTCCTATGCGATGGTGGATCCTAGGGCGCGGTCACTTGTTGATGCGCTATATCGATCCATAAAATCTTAGCGTTAAATACATCGAGGCGCATTGAATGCGGGATTGTAGGTCCATTTTATTGATGGGTGCTGGACGTGCACTAGATGCAAATAAATACAATAAAACCTGCAAGGTAACCTACAACGGCGGCAGCAGGTATTAATACTATTGTCTGCGCCTTGTGTATTTCTTTTGACAATAATTCCGCAGGGGTATCTTCCGGGTTAATGTTTAAAGCAAGGTAATTCTCGATACGTTGCTGCTGGGATTTAGTGAAGCGAGGTTCGTTAATCGCCGTTAAATAGTGAGTAGTAATTTTTTTAGCCAGTTGCTGTTTGACGTCTGCGTAACCGCTAGGGCCGATGGTTAGCTGAGCAAATGCCCTAAGGCTTGGCCGTTCAATAATGACGGACGTATGTTTTTTGAAGAGTGCGTAGGTACGTTTGGTGTTGTTGCCCAATAATACAGAGTTCATTATCGATGCAGGGGAAAATGTTTGTGCTGCTAGATGTTTGGACAGTGCTCGTGTGTCGATGCTGAGACGAGATATGCCAGAAAGACCGATCCAGACACTGATGCAGGCGATAGAGCCATATCCAAGGATTAGGGTTAACGCGCCTGGCGCAATGAGCCAGCCAAGATATAAAACCAGACCCATTATGCATCCAGTAATGGCACCTTTTAAAGGCAGTTTTTTTAGGTCTTTTTGATAACACTGTTTGATAATCCATGCGATGGACGTATCAGCGTTGGCGAGTTTTTGGCGGCTTGTTTTTTCCAGCTTGGTGAAGCGCGCCATATGATCACTAATGTGTTCTACGACATTGTCCATAATGCGAGGAAACAGCTTGTGCGCTCGATTATAAAAACTGTGTTTTATCGTTGTTGGAATGTTTTCCCAGAAAATCTCGTGATTGTCTTCTAAYGTGGTGTCTAGGATGGWGTCAAGATGGGGGTTAATGCAGCGCACCGCTTGCTTAACCATYTTCTCTGGKCCCATCTGCTCATAGAGTTGWGAGATTGATATGCGGCCTTTGATAGTATGCTTGTAGAGCAGGCGCGCAAACTCATTTCGTTTATAGTGGATCAGGCCTTGAGGATAATCCTTGTTAATACCATAGGTTATCCAGCAGCCAATAATATTTGCCGCAAAACCAACCGCCGCGCCTACCAGTGACATGGTGATGAGAAGAAATAGATGGTCAGATGACAAGTATTCAGGCATCAGGGGTGGGGCATTTGGGTTGATGTTGTTGTGTTAAACACGTTCGGATATCCAATGAAACTGCCTCAAGTGGAAAAATATAACATTCTGGGTGTGTTATTTCGTAAGGTAAATCTCGTCTACTATATCTGCCTGCAATATTCGCCTACAATAATTACCGGTGAAGTGAATGTAATTGACAGCTTAATGGCGGATAGTTCGCCCTCTCATTCTACTCAAAATTTACAGAGAATTGTATGCTGGTGTGAAGGATTTTACACTCAATAAGTGAAAACCAAAATCTCCGCCAGTTAGGTATACATATGCCTTTGGAATGTTTCTGGGGGGCTTGTTTGTGTTTTAAGTGACGCCCGCAAACATAATAAACAATTGCCCGAAACCCGCGGCAAGTCCTAGAGCGCCGCCAACGGCAATGAGTATCCATTCATCTTCTTGAAACGCAGGGCGCAATAAGTCCTGGAACTCTTCAGACGTCATCGCTTGCATGCGTTCTCTAAACATTTTTTCGATGACGAGCCCGCGTTCGCGGGTGAAACGAGGATTTTCGATGGATTCGAGTGCTATCTTGATGGTTTTATTTCCGACCTGTTCTTTGAAAGAGCTCATTCCTTCGTTTCCAACCGTCAGGTGCATGATATTTCTTATTATGCTGTCTTCAAATAGAGGGCGTAAGTTTTTCTTGATAAGAGCGTGGGTTTGATCGGCTTTGCTACCGAGGAAAATTTCATTCATGACGACACTCACCGTAAGTACCTCTGCGGTCATTATGCGACAAAATACCTCTGCAACAGCATCTTGGCGGCTGAGGAACAATCCATGGATTTTGAATCCGAATAAATAAATAGGGTTGAGAGGTTGAAAAATGAGGCGTAAAGCCAGCCAGTTAGTCGCAACGCCGACTAAAAGCCCAAATGCTGGTAATAACCAGCTTTGTTCCCAATGATACCAGGCAAACATTTGAATAATGCCAAATATAAAGCCAAACACCAGGCCGGAATTGATGATGAATTTAAACTCGGCCTCGCCACATTCTTGGAAAACGCGGTTAAGCATGGATTTGTCGCGGGTTAATTCTTTTACCACCAGCTCTTTTGGGTCCACCAAGTCTGCAATATGTAGCTGGATATCAGCCATCAAGTGATCGGTTATTTTGTGGAGTTTTTGTTTTGCACGTGCATATACGCGCTTTTTCATGATGTTGGGTAGGTTTTCCCATAACACATCATTTTGTTCGATCATGATGTCGTCGGTAAACTCTTCGATACGATCATCAGCGGTTTTTAATATATGGTGGGCAATGGCAGTAGGTTCAAATTCTTGAAAGATTTCTTGGATAGTGCTGATTCTGGTTAGGGTGTTTTCCACAACGATACCCGCCATTTTCTCCCCTTTAGCTGGGATGATGCCTTGCCAGCCCAAGAAGGGCGGAATGCCAACAAAATTGACAGGGTAAAATGTCATTTGGATCGCAACCCAATTTGTCATCCAGCCGACAAACGCGGCAACAAAAGGGATGGATATATACTTCAAAAAATCGGGATGGTTATAAAATGCTACAAAAAAATCAATAAAAATGTCCCACATTATTGTTGCCTAATGTCTTAATTCTACCTTAGGTCCTATTTTTGGAGTAAGGTTTCGAGTTGGTAACCATTCAGGCTGGCCATTATACGCGTCTAATACCGAAAATTACCTTTTTTTTTACTATTCATCGTGGTTTAGTGCGCTTGTAGAATATTATTGAATGTGTTGAGAATTAGAATTTGATTAGGCAAGTTGTATTGCTGCGTTGCGATAGCGACAGGTGTATACTGGCTGTTTGCGGCTTTAGCTAGGTAGAGGTGGAGATGTCGATAGATAATAACGAATCAATTAGCCAGATATTGGTGATTGAGCTGTTAGAGGCGGCCATTAATCAGGCATTATCCTCTGATCTTGGTGCAATTCAGCGTATTCAAGCCTTGTCTGGGCGAGTTATTCGCATTAAAACCCATTCTCCTGATTTCTCGTTTTACGTCGTGCTGTGTGATGATGGTGTGCAATTGTTTACTGAGCACGAAGGCCCAGTAGATGCTCGTTTGAAAGTGAGTTCGTGGCTATTTGCGCGCCATGTTTTAGGGGTGGCCCAAGAGCCTGAGGCCGGTGATGAGGGAGATAAAATAAAAGTTACGGGTGATGTTGAATTGTTGGCTGAGTTGTTTGCCATAACGACAGAGTACAGCGTTTGGGCRCTGCTCGGTAAAATCATTCAACACTGGYTACCTGAYTTTGAAAGCTTTGACGATGTGCTGCAGGCTATCAGAGAATATGAACCGTCCTGGATGAGCCGTATTGAACATTTRCCCCAGYTAGCCAATGATACCCTARCGATGTTAGAGCAGCAGCAGGATGTACAGCAGCAGCTGTCTAATGATGTTGGTCAAATTAAGCAAATGTTAGAGTCCTCTAGTCGGGCTAACCAAATCAGCACAGTGATAGGGTTTTTGCTGATTATGGTGGCGTTCCTTGCTCATAATGGCTATTTGCAAGTGGCGGCGATTAGTGGGCTGTCATTGGATACGATGATCATGCTGATCGTGGCGATGGTGCTTYTAGTGCCTCGATTATGGGGTGGAGTAAAGCGCAAGGAAGAAAAGGAATAGTCTTGTTTTGGTGTGAGATGTGTTAGGTGGAGTAGATGTTAATCGTCTCTGTTCTCATCTCTATAGCGACTATGGCGAGTAGTTCGACGGCTAAGTAGTGGTTTTAGTGTCTCTCCAACGATATCGACACCCGTTTTTGCCATCGAACGGGTAGTTTCTCGGATAACATCTCCTGAAGCCATAGAGCTAATGCCATCTCTTACCCCTTCTTTAACCCCGCGTTTTACCCCTTTTTTGACCCGCTCTTCAATGACAGGGCCCATTTCCTCTTTGAGGCGTTCCAGATACTTTTGCGTGGTTTTTTCTGCATTTTCCCGCCAAAAACGCTGGATAAGAAAGAACCCTAAGCTAATGGTGAATAGGCTTGAAAGTACTGCGGTAATGATAATCGTGGTAACTTGGTTCATAGCAGGCTATTTTTTTAACTCTTCGGTTGCTTGTTCTAGTTCCTTGGTCAACCTTTCCAGTTTAGCATTTAAATCGTCTAAGTCATTACGAGAGCTGATACCTAGTCGATTTAGCGCAGAAGACACCCTCATATCAAAAGCTTTTTCAATTTTTTCCATGGTCTGGTTGGCTTTTGATTTTAGATCGCTTAATCGTGTGTCAGGTGCAGACTTTTCTCGAGGTTCTTTTTTTGCGTTGCTAATGCTTTCTAACAATTTGCCCTTCGTAACGAGTTCWTCATAGGTTTTGGAACCTTCAGATTCAATCGTGGAGTACGCCCCTAATCCGGCTAGCCAAATATTATTGGAATTGCGTTTGATGTCATCTGATATGCTCATTGGTGACTTCCATAAAGATTAAGTGGGCGGGCTAACTCTATAAGGTATTGGTATAATGACACTAGGTCAACTACGGAGRGCGTTATAGAGATAAAAATCCATCTATTTTACCGGCAGGATTGGTTTCAGATTATTCCTGTGTCGTCATAAAAAGAAGCTTTGTCAGTGGCRGCCCCTTATATCTCTGCGAAGGTAAAAAAAGAGTTGAAGAGCTGCGATTTTCCCTTAAACTTCGCTCACTGCWAGATATTCAATATGCTGGAGGCCCTAGTCTATAGAGTCTCCGTTTACAAGTGATCGTCAAAACTTAAACGTGGGGAATGTGATATGCGAAGAGTGATCTTTAACCAGAAAGGTGGGGTTGGGAAATCGAGTATTGCGACAAATCTAGCGGCGATAAGCGCAGCGCGAGGTTTGCGTACATTGATTATTGACTTGGACTCTCAGTGCAACACAACGCGGTACTTGATGGGTAGAGAGGCTGATACAGCCGATAATGATATTGGTGTATTCTTTGCCCAGACGTTATCGTTTCGAACTCGAAACCGCCGAAGGTTAAAAGACTTTGTTATTTCGACGCCGTTTGAGAATTTAGATCTTATTGCAGCAAACCCTGAGTTAGGGGATATCATGGCGCAATTGGAATCAAAGCATAAAATCTTCAAGCTTCGAGAGGGTATAACCTCTTTACGAGGTTACGACGCGATTTATATAGATACTCCTCCAGCATTTAATTTCTATTCTATGTCAGCATTAGTTGCGGCAGATTCCTGTTTGATTCCATTCGATTGCGATGAGTTTTCCCGTCAGGCGTTATATACGTTGATGGAGAATGTGGAAGAAACGCGGTCAGATCACAATGAAGAATTAACTATCGAAGGCATCATAGTTAATCAATTTCAGGCCCAAGCCAAGCTTCCGCAGCGGGTGGTTCAAGAGCTTCGAGATGAAAAAATCCCTGTCCTAGAAGCATTCTTGTCCTCATCGATAAAAATGCGTGAGTCCCATGATCAATGCCTGCCGCTTATCCATGCGTTTCCGAAGCACAAGTTAACGCTTGAGTTTGTTGCTTTGTTTGAACTGTTGCACCCAGGCTTTGGTGTGTCGGCACCTGAGTTAGAGGAGAGTGCGTCTGCATAGTACTTCAGCATAACGTGAGTTAGTTGAGACACAAAAAAGCCGAGATGTTTTCTCGGCTTTTTTGTGTCTCAACTCTTTGTGTCTCAACTCTTTTCGTTTCAAAAGCTGCTTAGCGTAATCCTCAGCGTTTCTGCGAATATAAGGAAATACCTAACAGGAAACCGTAGAGTATTAGCGCCAAAAGACTCACAAATGCCCCCATCAACCCAAATAAATCCGGTGCTTTCATTAATGTTGTCATCAGCGAGTCCTGATAATAGAAAAACCACTGATGTCCTTCAGGGAATACCTGTACGTGTAACCAATAAAAGACTGCTTTTGGGCCGGCAATGATGAGTGTGGCAACGATACCTGTCAGCAGAACCCCAATACCGGCAGTGGCCTGAAAGAAGGTGGGCGGAGGTGGTTTTAATTTATGGATGATAAACATCAACAGCATGCTAATTAGAATCATCAATATTCCTACAGGATACAATGTGTCTATAAGAACGGCGACGTCTTCAAGGTGAATAACTTCTGCTTTGTGAAGTAGAGTGATGGATTGATCCTTGTATTGATAACGGATATCAGCAAGACCTTTTCCACCATCTTGAATACTATCTACAATCTCAGAAAAGAGTCGAAGATGATCCTCTTGGTTAGTCGTTTCGAAGTATTTTCTATTGCGGTTTGTCGGTGCAAAACGTTGGATGTGATCGGGTATAGATAACCATTGATAAGCTTTTGAATAGCCAAAATCCACGGTGGCAAGGCTATGCCAGGAGATGAGTAGCGTGCTAAGAAATAGGGTGATGACGTAAATAGGCCATAGGCACTTGATGATTTTATTTTTTTGCATCGAGGATATGAACTTCTATGTGTATATTGAGTGATTTTGTATCTATTGCCATGTTACAGGGCATGGCTTTTTCTGCAACAGGCTAATTAAAGCTGCTATCATCCTTGCATCGTAGTTGAATCAAAAAAGGATCTGTTATGTTGGCTAAGGCGAAAGGTTTTGGTTTGTTTTTGTTGGTTGCTATTGTGTTGTTGGCCGCAATACTGTGGTTTCTTCCTGCGCCAGCGATAAAGTGGGGAATTGAAACCTACGGTTCTGAGCATGTGGGGGCGAAGGTAGAGGTGGGGGATGTCAGCTTCTCCTGGTTATCCTTAACGTTAGCGATAAAGGAATTGCAGGTCACCAACCCTGATATGCCCATGGAAAATTGGTTGGTAGTTGATCACATGGAAACTTCTGTTGATATGGGGCCGTTATTCAATGGCAAACTAACTATTAACGAACTTGCCGTAGAGGGTGTTGTGTTAGGTGCAGCAAGAACAAGCAGTGGTGCACTTGGGCCTCGTCCTGCTCCGGCAGCTGCAGAGGAAGAAGGGATTTCATTGGCTTCACTGGGGCTGCCTAACCCAGATGAATTGGTCGCGGGCGAAAAGGCCATATACGAGAATAAAATCAATRCATATAAGGCAGAACTTACCTTAAAGCAGCAAGCGATAGAGAAGGCGTTGGCCGAACTTCCAAACGAAGACTCTTTTAACGCCTACAAAAAACGCATTGCAAAGGCGAAAAAGAAAGCGAAGGGRCCGCTTGGAAACCTCTTGGCATTGAAGGATTATGAACGCATACACAAAGATATTAAAAAAGAGGTAAAGAAAGTAAAAAGTGTTCAGCGACTGGTGAARCGGGCGCTGGCAGATCTTAATAAAGACCTTGCAGTACTTAAAAAAATGCCCAGCCAATCTGCGGCTGAAATTGTGGGGACACTCGGGTTAGAGAATTCGGTAGTGGCAAATGCAGGCAAAACATTGCTTGCTGGTCGATTTGAACAGTGGGTTCAGCAAGCGCAAGGGATTTATGATGTGGCGGTTGGGGGTGAAGAAACCGAAGTTGTAACGGAWGATGCGGCAGAAACAGAGCCTGAAATTAAAACAACCCCTGATTTTGTTATTAGGCGAATCACCTTGTCAGGCCGATTGAGTCAAGGAGGGCAAGAGGGTGAGATGAGTGGTGTTATCTCAAATGTGAACGACGCCCCATCATTATCATCTGAACCGATGACGATAGACCTTAAAGCGGCAGGTGTGTCGCTTGGACGGTTGGTGTTATTCGGCACTGTAGATCACCGCAACAAGGGCCAGGAAAAGGATGTGTTTGATTTCTCATTAACGGATAGTTCATTAGAGAATTACCCATTAACCAATCAGCCAGATATGACGTTGCTATTAAAGAAATCACTGTTTTCAGTGACAGCAAAAGCAACGATAGAAGCGCTGTCGAGATTGGATCTATCGGTTGATGCCGCATTTAGCCAGCTTGACCTTGAAGTGAATCAGGGAGCTGATGAGCAACAAGATAAAATATCAGAAACCCAGCAAGCGCTGATTTCCGCGTTAAAAGGTGCATCTGAAATCAATCTGAAGGGGCGAGCGACGGGCGATATAAACAAACCAACCATATCGCTGACCTCCAATTTAGATAAAATACTTGGGCAAGCAATTAGTCATCTCACGCAATCGAAAATAAAAGCATTAAAGGCAGAGGTAGCGCAAAAGTTACAACAAGAACTTTCAACCCAATTGGCCCCGTTACAAGAATCATTAAATAATATCGGTGGGTTGGGAGAGTTGGCCGACGATAAAAAGAATGAAATTGATGCCTTGTTAAAAAACATTAAGTAGCCATTTTGGGAGACGCTATGTCGGCATTGATTCCATCAGCAACGGTTATCTTACTGCGTGAAATTGGACAAGGCGTTGAAGTGCTATTGTTGAAGCGCAATTCAACGATTGCTTACGGCGGTATGTGGGTATTCCCGGGGGGGAAAATTGATGCAATAGATTACCCGGAGGCAGATCGACATGATGCCGAGAGCGGAATTGTAGAAAACCTTGAGGCGGGCGATGGTCAGCAGGGGATAGCTGAACCGCATAGCGAAGCAATGTTACTAGCGGCTCAAAATGCAGCTTTCCGAGAAACTCAGGAAGAAGCAGGGTTGCATATCGAGCGTAATCAACTTGTGCTTTTCTCCCACTGGACGACACCTACCATTAAATCACGGCGCTTTAGTACCTGGTTTTTTGTGGCTGCCACCGATTCTCATGAGGTTATTATCGATGGTGGCGAAATACAGGATCACAGTTGGCGTACGCCTGCTGATGCGTTATTAGCGCGCAGTGCAGGGGAGCTTGAGTTAGCTCCCCCTACCTACGTCACCTTGTTGGAACTTAGAGCCTATAAATCAATCGACACCATATTGGATATGGCGGATAAACGTGTCCCACCGGTTTTCACACCTCGGGTGAAAGTGWTGCAAGATGGGCTGTGTTATTTYTATCCTGGAGATGCTGGATATGATGATACCGATGAAGCTGCTCAGGGTGCTCGCCACCGATTGTATAAAAATAACACTAGTGACTGGGTATATGAGCGCTCGGATTAATGTCGGAGTGTTCCGTCAATAGGGTTTATATGTTTCGGCAAATAATTAACATGATTTTAGCCGCACCTCAAGATTAATTCACAGAAATTTTCTCCATATGTTAATCTGTCAGCTTATTGACATAAGCTTGAGTTGAATTGCCAGAAGCGGCTAAGTTATTGAATCGGCGCAATAAAAAAAGTGACGGTTTTTTGAACATACGGGTGAAACCTATGATTTGCCTAGGTTGCAGTAATTTAGTCAGAATTAACCCACAAACTTATCCACAGAAAATGTGGAAAAGTTAAATATCCTGGCCAAGCTACTTTGCTGATCAAAAAACCTGCTACTCTCATAGGATAACTATTGAAAATGACCTGACAATAGACTTTATACTGCTATATAAGAGCGTGAGTTGATTGTTGAGAGATTGATAACGAATAATAAAGATGATTTACCACGATGATTGATTTGCCAATTGTATTGGATTTAGAAGCTTCCGGGTTTGGAAGGGGCAGCTACCCAATTGAAGTAGGGTTAGCGATGGATGACGCACACGCACATTTAATAGCGCATTTGATCAAACCGTTTGACCATTGGACCCATTGGCAGGAAAGTGCCGAAAATATTCATGGTATTCCACGAGATCAGCTGTTGCTGGAGGGTAAAGACCCAAGTTATGTGGCGGACGAGTTAAATAGTTTGCTGCGGGGTAAAACGGTATATTCTGACGGTTGGGGAGTTGATCGAAGCTGGTTGGCGCTGTTGTTCCATGAAACTGGTATCTATCAAGGTTTTAAAATGGATAGCATTTTTTCGCTATTGTCTGAGGATCAACTAGAAAATTGGAATGATAATAAGGCAAAAGTGCTAGAGCTTACCGGCATGCAGCTGCATCGAGCAGGTACCGATGCGTTAATTATTCAGCAAACCTATCTATATACGGTGAATAAAGCGGGGTTCGATGAGTCTCTAGCCCGCTTAAGAGTGGTCTAATTTACTAATTCTACTGGCTACACAGTCTGTATTGTGAAGCCCTCAAGTTCCTCGTTATCCCAATTTTGTTGCGATGTAATCACCGCCGTGCTGCAAGTGCTAGCATCGGTTAGGTAGGCCTTGGTAACCCGGGTTAAATCATCCAATGTTGTTGATAAGACGCGTTGTCTGAATCTGTTTTGGAACTCATCACCACGATTGAATAGCCTATTTTGAAACGCTTGCTTTGCTTCTCCAGCGGGAGAACTGGGTTTGTCTAATGCACCAATAACCCCAAGAATAGCTTCTTCTAGCACGTCGCCACTATGGTCGTTGTCTAGGAACCATTGCACGGCGAGATCAAAATCTGTCAGCGTGTCGGATAGGCGCGGGTCACGGTATGAATAAAAACGGAAGGCTGCAATATTGGATTCTTGTGAGGCGCCACCGCCATATGCTCCCCCTTGTTCACGGATGGATCGATGCAAATACCCATTACGTAAAACGCCGCCTAGAATGACTAGAGGGGCAGCATCTGGGTGATCTGATGGCACGGTAGGATAGGCTTTGGCACAGAAGTTCACCTGGGTGTTGGTGATCCAACACTGTTTAACCTGTTCGCGGCATTGGGGTAGGGTAAATGTGCTTGTCGGGGCGTTATCAGAAGGCCACAACGTCGATAATAGTTGTTGTTGCGATGTGAAATTCGGCTCTTCGCCAACTAACAAGAATTGTTTTTTGTTCTGAGTGACGATGTCGTG
>NVVG01000064.1 GCA_002402125.1 Moraxellaceae bacterium
TAAGTTTTACTCATTTTTTTATCAGCACCAAATCAAAGTCCATACAACTTTCAAACGTAACATTCCAGCGATACGTCCAACTTCCATTCGTTAACCTTTCACCTTTCGAAAAAGGTATGGACTTAATCTTAATCGACTCATACTTTTCCATATATCTACCCATCTAAAGGAACATGAAATAACCTAGCTTCCATATTTAACACATCAAAAGATGCAGGTAAAAACACGTGTTCGTCTGGATGACTTGTATGCATACCTGGTGGCGTACCTACCTTTACTTGCCCATTCGACGCAAGTTTATTATACGTACTTTCTTGTATTTCCATCACAATTAGAGAGTTTGGACTATTTGGATGCTTGCTTCCAGCCCATCCTGCAGCTGCATGAACCCCATTATCACTACTATCAAAATTATCAAATTGATGCGCCATGAAAGAACCTTCGGTATGAGTACCGGTTTGAGCAGCTATCGCCCTATCGCCAACTAATCCTTTCTTCATTATATTTTCGGCATTTGAAGTAGATGTACCATGAACAAACTTTAAAGTTATATCTGGAGAACAGTCTTTTGCTGTAAGTCCAAAAGGATCAATCCAACTGACAGGATTTGATACATATTTATAATTGTTTGCCCCTCCACTTAAACCAATGGGGTCTTGATTAACAAACCTTGCAGTCCCCGGATCATAATATCGATGCCGATTATAATGCAGCCCACTCTCTTCATCAAAATACTGCCCCTGGAACCGCAGATTATTCTCTACATAATCAACGTCTTTTAACGCCAAGTTGCCATAGGCTTTGTATTGTACTGACCACACAATACCACCTTTTTGGTTGGTAATCTCTTGTGGTGTGCCCAGATGATCCAAATGATAGTGGAATATTTGACCATTTTTGACTTGTGCTAGCGGCCTAAAACTTTCTGGTTCGTATAAATACAACTTTTCGCTGCTGTTGCGGTTCTCTGATAACAATACATCGCCGTTCCAGAGAAATGCTGTTTTTCCGAACTCATCCACTTTCTCTGTGCGGCGCCCCAGGGCGTCATACCGGTATCGAGTTGTTTGGTTACCTCGTTGAATGCTTTTTAATTGGTTTTGGCTATTATAACGATAGAGCGTTTCAATCTTTCCACCTTTACCTCGCGTTTCCCTGGTAAGGTTTCCGGCTGCGTCGTATTCAAATTTGCGATCACCTTGGAATTGCAGGCGATTGCCTTTTACTTGCGCGCTACCGGTTTGATCAGCCTCATTCGATGAGACTCCCAATAGATTGCCCGCAGGGTCAAACGCAAACTTTTCTTCGGCGTATGCATTAACCGCTTTTAGTCGGTCCAGTGAATCATAATGATATTCTGTGACACCTTTTTTAAAATCATCAATAACGCTCAAATTACCGGCAGTATTGTATTGATAATCACGTTGTATGACGCGCTGCTTTGATGATTGGTTGGTGCTGCGTTGCTGCGTTAACCGCCCCATCACGTCATAGTCGTATTGGGTTGCTATATCACCTTGGGTTCTTTGGGTTTCTTGGCCTTTGATATTGCGCTGCAAACTTACGACATTCTTACCGGCAAACTCAACATTGTGCCAACGCTGATTTCTGTCGTATTGATAACGAATAACTTTGTTGTTGGGTAATAGTGTTTCGGTACGTTTACCAAGCTCGTTATAGCGATGTTCTATCACGTGATCATCTTGGCTTTCTTTCGCCAGCAGACCTGTCGTCGTGTATTCAAACGTCACATCGCGGCTTTGGTTTTTCGCTTGCGTCAGTTGCCCATTGGTATCATAGGAAAACTGACTAATTTCTCCATCGGGGCTGTGTTTTTCAAGCAAACGCCCCATGACATCGCGGTGAAATTCCGTTGTATGACGACCCAATGCAGCAGTTGTTTCATGTGAGCCTTCAATATGTGCGCTCAGGTGGCCTTGCGTGTTATATCGATATTGTTGCACTCGACCATCGAAGCCGATTTCTTCTACTAGGCGCTCGTTCTTATCGTACTTGAGTTCGTATAGCTCGCCTTTTTCATTGAGAAGGCCAACAAGATTTCGTTCCTTATCGTATTGGTATTCAAATACATGACCCAATGGATCAATTTTTTGTCGCACTTGAGCCAAACCATCGTAACGGTATTGGGTTGTTCGACCCATGGCATCAGTATAGCGGGTTAGCTGGTCGTTATTGTTGTATTCAAGGTGATGGGTATTGCCATCAGGGTAACGAATGGTTTGCACATTACCGCAAGCGTCATATCGATACTCGGTAGTTTGCGCCGTGCTTTCACCCTTTTGCGTTTCATCACCTGCCGCTATCTCAGTAACTGAGGCAATTTGATGTTGGCGATTGTATTGGTAAAGCGTGCAGTTTTCGTTGATGGATTCTTCAATCAGTTGCCCTTGATTATTCCATACCAGTTTTTTACTGGTGCCCGATGGGCCTTCGATCGCTATGGGCAATCCCATTATGTTGTATTGATATCGCGTAGTTCGCCCTTCTGGATCAATGATTTCCTCGACTAATCCCTTTTCATTATAGGTACGGGCCCAGGTACTTCCTAATGCATCGGTGACCTTAACAGGGCGATTGTCGTCATAAGCAACGTGATAGCCTCCTCCCGCCGGGTCGCGGTATTCAACAAGCTGACCATTGTCATCATAGTCGTACTGATGTACCACATCCGGAGCCTCAATGCGCTCTATTAAGTTGCCATTATTGTCAAAGACAAAACACGTTTCTGCCCCTTCGGCATCAATCTCTTTAACAACTTTCCCATCGCCGTTGTAATGAAATTCTTTAACTCCACCACGACTATCAATCGCCCGACTAATACGATTGTCATCATCCCACTCAAAACGATAGTTATAAATACCATCATCGCCGTACTGCTTGACACAACGAGCTTGCGGGGTGTACTGGTCCCATTCAAAATAAAAGTTAAAACCGGTTTTAAGCGTTCGCTGAGTAATAATATGATTGTTGTAGGCGTAATGTTCGCCATGTTGATTGGCATCAACACAGGCGATCAGATCGCTGGCATCGTCATACCGATAGGTTACCAGGGGAGTAATTTCATTATCGACACCCAACTGATCGATTTGACGAATGCAGCCTTTTTCCCACTGAAAAATTAACGATGGGCCCCAGCTACTTTGGATGCGTGTAAGTTGCTGGGTTTCTGTCTGATAGTGAAAATCTAAACGATTCCCTGAGTTATCGATCAACGCTACCAACGGTAGCTTGGCCTCTCCCTGAAATATTCGGTCCGGCTGGCCTTCGCCAATCAAAACAAAGGATCCGCTATCAAGACAGGTTAAGCTAAGTTTCTCGGTGGCATTTTCTACTGTTGCCCCAACACTCGGTCGAGTGAAAGGAATATTCCGTCCCTCTGCATCCACATAGGCAACCATGTAACGCGTAACCTTCAGCAGCTCACTGGCTGGATGCGTCCAACCAACACCAAGGCCACGCTGCTTTGCATTGGATGTTCGGTATACCCGCTGCCATAGCAATGGCAACGGTCCGTTAAAGACAAAGTCATCTAATGTCAGTAGTTCTTCTCCGGTGACCATACTGATCGGTTCACCCTCTAAACTACATTCTTTACCTTTAGGGCAGGCTTTCCCTGTATCAGTTTTCGCTGCCTTTGAATCGCCAGGTTTATGCAACCGCTTGGGTTCTATTTCTGGCTTCAATTTATGTATTGCGTTGCTATTACTTGTCGATTTTTTCTTTAAAGGTCGACCGATATTTTTTAACCCCAAGACAATATCAGCAAGTAACTCTCCTGCCTCTTTTGCCAATCGCCCGGCTTTACCCGATAGGTTTACTGCAAGCAGTGGTGAGCCTGCCCCCATTGAAAATATCGTTATCAACAGTTCAATAACAATTGGGGCGGCTTTTCTAGTTGCATCAACTCCAGATATTGCATCCCAATAATCACCAGGAAAATCCGTTAACATATCCCATGTTTTTACATCGGCAATAAGCAGATTAATGGCTTCTGATACATCACCACCGATATCGTAGGCAGCTGCCCCGGCCTTTTCAGCCGCTTCATATTTACGCTGTATTTCACGCACATCGCCTGTCAGTATGTCTTCGACCAAATCCAGATACGCCATATTGGCTTGGTATAGACCTTTACCCACCGCACTCACAAACGAAGCTAAGTCCGTTACCATGTCCCAACCGCCCATCATGGCAGAGCCGACATAGACCAATCCCATTTCAAATGCAGACATACTATCAGCCACAGAATTCTGCGCATCGGTACTCATCTGAGCATCTGCAACAATATTCTTCAGCGTGGTGTGTAATTGGTTTCGCAAACGTTCTAATGAGGCTTCTTCCTCTGCACGAGAAATATATTCAATTTTTACCGTACCTTTCGGCAATTGCTCTTCAAATGCCACACCCTTATCATCCAACTCCCCTTCTCTGATGCTGCCATCGGCGAGATAAAGTTTGTAAGGTTGCTGTTTTACCGGCGTTTTATGTTTATCGTCCCAAAATAGATTAAGTTTAATCCAGTCTTTTTCTTTTGATTGTTGCTTTTCTGGTGTTGCGAGTAGCGGGTCACCGACTAACTGAGTTGCATCACTGCTATCCCCTGGTGAACTATTCGCCCCATCTGATAACAATGTAATCTTGGCCCCCTTACGGTTATCAGTAACAATTTTATTTGCACCTCCGATAACAGTCATTCCCCCAGGTTTCGCAATACGTCCGGGTTTATCGTTTACCGGCAGCGTCGGATTTACGGTTTTTTGGGGTGAAGCGGACTGCGCACCACCACCGCCGCCACCGGAGTTAATTCTCACCATGGGGCCTGTTATTGACACACCCGCAGGGCTTAAAAATAGCGTTCCAGCCCCTCCTTTAATGGTCATACTCATGCCGCCGTCGATAACCAATTGACTGGCTGCTTTCAAGTGCGTTTGTTGCGCTTGTTGTACATGATTATTACCGCTTTTTTGGTGCATATCCTTGCTGACATTGATAGACAGTGAACCGTCTACTTTGGCATTGCGGTTACCACCTACCGATAGATGTTTGTCTTTTCCTGTACTCTCGTTTTGCTGATTCGACACAATATGATGATGATCTTTTTGGACTTGAATTTTTACGTCATTTTTAATGCGCATATCCAGGTCCTTTTCTGCATGCAGATAAATTTGTTCTTTGCCTTTTTTATCTTCTATACGCAATTCATTATGACCATCACCACCAGGTGAGCTGTTACTTCTAAATACCGACCGGGTTTTATTGAATGGCAGCTTCTCAGAATGTGGGCTGCTCGTATTATTAGTGCAGCCTGTCACTATGGGTCGGTCCGGGTTACCGTATTCAAATTGCACAACAACTTCTTGGCCAACGCGTGGAACTACGATACTGCCATAGCCATTACCCGCAAAACCTTGTGCAACCCGAATCCACAAACTACTTCGATCATCCTTTCGTCCTTGACGATCCCAGTGAAACTGTACTTTGATACGCCCCATGCTGTCGGTATAGATCTCTTCTCCTACCGGCCCCACCACTAATGCGGTTTGATGGCCGCATGCGTTAGGCTTGTCAATAATCGGCACCCGAAATGGCGTTTCATTTGGCATGGTAAAAAACGTTGCTTGGTATTCTGTACCCTGATTTGTACTGCCTTCTTCTAACGACTGTGGTTGCACTCCTTCATGCACAACCTGCGTCAACAAATACCTGCGATTAAACGCTGCGATATTGTGCTGCTTCATTTCCAGTATTTTTCCGGGCAGCAAGCGTACACATTGTGTTTGACCTTCTCCGGTAACATTGTCAACAGATGCAGCCTCAAAGTGAATCTGCGCATAATGTTTGGCTTCATCTGGTGTTTCAAAATAACCAGGAAAACGATAATGCTCTAACGCTCCTTCTGGATTAACTTGATGAGCTAGGTCCAGCTGGGTGTTCTTAGCCGTATAGTCTCCAATCGTTACACTATGAAGATTGTTCGCTTTCGGTGATTTAGTGCTGTGAATAAAGCTATAGATGCTCTCAGATGTTTGCACCATGCCCGTTTTTTCATGGAACTGGATCTTGGATTGTCCTGGCACTGGTCCAAATAGAGCGTTTCTATCTCCGATCACCATACAGTGATGATCCAGGTAATGTTCAAAGAAATAGAACAGCCCTTCCTCGCTCATTATTCTTTCAACAAACGCCAAATCCGTYTCRCCGTATTGCACACAGTAAGWTCGCTTTGGATAGCTGTTAGACAGTRAGAATTTYACATTACTTCCAWCAATAGCCGACTCACTCAGCACCTGCTTAACAATATCAGGGGCCGACAGCTGCTGAAACGTTCGAAAGTTCTCTTTAAACGTCATAAACTGGCACATGGGGACCAGAACTAACCGATAACTTGCGAACCGGTCGCCATGTCCTAGCTGACAAAATTGAACAACATTGCCATGTACCAGCCGGTTATCGCCTCCATCATCAACTAGCGTCAATACTGCCGATTTTTCCATAAATTGTTGATGGGTGAGGTTAAAATTCTCAGAAACAATATCGATGATAAAACGATAAGGCTGGGAAATTATTTCTTCTCCAGCAAATGCGATCACACGTAATGAGTCTTCTAGACCGATCAGCTCAAAAGTAAACTTGGTTGCATTGGCTGGGAGCATTCCGTTGTCCTGTCATTTGGGCGATCCTGATTTAGGAGAATAGCTCTAAGTCAAAATCTCCAAGAGAGGAGTTCTAAGATAGAGGTTCTAATATAGACAACGACAAAATAAGCATTTTGGGAAAATACTCCGATATTTCTCATCGTTAACCAAGCGACAATAGCCATTACTGATGCTTTGCCACCTCATTAATCACCCACTGGGCTTCCGAGCGAGTCCGATCTATCTTCCAATGAGATTGCGCAGGCAATAATGTCATGGCTTTTTGCGCAAACTGTTTCGCAGATGCATATTGACCCGCATCTAACTTAACTCGCGCTAATGCAACATATACTTCTGGAGACCGAGGAGCCAACCGCAATGCCCGACCTAACGTAGCCGAGGCCTCCGCTAGCTTGCCATCTCGCCGTTGCTGATCACCTTTAACAATCAGCTTATCAACCGCCACCAAACCTGTTTCAATGCCTTGCCGCTCTCTTTCCGTGGATAGCGAATCAAAAATAGACGTCGTACTACAACCCGCCATCAATAGACTGACAACGATGACAAAACCTCTGATGAGATCGATAGTTGGCCACCACATTGCTATACTCTGGTATCGTTTCAAATGCTTATTCTCCAAACCATTGATTAAACCAATTAATTACTCGCCCCGCTTGCCCACACTCGGCTTGTTTATCGGGGATGGTATCAATCACCATGGGAATAAATATCGCACTATCACAATGGGATTGGCTTCGGGCTTTTTCTTCAGCATCCAGCCACACCCACTCCACATTCGCAGGTTTCGGCATATCTAAAGAGACAACGGCCAATGATGACAAGGTTTGCGCCCAAACAGGCAAAGCACCTGTACCACCGGTTAATGGTGTCGGCAAGTTGTCATCGTAACCTAACCATACAACCCCAAGATAGTTCCCAGAATAACCGGCGAACCAACTATCTCGCTGGTCATCGCTAGTGCCCGTCTTGCCCGCCAGAGCCAAGGTTTTTGGTAGCCAATTAACGACACTCTTACCGGTTCCTGTCACCATTGTTTCTTGCAGTGCGTTATTCAATACAAACATATCACCAGGATCAAATCGCTGCTCCACATCAATCTCATATCGTTGCAGAGGTTTGCCTTGATTATCTAACACAAAACGAATGGTTTTTAGTGGCGTATTAAAACCTCCCGCTGCGAAGGTTTGATACATTTCTGTCACCTCATAAGGCGACAAACTCACCGCACCCAATGATAGYGCCGGCACCTCKGGCAGAGTCTTGGTTACACCTAAACGCTGCGCCACATTAATAACCCGGTTTATACCAAYGTCCATCGCCAAACGCACTGTTGCTTGATTATATGAGTGGGTTAATGCGACTTGTAAAGGCARCAGCCCATGAGACTCTTTATCAAAGTTTTTGGGTGACCATTGATCTCCGTTCGGCAATGGTATGGTTACTGATGTGTCATCCAACAAAGAACCTAAATGGTAGCCCTGYTCCARTGCKGAAAGGTATACCGCTGGYTTCATCAACGATCCTATCGGCCGATAGGCATCAAGCGCACGATTAAAACCACTATACCGGATCCGCCGATCTCCCACCACGGCCACCACCTCCCCAGTATTMGAGTGCGTAAAAATCCCCGCGCCTTGTAACGGYACGGTTTGATTACGATGTTGTTGCTTGCCATATTGCCGATCTATCTCTGCAAACGATTTGGCAAAACTACGCTCCAAGGCTTCCTGCACACCTGGATCCAACGTAGTAAATATCCTCAAACCCTCACTTTTTAAATCTTCATCACGATAGTCTCGATACAACTGACGCTTCACCAGGTCAAGAAACGCCGGGTATTTCTCATCATCATAAACAGGTTTTTTGATCACCGCTAACGGTCGCGCAGTCTCTTTTTTCCGTTCCACATCACCGATATAACCTTGTTCTTGCATTAACTTCAAGACCTGATTACGCCGATCCAAAGCCCGCTGCGGGTTACGTCTTGGATCGTACCAAGAAGCACCTTTCACCAAACCTACAAGTAACGCTAACTGATGCAGTTCGAGTTCAACTAAGGGCTGGCCAAAATAGAATAAACTGGCCAAACCAAATCCATGAATAGCACGTTTGCCGGCCTGACCAAGATACACTTCGTTCATATAAGCTTCTATGATAACGTCTTTTTCGTAATGCAGCTCTAACATTATTGACATTAACGCTTCGCTGACTTTACGCGTTAACGTTCGCTCACTGGTAAGATAAAAATTCTTCACCAATTGCTGCGTTAACGTGCTACCGCCCTGTGTGACAGCACCTTTTTTTACATTCGCCCATAAGGCTCGTGCAATGCCTCGAAGTGACACTCCCCAGTGGTCATAAAAATCACGATCCTCTACCGCTAGCAATGCATGCACCAATTTCGGCGGTACTTGATCAAAAGATACCAGCACACGATCTTCATTGTGTGCCGGATAAATACCCCCGATGGCTACCGGCTCTAAACGAACAACGTCATTACGACGACCATCAACCACTACATCCCGTACTGTATTCTGGCGAATCGTTAGTGAAATCGAATGGGCTTGTTCTCGACCGTCCCAAAAATCAAAGCCCCGTGACCAGATTTCAAAGCTATCGCCCCGCTGCCGAAAACTGCCGCGTTTCACCGTACCAAAACTCTCTCGATAATTTAGCCATTGTAGCTCTCGCCGTAATTGATCAGTCGATAATTCCGCCCCATCAAATAGTTCCAACGCTCGGCTATATACTTTGGCAGGAATAGACCAACGCTTACCATCAAATTTAGATGTAATTATGGCATCGGTATAAATCACCACAATACTCACGATGACCATCAGCACCATAAACAAACGGAGATAGAGCCGCCCATTGCCTTTCGATGAGGAGGGAATGCTAGGCGCAGCCTTCTTCGATGTGGTTTTTTTCGGTTTGGATTTCTGAGACTTGGCGCTCTTGGAGATCACTTTCTTGGGAGCCGTTTTTTTCGGTGTATTTTTTTTAGACGCGGCTTTCTTAACTGCGGCACCCTTAGTAGAGGCACTTGCTGAAGCGGGTCTCCTCGACCCCTTGGCATTAGATTCATTAGCCCCAGGCTTTTTACGAGTGGGACTTTTGCTAGTAGTTTTTCCTGCTGGATTTTTCTTCTTGGTCGCTACTGCTTTTTTTACCGGTTTTTTTTTGCTGCTTGCGGCAGTGCCCTGCGGTTTTTTTGGCTTTTTATCTTTTGAATTATCACTTGTGCGAACCACAGAACAAATACACCCTACATCGTCTAGAAGAAATATTTACGGTGTTAATCTTATAACACTGTTTCATTACGCTTTTTTAACGCACTATTATTACCGCATTTTATTACCGGACTATTTTCATACAAAGCATCCGAGAGCAGTATACGTGCTTTCATTCGCTGATGTAGTGACAAAATTGTATTTTCACATACAATGACAGCCTTGATACTTCCTTTACTATTTGCTCAATCTAATGACTCGCCAAGGACAATTTATGACCAAGTACCATGTCTATGCCATCGGAAATGCTCTCGTTGATATGGAATTCACCATTGCTGATGAATTTTTAGCCACTCGAAACATCGACAAAGGAGTTATGACGCTAGTTGATGAAACTCAGCAACACGCACTCTATCAAGCACTACAGGATCATGATGGTAAAAAAGCCAGTGGTGGTTCAGCGGCGAACACTATTATTGCCGTTAATCATTTTGGTGGCAGCGCATATTACTCCTGTAAAGTGGCCAATGATGAAACAGGTGATTTTTACGTACGGGACCTTACCGCTGCAGGCGTTGACACCAACCTTCATGCTGAACGCGAAGAAGGAGTGAGCGGCAAGTGTATTGTTATGGTCACGCCAGATGCAGAACGAACCATGCATACCTTCCTTGGCATATCTGAAACTGTTTCAGAAAAGGAGCTCGATGAGAATGCCATTCAACAATCACAATATGTTTATTTGGAAGGCTACCTTGTCACCTCGGACAGTGGAAAAAATGCTGCGATTAAAGCCCGCCAAATTGCCGAAGCAAGTAATGTTAAAACCGCTCTAACTTTTTCCGACCCTAACATGGTTAGCTTCTTCAAAGACGGTTTAAATGAAATGCTCGGCGATGGTGTTGATCTATTGTTTTGTAATGAACAAGAAGCCCTTACCTGGGCAGAAACCGACCTATTAACCACCGCAATCGACAAAATTAAAACTGTGTGCAAAACCTTTGCAATCACCTTAGGCAGCGAAGGGGCCATCGTATTTGATGGCAATACCGAGCATAATATCGCTGCAAACCCCATTACAGCCGTTGATTCTAACGGCGCAGGGGACATGTTTGCAGGAGCATTTCTATTCGCCCTCTCTCACGGTCATGACTTCCCTACTGCAGGCAAATTTGCCAGTAAAGCAGCCGCTCAAGTAGTCTCTCAATTTGGGCCTCGACTCGCCAAAGATCAACACCAATCGTTATTGAAGGAAGCGCTATTATAAAGGTAGCCAGGAAAACCCGCCTCTAACCTAGTTAGGGGGGGTATTTTCAATTTTTTGGTAATTGTCTACACTTTACCTATAAAACACTACTTGGTCTTTTCAAATAAGGCATACTAATCACCAACAGCCCCCTTATACGCAAGGTTATTTTATGTTTATCGAGACTGATTACAATGAAGTATTTGAGAACATTGACGTTCAATGTAAAGACTTGCTAAAGCAATTATTATCTCACGACGACGCCAACAACCTTGCTTTTAACGATATATCTTACGACTTAATGGATGATTTCTATGCCAATCAACCCAACAGCGATTCCATTTACGTCATTATCGAAGGTTCTGTCGCTCACGAGCAGGAAAACGCCATTCTATTTCACTATGACACAGGGGATCTAATCGGATTTGACCAAACAGATGACCCTGAATCTTCTCGCCTGTACTCCACTGACCCACTGTCAGTACGCCGCTATAACAAAGCTGAGCTCATTGAAAAGATAACCAACACCGCATCGCTGGCAAGAATCTGGAGCGAATATCTCATCGAGGACGGAAAACGTCGAACCTGTATCATAGGCCTTGTTACACACGGAATTGATAAAGCCTCCCTGGGTTTTGTTCATTACAAAGAAGGGGATGTTATTATCGAACAGGGCACCAAAGCTGACTGTGTCTATTCAATCGTTGAGGGCAGTGCGGAAGTCATCGTCAACGGTATCAAAGTCAATGACGTCGCTGAGAATGAAATCTTTGGTGCTTTAGCATTGCTAACTAACAGTCCTCGCACGGCAACCGTGGTTGCTAGTTCTACTTGTATGGCTCTTGTTGTTCCTAAAGCACAATTTTCCACCCTAATGAAAACACACCCCAATATTTGTATGAATTTAATGGAAAGCATGGCTCAGAACATTGTCTCCCTTAATGAAAAAGTTATTACGCAAGAAAGCCTTTCCTARTATTCCGRTAAAACACCGTTATTTCAGCGATTTTCTATCACTATGAATCCAATCGATAAAGATGTATTAGATTTCACGCCCCCTCCCCTAGAGACGGTAAACGCATTCACAAGATTATCCGAAGCCTATTTTAACCCTCTGTTCTTCGGCCTTGAAAACATCAGTAAAGATCGACCGACATTGCTCGTCGGCAACCATACCATTTATGGTGCTTTAGATGTGCAATTCATACTTGCTGAAGCCTATAGAAGTAGAGGCGTAATGATTCGAGGCCTTGCAGATGAACTGCACTTTAAGATGCCTCTGTGGAGAAACTTCCTGTTTAGCGGCGGCGTCGTAGTGGGCAATCGCAAAAACTGTTCTCGATTAATGGCTGCTGGAGAAACATTGCTTGTCTATCCTGGTGGGGCTCGGGAAGTTGCCAAACGCAAGGGAGAAAAGTACAAGCTCACCTGGAAAACGCGTACAGGATTTGCCTATATGGCAATTAAGCATGGATACCCAATAACGCCTATCGCATCGCTAGGTGCCGATGATGCCTACGACATATTATTCGACGCCTACGACTTTAAAGAATCACGCGTCGGCAAGTGGCTATTAAAAAATAAGACCATCAATAAGCAATTGCGTAATGGCGATACTATTATGCCACTGGCAAAAGGGCTTGGGCCGACGATGATTCCGCGTCCTGAACGATTTTACTTTTCTTTTGGAAAGCCCATTGACACAACACCATTCAAAGGAAAGGAAGATGATTTAGAAGTGCAGTGGCAAGTCAGAAAACTCATCAGCGACGCACTAGAAAACGAATTAGAAACGTTAAAACGTTTTCGCTTTCGTGACACCGACAAAGGCCTGTTAAGACGCTTACTGTCAAAATTCTAGCCCGCCGCTATTAGACGCAACGTATATATAGCTCAACTTGATATAGCTCAACTTGATATAACTTAGCTTAATTAGGCGGCCCGACGTTCCATTTGCCTTCTATTGTAGACAACGGTCATGTTTACACTCCGCCTATCTCGGTGACGCCTATCACTTGATGCAATAGCGGATAATGGCTGAAACTCCTGTTCATTCTCAGGGCCTACCAAGGTGTTAATTTGATGTTGCAATACCTCAATATCTTGACTGTCCACCAGCCCAAGTGAATGCCACAGCTTCTGTCGTAATTTAACCGTACCTGCATAAAAACCACTGGTATCTATTTCTCCTAGGCGGCTTCGAATACTTTCACTTTCCTGCACATACTGCTCACCAATTTCAAATGCATCCTGAGTCAGCTCAATTAGTCTATCCCCAGCGGATACGGTAGCGCCTCTTAAGAACTGACGCGTGTTGATATAGGCCTTAGTCGCCAAGATAACCACCGAATTCCTATCTCCACTTTCATTTGTGGTACCAAACTCCTCCCTAATTAACGGAGATTCTAACAACGCGCCCTGCAATGTCATGCGTTTAAAAAAGCCCAAGGTGAATCTTTCTCTCGGTTCAGCCTTGTCCTCAGATAGAGCGTCCTCAGATAGAGCGTCCTCCGACAGCATGTCCTCTGATTGTGCGCGCTCAGATAGACTCTGCGTAACACTCGCATCCGAAGCTAACGCTTGCTTCTCCTTATCTTGATTAAAACGTCGGTAGCCAGCCTGCACTGCCTGCTGAATTAACACCACAACACCTACAGTAACAAGCCATGTCCTTTGAGCCCCAGCCACCGATCGCTGCCACAACGATTGAACCAATGGCTCGACATCATCGGGCTCATTAATTTCCTGACCTTCTTGCGCAACGATTACTTCATCATTCGTTTCATCATTGTCTACCAACATCTCCTCGTCAGGACCAATATCTTTGTCGATTAAATTAATCATAACGCCTCCAAAAGCGAGCACACAATTCACGTAACACTAAAATCATGGTATCCCTAGGATATAGTTGATACAAGTAGCCTTAGTTATGATATTTTTAACCACATAATCAAGAAAAATGCATAAGCTAAACAGCCAAAGGTACCAAAATGGATTCATCCAGCATCAGTATCACCGCACTATATACGGGACAAATTTGGTACGAGCATGGATTGTCCGCTAAATTCCTTACCTCCCCGACCAGCAAACTGATGTATCAAATATTAAAACCTGTTGAGTTTTTCGCTGAGAAATTAGTAGGTGTAAATATACGCGAYCTATTGTTACAACGACACGTCATCATGGACCACCGAATTCGACAGCTGATCGAAACCGAAGGTGTATGCCAAATATTAGAAATTGCTAGTGGCTTATCGCCTAGAGGCCATACCTTTAGCAAAGAGTTCCCCCATCTGCATTATGTTGAAGCCGACCTTCCCGATATGGCGTCCAGAAAACACAAACTGCTCCGCAAAGAAAAYGCMCTGTCCCCCAATTACAAAGTCGTTACCTGCAATTTTTTTGAAWCTGGCGGGCCTTCTGGTTTRGATTACGTAATAGACACCTACCTCGACAAMTCTAAACCAACTATCATCATCACCGAAGGTTTGGTCAACTACTTTGATCTCCAGACCATTTCGAACGTCTGGAAAAAGATCCAACAGCTAACCAATCAATTTCCTAGTGCTTGGTATATGACTGATCTCGTACCTAGACTGCAACATGAATCATCCTACAAATACGCCCGATTAGCCGAGCTATTCATGAGAGGTGTCGTGCGCGCCAACGTCAACCTGCATTACGGCTCAGATCAAGAAATAGTTGATGGTTTCCAGGCCTGTGGGTTCGCAGAAACCAGGGTACACCACCCCGAAGACTATTACGCAAGCCTCGACATCCCCCAAACTCGAAGCGAATCGCTGATTCGTGTCGTAGAATCTCGCATCTCCCAAGAGAAACCACGACAGGGCATGACGCCAGCCTCCTAAAACAGGTATAATTGGCCTTTTCTGGGAACCTCCCGACGCAAGATCTTGTAAAGGCATTTAGGAATGGACGTTAAAGCGTATATGGCCGATGTTGGCCAACAAGCCCGCGTGGCATCACGAGTCATCGGCAAAACCGGTACTGGCATTAAAAACACCGCACTTTTGGCCATGGCAGATGCCATCGATGCCTCTCGCGATGCCCTGATTGCGGCAAACCACCTTGATCTCGAGAGCGGTCGCAAGAATGGTTTAGAGCCTGCATTGCTTGACCGCCTTGAGCTTACCCCTGCCGGCATCAACGGTATGATTGAAGGTTTACATCAGGTGGCAAAATTGCCTGATCCTGTTGGCACCATTACCGATCTAACCTACCAACCAAGCGGCATCCAAGTAGGTAAGATGCGCGTACCTTTGGGTGTTGTTGGCATCATTTACGAGTCTCGCCCCAACGTTACCGTTGAAGCAGCAAGCTTGTGCCTTAAATCGGGCAATGCGACCATCTTGCGCGGTGGCTCTGAAGCCATCAATTCTAACCAAGCTATTGCAATATGTATCAATCAAGGGCTCGAGAAAGCAGGCTTACCAAAAGGCGTTGTTCAAATTATTGAAACCACCGATCGCGCAGCGGTGGGTGAACTCATCACCATGCCTGAATATGTCGATGTCATTATACCTCGTGGCGGCAAAGGCCTCATCGAACGCATTAGCAACGATGCCAAGGTTCCGGTCATCAAACATTTAGACGGCAACTGTCATGTATACATTGATAGCGCAGCAGATAAAGAAAAAGCCATCAACATTGCCATTAACGCAAAAACCCAGCGCTATGGCACCTGCAACACCATGGAAACCCTGTTAATCGCTGAGCCAATCGCCGCAGAATTATTGCCTTTACTGGCTGAGCAATACCGCGCAAAAGCGGTTGAGCTACGGGGTTGTGCAAAAACCTGCGCCATCATTAGTGATGCTATCCCCGCTACAGAAGAAGATTGGGGCACCGAATATCTTGCACCGATCCTGGCCATTAAAGTCGTCGCAGATATTGATGAGGCGATGGATCATATCAACCAATACAGCTCCGAACACACCGAAACCATCGTCACCGAAAACTACAGCCTCGCCCAACGTTTTTTACGAGAAGTCGATTCGAGTTCGGTCATGGTTAACGCTTCAACCCGGTTTGCCGATGGTTTTGAATATGGCCTGGGGGCTGAGATTGGTATCTCTACCGATAAGTTGCACGCTAGAGGTCCAGTAGGCTTAGAAGGGTTAACCACCCAAAAATACATTGTATTAGGTGACGGGCATATCCGAACCTAATACCTCACGCATACCAGCAACAATTAAATTAACCGGCGTAGACAGGCAAAACTGGTGACACAGCAAGCGGTAAAAAAACCTGCCATTGGTCTAATGGGAGGGACATTTGATCCAATCCATCTTGGCCACTTGCGGCTTGCTTGGGAAGCACACTCTCTGTTGGGACTTAGCCAAACGGAGATAATGCCTTGCCACCTGCCTCCCCATCGAGACACCCCAAGCAGCAATGCGCAGCATCGACTGGAGATGGCTCGGTTAGCCTGTGCCGACACGACGTCTTTTCACGTCAACGACTGGGAGATAGAAAAACAAACGAATTCCTATTCCATAGAAACATTGAGCCATCTACGTGAACATATTTCACCAGATTCCCCCTTAGTGTTTATTATGGGAATGGATGCATTTCGCATGTTTTGCCGCTGGCACCGCTGGCAAGACATACTAAACTTGTGCCATCTGTGGGTATCACACCGTCCAGGATCCTCACCCCCAGAAGAGCATTCCGACGAGTTTCAGCTCCTTCAACAACATCGGGCAGCACAGCCAAAGGATTTGCTGGCCTCCCCAGCAGGCAAGATACATGTACATAACACTACCGCATTGGATATTTCTGCAACACAATTAAGGGACAATATTGATCAAGGTTTTGAACCTCGATTTCTATTACCCGAGCCCGTATGGCAATACATTAAGCAACAACAACTTTACGGCTGGCAGAAGAATACAACCTTTTCCGACAAATAACAGGTTAGCAACGAATGACAAAGACAATCGAACAAATTAAACAAAGCGCAATAACCTCACTAGAGGGATTAAAAGCAAAAGACATCGTGGTTTTAGATGTAAAGCCGTTAACCAGCATGGCTGACTATATGATTGTGGCCAGCGGCACCTCAAAACGGCATATTAGCGCAGTGGCAGAAAGCGTCTATATCGACGCAAAAAAAGCCGGAATAAAAGCCTCGATGGAAGGCGAGCCAGGTTCTGACTGGGTATTAGTCGACATGTTTGATGTCATTGTTCATATCATGACCCCCGATACACGTGCATTTTACGACCTTGAAAGCCTCTGGACGATGACACCGGACGGCAAAAAAAATCCAGATGACGGAAGCGTATAACTGTCTTTTTCTCAACCTTTTTCTCAACCAACTCCGTCATAGGCAGCATTTAAAACATGCGAATTAAACTGATCGCGGTTGGCACCAAGATGCCAAGCTGGGTGAACGAGGGCTTTAAGGAATATCAAAAGCGCCTCAATCAAGACATTGTTCTTGAACTACAGGAAATACCAGCGGGCAAGCGCGGAAAAAATGCTGACCTCGTACGCATCACCGAAAAAGAGGGAGAGCAAATGCTTGCCGCCATAGGCAGCAATGACCGAGTGATTGCGTTAGACGTAAAAGGTAAACGCTATACCACAGATTCGATGGCGAGTCGTCTGCAAGAATTACTACCTCAGGGCCAGCATATCTCACTATTCATCGGCGGCCCTGAAGGTTTATCGCCAAGTTGCTTGCAACGGGCCGATGAAAAATGGTCTCTATCGGATTTAACCCTACCTCACCCTTTGGTTCGCGTTATACTTGCCGAGCAACTTTACCGTTGCTGGAGTGTCATTCAAGGTCACCCCTACCATCGATGATAAGTTCTCTATGACTAAGCCATCAACCTTTAAAGACCATTATCTCGAAACTCGCATATTCAAACGGCGCGCGTTAACATCCGCAGCCATCGTGTTTTTCGCAATGCTGCTGTTAATTTCAAGATTGTTTTATTTACAAGTCTATCAACACGACACCTATCGCACCAAGGCCGAGAACAACCGCATTAGCAAAGAACCTATCGCGCCGAACCGAGGACTCGTGTTTGATCGCAATGGCGTGCTACTCGCCGACAATCAACCCACCTATTCTGTCAGCATTATCAAAGAACGCTCAGCCGACATCAACCAAACCATCGCCAACATTGGCAAACTCATCACAATTACGCAAGACACCAAAAAGCGCTTTAAAAAACGCTTAGCCCAACGCCGCCGCCCCTATAGCGCAGTGCCCCTACGCTACCGTCTCAATGAAAAAGAAATTGCCCAGCTGGCAGTGAATCTGCATAAAATGCCCAGTGTCAGCATTGAGGCCTCATTGGTTCGCAGCTATCCTCACAAAGACGCCCTAGCCCATACCATCGGTTATGTTGGTCGGATCAACCAACGCGAATTAAAAAAGGTCAATACCAACAACTACAGCGCCACAGAACACATCGGCAAAACTGGCATTGAGCGTTTTTATGAGGACCAACTGCACGGCAAGGTAGGGTACCAAACTGTCGAGACCGATGCGAAAGGTAGAATCACTCGCATCCTGGATCGAGAATCCCCCACTCCAGGAGACAACCTTCACCTGTATTTAGATTGGCCCACGCAACAAGCTGCCATTCAATCACTAGCGGGGCGTCGTGGCGCAGCCATCGCGATTGACCCAAAAACCGGTGGCGTTCTCGCCTTCCTCAGCATGCCCGCATTTGACGCCAACTTATTTGTAACCGGCATTGATTATAAGTCTTATAACGATCTTCGGGATTCCCGGTCACGGCCGCTATTTAATCGCGGCATCCAGGGCCAATACCCTCCCGGCTCGACCATCAAACCTATCATTGGTCTTGCAGGAATTGAGAAAGGCGCCACCTCCTGGGAGCATACCATCTACGACCCTGGTTGGTTTAAACTTGAAAACGATGATCACCTGTATCGCGACTGGAAGAAATATGGCCACGGCATGGTCAATCTGGATAAGGCGATCATGCGCTCTTGCGATACCTATTTTTATGCATTAGCCCATAAACTTGGCATCGATAACATTCATGACTTTATGGCCCCCTTTGGTTTTGGAACACGTACTCATATTGACCTAATTAGCGAAAAGCCCGGCATACTTCCTTCTCGATTTTGGAAAAAAGCCACCAAGAGTCTACCATGGTACCCTGGTGAAACCTTAATTTCAGGCATCGGACAAGGTTTTATGTTAGCCACCCCCTTACAGTTAGCCGTAAGCACAGCCATCCTTGCCAACCGAGGCAAAATGATCGCACCTAGAATGGTTCGTTCAATTGAAAGCGATGGCGTCGTTACGCATCTGCCTACCCCCAAGAAAAATAACGACATCATACTGAATGATCCAGAGAACTGGAAAAAAATCATCGCCGCCATGGTCAAGGTCGTACACAATCCTCGCGGCACCGCTCACAAGCTATCCAAAGGGCTAAAATATACGATGGCGGGGAAATCCGGCACAGCACAGGTATTTACCATCAAACAGGATGAGAAATACGACGAGAGCAAAATCTCCGAGTGGAACAGGGATCACGCATTATTTATTGCCTTTGCTCCCGTTGACGACCCAATAATAGCAGTGGCTGTTATTGTTGAAAATGGCGGTGGTGGCGGCACCAATGCAGGCCCCGTGGCCCGAGCCATGATGGATGCATATATTTTGCCGCAATTAGGCAGCATTCAGTTAAACTCACAACGCCATTCTCAACCCAGCTCTGCGAATACACAACGCCATGAGTAAAAACGATTTCACCCGCCAATTTCGCAGTTACGGTTCACCGGTTACCCGACGCACCAGTTTACTGCGATCAATTCACCTAGATTCTCCATTACTGGGTGGTTTACTCATTTTGTTGACCGTTGGGCTGTTTGTCCTATACAGCGCCAGCGGTGAAGATATAGATACCGTTAGGCGACAGTTTGTACGCATCGTTATTGGTTTGGTTGTTATGATGGTGATGGCGCAAATCTCCCCTCGCAGCTATCAACGCTGGAGCCCATGGTTATTTGGCATTGGTATTGGTTTACTCATTGGCGTACTGGCCCTTGGTACCCAAGCGAAAGGCGCACAACGCTGGTTACCGTTACCCGGAGGCATTCGCTTTCAGCCATCAGAGGTCATGAAACTCATCGTCCCCATGATGGTGTCGTGGTATTTGACAGAACGCGCCTTGCCGCCACAATGGAAACCCGTCTTAGCTTCAGCCATATTGATTCTTGTGCCCACCTTACTCATCGCAAAACAACCCGATTTAGGCACATCATTATTGATTGCCAGCTCCGGCATTTTTGCGCTTTTTCTAGCCGGGTTACGCTGGCGAGTCATCGCAGGTTTTGCGCTAAGCATGCTTCCCATTGCAATTGGCGCCTGGTTTTTGATGCTTGACTACCAAAAACAACGGGTACTTACCTTTCTCAACCCTGAAAGTGACCCCTGGGGGACTGGCTGGAATATCATTCAATCTAAAACTGCTATCGGTTCGGGGGGCATTAGCGGCAAGGGTTGGCTCAATGGCACCCAGGCGCACCTGGATTTCCTACCAGAAAGCCATACTGATTTTATTATTGCTGTTCTAGCTGAAGAATTTGGCTTGTTAGGCATCTGTTCATTATTAATATTATATTTTCTCATTATTGGCCGCGGTATCTTCATTGCCATGAACGCACAGGAC
>NVVG01000065.1 GCA_002402125.1 Moraxellaceae bacterium
ATGAGATGGGCTTTGGTGGCAATAACGGCCTAACGGATTTTAAAGATTTGTTGGGCGCCAGTTTGCAATCTGATACCACAAGAGTTGCGTTATTTGTAACTACCGCTGTGATATTAGGTGCAGCCTACTTACTCAGTCAATGGATTATGAATTCCAAATTTGGACGAGTGATTGTAGGTATAAGAGATGAAGAACCAAGAACACGTTTTCTTGGCTACAAAACAGAAAACTATAAACTGGGGTTATTTGTCTATTCCGCTATGTTGGCGGCAATTGCTGGTGCGTTGTATGTGCCGCAGGTGGGTATTATAAATCCTGGCGAATTTTCTCCAATTAATTCTATCGAAATTGTTGTTTGGGTTGCCGTTGGTGGACGCGGAACCTTGTATGGTGCGGTATTAGGTGCGGTGTTAGTTAATTACGCAAAAACGCGATTTACTGCGATATTCCCAGAAGCATGGTTGTTTGCTTTAGGTGGGCTGTTTGTTGCTGTGACCGTATTGTTGCCGCAAGGCATCATTGGTTTAGTCAAGAAAAAAGCCGAGGGAAAAGCATAATGGCTGTTATTGATAGAGTGCTAGAACCTGTAATAAGCCCGTTAAAAGAAACCATGCGCCGTGATCAAACCTGGCCGTTTCTTATCGAAAAACAACCACCTAATATCGATGTATCTCATCAGGTGTTGTTATACGTAGAAGGCTTGTCGGTTAGCTTTGATGGCTTTAAAGCGATTAATAATCTAAATCTATATGTCAATGACGGTGAATTGCGTTGTTTGATTGGAGCTAACGGCGCCGGTAAAACCACCTTAATGGATATTATTACTGGAAAAACCCAAGCGGACTCCGGTGAGGTGTATTTTGGCCAGACTATTGATCTATTAGGCAAGTCAGAATCAGAGATTGCTGAGTTGGGTATTGGTCGGAAATTTCAAAAGCCGACGGTATTTGAACAACAAAATGTGTTTTCAAATCTTGAGTTAGCAATGAAAGCTCATAAGGGAATTCTTTCCACGTTGTTTGCGCGTTTGTCAGGGCAGCAGCTTGATCGAATTGATGAAGTGTTGGAAATCATTGGATTAAAGGAACATCGCCGCATGTTGGCGGGTGCGTTGTCTCATGGTCAAAAACAGTGGTTAGAAATTGGCATGTTGCTGATTGCCGATCCGCGTTTAATGTTGGTTGATGAACCTGTTGCAGGAATGACGGGACAAGAGACAGAACGAACGGCAGAGTTGCTAACGTCACTGGCAGGGGAGCGCACGGTCATTGTCGTGGAGCATGATATGGAATTTGTTCGCAGCATTGCCAAAACCGTTACCGTATTACATCAAGGCTCAGTGTTAGCAGAAGGCACTATGAGTGAAATACAAAATGATCAGTCCGTTATTGAAGTGTATTTGGGAGAAACCAGTTGATATCAATTAAAGATGTAAATCAATTATACGGTGGAACCCAAATTCTGTGGGATTTGAATTTAGACATAGCTGAGGGTTCTCGTACCTGCATCATGGGACGAAATGGCGTCGGTAAGACCACCTTGTTAAAATGCCTGATGGGTTTGTTATCGATTAAATCCGGAAATATTCTGCTGGATGGCACTGACTTTACCCGTCAATCAGCAGAGTCTCGTGCGCGTTCTGGGATTGGTTATGTTCCGCAAGGTCGTGACATTTTTCCTATGTTAACAGTAGAAGAAAACCTGCGTGTTGGTTTGGGCGCACGCCCTGATAAATCAAAAGTTATTCCAGAACGGATTTTTGATTTATTCCCCGTGTTAAAAGATATGATGCATCGACGTGGTGGTGATCTGTCAGGTGGGCAGCAGCAACAGCTGGCAATTGGTCGGGCGTTAGTGATAGATCCTAAAGTGTTGATCCTGGATGAGCCAAATGAAGGCATACAACCCAATATTGTAAAACAGATTGGCGATGTCATTATGCAGTTGAATGAAGAAGATAATATGACCATTGTTTTAGTTGAGCAAAAATTGCCCTTTGCACGACGAGTAGGAAAGGAGTTTTGTTTGATGGAGCGAGGTCGAGTGGTCGCATCGGGAGCGATGCCAGAGCTATCAGATGAGATAGTTGCAAAACATCTGGCGGTATAGCTGATAACTACACCTATCGAGTGTTTAATACCAAAGAAACAAGGTGATTAGGATGAGAAGAGTAATGAGTGATCTTATTAAACGCATAGAAGTTAAAATCCCGGCGTTAATGCTGCTTATCATGACTTTTTGTATCAGTACTTCGTTATCTGCTCACGGAGATCATCCTCATGGGCAGGATAATACTTCGGTTTGGCTGCTGGCATTATTGGTCGTAGTTGTTGCTATTGTCATGTTTAATGTGAAATTATCTATTAGCAAAAAAATCTAATCGAAAGCCGGATTTATTATGACAGCAACCCTTGCTACAGATGATGGTAGAGTGATTGATCGCAGTTGGCTAGCAACACTTTCATTATGTTTAGAGAAAAGTCCGCGAGGTACACGCTTAAGTCGCTGTCGCCATGAGGGCCCGCTTTACGTGCAAAAACCCTTTTATCCAGAAGGGTGCGAACATGCACATTTGTACCTTTTGCACCCGCCGGGTGGTTTGGTATCGGGTGATAATCTACAGATTGATATCGAAATCAAAGAGGGTGCGGGCGCATTAGTGACAACTCCTGGCGCCGCACGAATCTATCGTGCGCGTAATGAGCAGCCATTGCAGCGTCAACAAGTAAGGTTAGATGTTGGCAAAAACGCCAAGGTAGAGTGGTTCCCGTTGGAAACAATTGTTTATAACCGCGCCTGCGTAGAATTAGACACCCGTATAAATCTTGCCGCAGGCAGTCATTTTATTGGCTGGGAAATCAATTGTTTTGGATTGCCTGCCAGTGGTGAATTATTCACCGGAGGAACATTTCAACAGCGTTATCAAATATTGCAAGATGGCAAGCCAGTATTTATCGATCGTTTTGCCATTACGGATAGCAATCGCATGGCGTTGTTGCAGGGTCGTTCTGGGATGGCAGGCGATACGGTTACTGGTTTCTTTATCGTCGGGCCGCATGTTTCATCCAGTAGTTGTGAGGATCTTGAAATATTAATGGATGAGTTGCGTGATAAAGCGAATTTGTTTCAAAGTGAGCAGCAGGATAATCTTAAATTTCGTGCAGCAATATCTAAAGTAGGTGAGTTTTTTGTGGGTCGCTATTTGGGGAACAGCGCTGAACAATCACGTAAATTATTTACCGCCTGGTGGCAGGTATTACGTCCTGTTGTACTAGGACGAAAAGCCTGTGCCCCAAGGATTTGGTCTACCTGATAGTAGAATGGTTGATTAAAAAAGATAACGAATAGGAAACGTCATGGAATTATTACCGAGAGAAAAAGACAAACTACTGGTTTTTACCGCGGCGCTATTAGCTGAGCGGCGTTTAGCAAGAGGGGTTAAGTTAAATTATCCAGAAGCGGTGGCATACATCTCGATGGAAATTATTGAAGGTGCGCGAGATGGAAAAACCGTTGCCGAGTTGATGAGTTATGGCAAGGAGATTTTGCGCGCCGATCAGGTGATGGAGGGTGTTATCGACTTGGTTGATGAAGTACAAGTAGAAGCGACATTTCCCGACGGCACCAAGTTAGTTACGGTTCACAATCCCATTAGTTAAAAACTATACCTGAAGAACAAAGGAAAGGAGCAAAGCGATGATTCCTGGAGAAATATTGGTTGCAGAAGGTGATATTACCTTAAATGAGGGGCGCGTAACCGTGACATTACGAGTGGAAAATAGTGGCGACCGACCAGTGCAGATCGGCTCGCATTACCATTTCTATGAGGTTAATCCTGCGTTGGTGTTTGATCGAGAAAAGACCCGTGGTTTTCGTCTCAATATTGTGTCGGGTACCGCGGTACGATTTGAGCCAGGCCAGGATCGAGAGGTTGAGCTGGTGGCTTATGCCGGTACGGGCAATATCTATGGTTTTCGCGGAGAGATCATGGGTGCACTAGACAAGCAAGGCGGTGAAGCATGACTACTATTGATCGGCAATCCTATGCTGCTATGTTTGGCCCTACCACTGGTGATCGTGTTCGACTGGGGGATACTGCGTTAATTATTGAAGTAGAAAAAGATTTTACCACCTATGGCGAAGAAGTTAAATTTGGCGGTGGCAAAGTTATCCGTGATGGTCAGGGTCAAAGCCAATTAAGTACTGTCTTGACGGTGGATACGGTGATTACCAATGCGCTCATTCTTGATCATTGGGGTATTGTGAAAGCAGACATTGGTATTAAAGATGGTCGTATCTCGGGTATCGGAAAGGCCGGTAACCCTGACATTCAGGATAATGTGACCATACTGATTGGTCCAGGCACCGAAGTGATTGCAGGCGAGGGGCAGATAGTGACCGCGGGTGCTATCGATGCACATATTCATTTTATTTGTCCGCAGCAAATTGAAGAAGCATTGATGTCTGGTGTGACCACAATGCTCGGTGGTGGCACTGGCCCGGCAACGGGTACCAAGGCGACAACTTGTACACCTGGGCCATGGAATATTGGCATGATGTTACAGGCCACGGATTCAATGCCGATGAACTTGGGTTTTCTTGGCAAGGGCAATACCAGTTTGCCAATAGCACTAGAAGAACAGTTGTTGGCAGGCGCCTGCGGGTTAAAATTACACGAAGATTGGGGTACTACCCCGGCATCTATTGATAACTGTCTGAATGTGGCAGAACAATTTGATGTGCAAGTGGCTATTCATACCGACACGTTAAACGAATCCGGTTTTGTCGATGATACCTTGGCTGCGTTTAAAGGCAGAGCGATTCATACCTATCATACCGAAGGTGCCGGTGGTGGCCATGCGCCGGATATTATTAAAGCCTGTGCAGAACTGAATGTATTGCCATCGTCAACCAACCCGACGCGGCCTTATACAAAGAACACTATTGATGAACATTTAGATATGTTGATGGTATGCCATCACCTGGATGCCTCAATACCGGAAGATGTCGCCTTTGCGGATTCCAGGATTCGTAAAGAAACTATTGCGGCGGAAGATATTTTTCATGATCTAGGTGCGTTTAGTATGATCGCTTCCGATTCTCAAGCGATGGGGCGAGTGGGAGAAGTGATCACTCGAACCTGGCAGACCGCGCATAAGATGAAAGTTCAGCGTGGTGCCTTAGCAGAAGATAACGAACGCATGGATAATTTGCGGGCACGGCGTTACGTCGCCAAGTACACCATTAATCCCGCCATCACTCATGGTATCGACCATGAAGTGGGTTCGATTGAAGTGGGAAAACTTGCTGACTTGGTATTATGGAGGCCGGCTTTTTTTGGCATAAAACCGTCACTGATCATTAAAGGAGGGTTTATTGCGGCAGCGCCGATGGGGGATCCGAATGCATCGATTCCAACACCACAACCGGTGCATTATCGTATGATGTTTGGTGCTTTTGGACAGGCCCCCAGCAAGACGTCGGTGACCTTTACTAGCCAAGCCGCGATTGATAATGGTTTGTCAGGTAGCCTGGGGTTAAGCCGAAACCTGGTGGCTTGTCGTAATACACGAACCATCACCAAGCGCGACATGATTCATAATGCTTGGATGCCTACCATCACGGTGGATGCGCAAACTTACGAGGTGCACGCTGACGGTGTATTGCTGACCTGCGAACCTGCCGATATTTTACCATTAGGGCAACTTTACAGCTTATTTTAATCGTTTTTTTGCGGAGAATAATTATGTGGGAAGTCTACGAACGTATCACCGCAGAGATGGCGGATCGCATTGATGACCAGCTTATATTGGATCATTTACAACGAGAAAAAGGCCGCTTTAAAGCCCAGGCCACATCAGGAGCGGAGGTGCGGGTATTTTTGGAACGTGGCCATACGCTGCTGATAGGTGAAGTTTTGCGTAGCAATTGTGGTAAAAATTTGTCGGTGATCGGTGCAGTAGAAGAAGTCACTATCGCTCGCACCGATGACTGGGGACAATTTAGTAAGGCCTGTTATCACTTGGGCAACCGCCATGTGAAATTACAAGTAGGAGATCGCTGGTTACGTATTAAACCGGATCATGTATTAGAAGATATGCTGCAGCAGCTGGGGTTGGAAATGCGCAGCGAACAAGCGGTTTTTGTTCCAGAACCCGGTGCCTATTTTAAACCTGGTAGTCAACAGCATGGCCATCAGAGCAGCCCTAAGGAAACAAGTCATGGCCATCACCACCACTGACAGTGCACTACTTCGGTTGCTGCAATTAAGTAGTGCAGCGCTGCCGGTGGGAGGTTATTCATTCTCTCAGGGATTGGAGTATGCCATTGATGATGCTTGGCTGAGCGATCAACTTGCGGTAAAAGATTGGTTAAGCTTGCAGTTAAGTGAATCGTTGGCCTGTGTTGACCTGCCATTATTATTTCGACAAATAAACGCTGCAAAACAGCAAGATATGTCGGCAATGGTGTACTGGAATGACTATGCCCTAGCATGTCGAGAAACGGCGGAATTACGTTTGACGGATACGGCAATGGGCCGCGCACTGATTAAATTAATGGAAAAGCTGGAATTGCCCATAACAATGCCAACATTAAACGAGGTGAGTTTTGTCACCGCCTTTGCCCTTGCGGCAGAGCATTGGGGTATTGAGGTTCGTGCCGCTAGTCATGGCTATTGTTGGTCGTGGCTGGAAAATCAGGTGGCAGCAGCCACTAAATTGGTGCCCCTGGGGCAAACCAGTGCACAGCAATTACTGGGTGAACTAATGGAAGATATTCCGCAAGCCGTCGAACATGCGGCAGCGGTTGTCGATGAGCATATTGGGGCTTCGTTACCGGCGTTAGCAATGGCCAGTGCTAGCCATGAAACTCAATACTCGCGTCTATTTAGATCATGACCTGTCTATTATGATTAGATAAAAAATAATATATTCTTGAGGAGACTAAAGCGTGAAACAAAAACAGACGTTACGTGTAGGGGTTGGTGGTCCGGTAGGATCAGGAAAAACGGCATTATTGCGAGCCCTCTGTGGGGCGTTGCGTGACCAATACGATATTGCCGTGGTGACCAATGATATTTATACCAAGGAAGATGCTAAGTTCCTTACTGAGCATAAAGCGCTGAGCCCGGATCGAATTATTGGTGTGGAAACAGGCGGTTGCCCGCATACGGCGATTCGAGAAGATGCCTCAATGAATTTGGCTGCTATCGACGAACTCTGTGAGCGGCACGGCATCCTGGATGTGGTTTTTATAGAAAGTGGCGGTGATAATCTGAGTGCCACCTTTAGTCCAGAGCTGTCTGACCTAACGTTATATGTGATTGATGTTTCTGCCGGGGATAAAATTCCTAGAAAGGGTGGGCCGGGTATCACCAAGTCGGATTTATTGATTATCAATAAAATTGATCTGGCACCGCTGGTTGGCGCCTCGTTAGAGGTGATGGCTAGAGACGCGAAAATGATGCGTAAAGACAAACCTTTTGTGTTTGCCAATCTAAAGATAGAAACGGGTTTGCAAGAGATTATCCAGTTTATCGTGCGTGAAGGTATGTTACCAGAGCGCCAGCTGGCAACGGCAAGTGCCTAACTATCATAACTATCTAGGTACAGCTAATCGAGTGAGGGCGGTAAAACGTCCTCCTTGGTGTAATATCTGTGATAGAATGCCTGCCAGGTTTTGTTTCGCAATTGCGACATCCTTAAGTACTACGTGATGTACTATGTATCCTAGAGAATATTGAGAGAAGACTATGTCTGAAAAATATACAACTGCCGAAGCGCGTGTAAGTTACGGTATTGGTCGCCAAATGGGTGACCAATTAAAGCAAAACCCATTCGATGGCATGGTCATTGATGATGTATTAGCCGGTCTTGCTGACGTGTTAAATGGTCAAGAATTAGCCGTTGCCCCTGAAGATATGGATGCCGCATTCAGAGAAATTAGTGCCGTTATGCAAGAAAAGCAAGCCGAGGCGTCTAAAGAGCATACTGCTGCCGGCGAAGCATTCCTTGCAGAAAATGCTAAGAAAGACGGTGTGACTGTCTTGGAATCGGGTCTTCAGTACGAAATTATCACCAAAGGTGATGGCGAGTTACCCGTTGCTGAGTCCACCGTGCGTACCCATTATCACGGTACTTTGACCGATGGCACTGTGTTTGATAGCTCTTATGATCGTGGTGAGCCAGCAGAATTCCCCGTAAACGGCGTTATCGCGGGTTGGACCGAAGCATTACAATTAATGCCTGTTGGTTCCAAATGGCGTTTAACCGTGCCTTATAATCTTGCTTACGGTGAGCAAGGTGCCGGTGGTGAAATTGGCCCATACGCAACATTGGTATTTGATGTTGAGTTACTTGCTATCGTATAAATTGTGCCAGCAATGTAACTAGTGCAATATAAAAACGGTGTGTCCAATGAACATTGGGCACACCGTTTTTTTATGGCTACATTTAGCTGCCGTGTCATCGATAGAGTACGTTGCCATATATTTGAAGGCGATTAATTAAAGTTAAAGTAGACAAATTCCGGAATTCTCTCATTTGAGAATTTGTACATACCCAGCCCTCCCAAATGTACGACCTTTCACTCCAAGGTTGTAGGGTGAGTTTACCTTCAGCGGGCCTCTCTTTCTACTCCCTATGAAGGATGATGCCTTTCAGCGTTGTATCCGCGAGGCAAGAAGCGAAACCATTAAAGGATTGGCTCTGTAGCTCGGTCATAAAAACCCACACGTTCAACAATAAACTGGTACCAGTGTGCAGATAATATTAGTTGATGATCATATCATTTTCAGACAAGGCTTAAAGTTGTTACTCGAAGCTGAAGGGCATGAAATTATTGCTGAGCTTGAGTCAGCGGAAGCATTAATTAGCAAGGTGCAGGAAGTTACCGTGGATTTGGTTTTATTGGATTATCGGATTCCTGGCGGGGGCTCCATCACGGCGCTTGAATATATCAAGAAGCGCTATGAAAAAATCAAAGTGTTTGTTCTTACCGGTGTTACCTCGGGAAACCTTTATAAAGCGCTGATATCATCACACGCTGACGGGGTACTGATGAAAATGGGCTCTGCTGATGAGTTACTAGCTGCAATTGACGCCATGAACAGTGGCGAAAGATACATTTCTAAGATGGTTTTGGAAAAGATATCTCATGAGGGGGCGGAATTAACGTCTAGAGAGTTGCAAGTGTTAGATCTAATTTTTGAAGGGCTCAACAATAGCAAAATTGCAGAAAGACTAACGATATCCAATAAAACAGTAGATAAACATCGAACAAGTTTGATGAGAAAATTGGATGTCAGCAACGTGGTTGAACTGATGCATGTGGCCCGTCAGCAAGGTTATCTCGACGACTAGTTAGTTAATAATCGACAGGTATGCTAATGCCTGCCATAGTACCTTTATTAACTGTTGATTGAATGCTAAAGACATATTGATTCTCGTCACATAATCTTTTCACAATTGCCAAACCCAAGCCATAACCCGAAGCATCAGGATTGTCTTCATGTTGCCTGAATGGAGAGAGCATCTCTTCTATTCTACTCTTATGAATACCTGAGCCAGTATCTATAATTTGGATTTCATAGGCTCTCTTTCGCCGGCGAACGCCTATAAGAATTTTACCTTCCTTGGTGTATCGAATTGCGTTGCTTAGCAAGTTTTCAATAATGCGAATAAGGACAACCTTAGATTGATAACAAACAATGCTGCAGGGTGCGAAACAGAGTTGAACCCGCTTGTTGCTTAGCTTTGGCTCCATCCTCTGCCTGATCTCTTCAAACAGACTATCGATGGTAAACGTGTGATGAAGATTAATGTATTGATCTTTCGCTTGACGGATAACATTGTTATTCAGGTCCTCAAAAAATGTCAAAACGTTATCTATGTGTCCTTCTAACAAGGTGATATCGTATTTGGTTTCAAGGCCTTTTAAACTTAAACGCAAGCTGTGAATGGGTTGATTCAAATCGTGACTGGTTGATGCGATATACTCTAGTGATTTTTTAGTTTCAAGAAAAAAAGCATTTCTCTCCCTTTCTACGTCTAAGAGATTTTCCTGCTCTTCGATTCGTTCATTTATAATCTTTATATTTTCTTCTTGCAATGCATTGTGGTTACTATTGATTATTTTCAGCTGGTCGTATAGAGCAAACATAAAGCAAATTGCCTCCATAAGATAACCCAGCTTAATAGCCTCGGTGGTGGATAGCGGTAATGAAAATTCCAAGCCCACGCCCTGCAARACAACAAGTATGCTAGGAATAAACAAAAAGACCCATCCTAATAGATAGAACCGTGTATAGGCCATGCCTCTAATTTTCGCGTAAATAGTGGCGCTAAAAATGACGATGACCGAGGCAAGRTAATTTACACTGAAAATAATTGTAGATATTGTTAGAGACAAWGGCTGTATAACGATAACGGTAAACAGTGATATCAAGGCGATCGTTAGTAACAACCGGTCTAGCTTGACCGAAAGCTTACGGGTGTTAATGAAATATCGACAAAACAAAGTGCTAAAAATAATGATAAAATGCGTAGTCCCAATTTCAAGGAATTCATGCACACCTAACCAATTTGGCCAAAGATAGAGTTGATCCCATTTTTCAACAACGAAAAATGAGGTRATTATCGCAAGTTCTTGTAGTGCATARAAAAGATAACTAAGACGTTTGAAAGCAAAGAACTGAAAAAGACTTATTATAATCAGAGTAACCATAACACCACTGCATATGGCTTGAAAAATATGCTCCGCCAGAATTTTTTGAGAATATTCCTGCTGCTCCAGTAATTCAAATTCAAGCAAAGTAGAATGATAAGAACCATGTTGAATTAAGAGCGTGACAGCTTGCATGCTGTCGATGGCTATCGGAACCGTAATAAAATGATCATCAACTGGGTTTTCATTGATACCCTCATCTAGGTCGTATCGAGCTAACTGAAGAAAGCTAACATCATCACCATCACCTTGCTGCAGATAGATCTTCAATAAATGCCGCTGGTGCAAACGCAACATCAGTTGTTTGTTTACCGTGTTGAGATTCTTGATATCAAACTTCAGCCAAAAAACTGAGTCTGTGAACCCGAAATTGGGAATGGAACCCTCTAATGGCGAAAAAGGCCGCTGGTTATAGCCAATGTCCTCAACGTTAAACTCGCCTTCAGTATCTTCTAGATATGAAATACTCAGCTCGACATCTTCGGGATGATGGCCACCGAAGGATACACTCGCTATGGCACCGGCACTCAAAAAAATAGTGAGAAAGGGCAATATCAGTATGTACCGCTGGTAGGGAGAGATAACTCGAGTGATAAAAATCAGAATTGACATGTTTAGTACTAACAAGTGAGACGCTATCATTAATTCGCTTCATTATAGGTGAGAGCGCTTTAATGGAGGAAGGGATTTATTGAAATTGTCTGTGAATATTTCTTCTACGCCCCCAATTGGGGTGATCACCCCATATACCAGTTTGTTAGTTTTACCGATAATGGCTATAACTTGTGCATTGTGATCATGCGCAACTTACTGCTTTCTCAATCGATAATACAGAGTCACTTCTTGTTTTGGGCGAACGTATATTAGCAATCACAATATTCTGGGGGGACAGAATGGAAACAATGACAGGATTTATTGGCGGATGGAAAAAGGGGGTTGCGTTATTTTCTAGTGTAGTATTTGCAGTTGTGGCGACAACTGCGTTTGGTGAAACAGCTACTTGGGATGGCGACATCAATAGCAACAGTGAGTTATGGGGTGGATCATCAAACTGGACTAAATCCGGCACGAATGTTGACGGGGAAGTCCCAGACTTCACCATGCAGGTGTACGTCCTCAATGGTGGGATGGCCAACATATATGGTGATTACGAAACAAATGACTTCAGAATGAGTAACGGCGAAGTTGTATTGCGGTCGGGGTCATTATATACCTATGGCGAGGCGTGGATAGGGTCTACGGGCGATGGTTCTTTTCAGGTGGTTCAAGGAGAGCACACCGTCACCAGCGACATGTATATTGGTGCTCACTACGGTGCTTCTGAATCATTAGGTACTTATGATCTGTTGTGGGGAGACTTGTATGCAGGTTGGGATATGTTTCTTGGGTATGGCTCGGATGCTAGCGGTTTTTTCAATCTCATCGGGGGGGATAGCCCTCTGTCTGCCGGTAGAGTTTTTTTAGACGGCGATCTTAATATTGGTTTTTACGGGGGCAGTGGAACCCTCACCATCACCGATGGTACTTTTGGTGTTGGCGGTAAAGTTGTCAGGGGCACTGGCGATTCAACTATCTATGTGGATGGCGGCCAATTGAATGTTGGTGATGGTTCGTTTTCTGTGAATACCTTTGGCGTAGGATACAATGATGGCACCGACGGCTCTTATGTTGTCGAGATTGGAGAAACGCTGAAGGCTGATGATAATGAAATCGTTGGTGGCAGTGGCACGGGTTTTTTAACCGTCAAAGGCACCAATACCATATCAAAAACCCTAACCATCGGGGAGAGTGAGAGCGGCGATGGTAGGTTGCAGTTGGACAGTGGCGCAACGTTGTCTGCTAAAAATCTTATCGTTGGCGAGAGCGGCGACGGCTTTGTCAATCATATCGGCGGCGATACTACTATAGCCAACACGCTTATTGTGGGTTCCGATTCTGGTGGTGAAGGCGAATATAAACTGAAAGATGATAGTCTTTCCGCCTACATCGAGGTGATTGGTAAGTACGGTATTGGCAAGTTAAATCAACAAGGTGGCAGCAACACGGTTACCACTTCACTTACACTTGGCAGGTCATCTGGCAGTGACGGCACGTACAGCCTGAGCGGTGATTCGACTCTCAATGTTGGCACTGATGAAATCATTGGTGAGAACGGCAAAGGGACATTCAATCATACCGAGGGGACTCACCTAATAGGAGGTGACATTACCCTCGGCAGTTCAGCTGATAGTGATGGTACTTATAATCTTAGTGGTTATTCCTTTTTCTATATTGACGGTGATGAAGTCATTGGTAAAAGCGGTGATGGAACTTTCACACACACTGGGGGGTTTCACACAATAAAAGGCGACCTCACACTCGGCGCTGCTACCGGAAGCGAAGGCAGTTACCACATCGAACACATCGAAGGTGGTGGTCTTGCTGTGCGTGGTGAGGGCATCATTGGTGATGCAGGGACAGGCTTTTTCACTCAAATAGGTAATGTTAGTGACTTTTCCAATAATCTCATTCTGGGTAATACCGCAACAGGGTTAGGATCCGTTGAACATAAAGGGGGTACTTTTTTGGTTGCTAAAGATGAAATTATTGGCAATGAAGGCACTGGCTCTTTCCTTCAAACCGGCGGTGACCATAGGGTTGGCGATGATCTTTTTATTGGCAATATGTCGACGGGGAGCGGCAGTTATGACATGCAAGGTGGCAGTCTTTACGTCGGTGATAATTTGTTTATTGGCGAAGAGGGTCAAGGGTCTTTTACGCAGTCAGGTGGCTCTGTCGCTATCGTCGATCACTTGATTCTGGGTTCGTTCGCCAACACGGCTACCTATGACCTCAGTGGTGGTAGCATTAGCGCCAAGCAATTCATGATCGGTTATGACAGTATCGGTATTTTTAATCAAACTGGCGGTAGTGTAGAACTGATCGGTGACGATTCTAATTCGGGCATGCTCCGCATGGGCAAGGCGGGTGCTGGCACCGGTACTTATAACCTTTCCGGTGGCACATTAAATGTGGCAAAAGTTTGGAAAGGTGGTGGTTCAGATACCTTAAACATTGATGGCGGAACACTAACGGTCAGAGAAGGCTCTATTGAAATTGATACCTTTCGAGTGGGTAACGCCGATGGTTCAACAGGTAGTCATACGTTAACCTCTGGCCAAACACTGGTGGCGACGACGGTGACGGTTGGCGAAAACGGCGATGGTTCTTTGACGATTGAAAATGGCAGTTCAGTAACGAGTGAAACCGGAAGTATTGCCGCTAAAAGTGCTAGTACTGGTACAGTCAATGTTGCGGGAAGTTGGCAGAATGCCGGTGATTTTCATGTGGGTGGCGATGCATCCGGTCAGGGCGGTACGGGTACATTGAATGTCAATGCTGGCGCCGATGTGGTGATTGGGGATCAACTGAAAATCTATCAGTCGGGTACGTTAAATCAAAATGGCGGGTCGTTGAGTGCAGAGTCGATACAACTTGAAGGCCAGTTGAACTATAGCGGCGGCACCTTCGCTATTGCCAATGAATTGGTACTAGAATCCAATAGCATGCTCGATGTCGCTGAAGATTCTAGCTTGGTGTTGGATAATAAAGTGATGTTCAATGGTGGCGGCATTCATGTTAACGATAATGCTAAGCTGACGTTTGCAGATTCAGTCTTCGGCGTGACGAATTTTACGGGCGAAGGGCTGGTCACCTTTGACGGTGTTCTGGATTTGGGCGATGGTTATGACACGTTTGAGACCTCGGGCGATATGGCATTTGGTGAAAACAGTTTCACTTATATGGGAATCGGCGGAATGGATTATGGTAGTGACTATGATACGTTTAAAGTAGCTGACGATTTATGGCTAGGCGGTATGCTTGATATCCTCTTTGATATTTCGATTCTTGACTATATCGATTCTAGAATTACGATGAGAAATTATAACTTTGATTTGTTTTCTGCCGAGAATATTTTGGGTGAATTTGATGACATTTCCTTTAACGATATTTTTGGTGATACCTTTAGCCATATGGAATGGGAATTAAAATATATATACGACGATTTCGGCATGGACGTTGTGAGACTCAATATTAGTGAGAGTATTTTTGGTGGCGGAAGTGGCCCCATCGGCGGCGGCCCTATCGGTGGAGGTGGCCCCATCGGTGGCGGTGACAATCCCACGATTGTGTCAGAGCCTGAGTCAATGTGGTTATTTGCGTTTGGTTTGTTTGCGTTAGTGGGTATTAGGAAATATTCGAGTGCATAAAAATGTGTGGGGCGAAATTTAAATTTAATACTAGGACATGCACTGCTTAACGCAGCTCAATAAATATCGAACCTCAATGGGGTATTAGTACCCCATTAGCGGTAAAGCTTTACCAGTGATCATACACATCTCGCATAGCAATTGGGCCTTCTTGCGCCATACAGGGATCTGCCATCTGGTTTAACTCGGTAAGAAACAAGGCTATTTTTGAGGTGCCATTTATTCCCAGCGCTTTATTACATTCCGCTAGAAGGTCTGCTATTGCCGACTGAGTTTGGTGACTCCGGTGATGGTCCCTGTCCAAATGCCACCCTGTGGGCCAATCTGAGTTGCCGCATAAAAGCTGTTGTAAAAAAACCATTTAGATATTGGCTTGAAAAATACCGATTCTCCGGTATCCCAATTTAATGCTTCAACATTCCAACGGGCATCACGTTGGCCGATACAATAAAACAAATTACTTGCCGCACTCATGGTTGGAATGCCATTTGGGCAGCTGATGTCATTGTTCACCCATGCTACATCTAACGTGCGGGTTGCTGGATTCCACTCAAATTTTTCTACGCCATAGGGCGCATATTTTCGAGTGTTGCTAAAAAATACCACGATGCCATTAACCAGATTGGATAAGGTAGGGTTGGACGATTGGGCCACGGTAGAACCATAGTCATTGCTTACAACCACGGCACCGTAACCTCTTACCAACACCGATTGTTCTGACATTGCTAACAGGCGAGAGTCATCGCCATAGTTAACGGGTATTTCTGCCGCGATGCGGCGGTTTTTGCCGGCTGCGATCGGTTGCCAATCGGTGGGAATTTCGTCACGCCAAAATAGCACGATGTTGGTAACTAACTGGCCGTCGGTAATGACCACAAATTTATCTTGATCACCCACACCCATCAAAGAAGGAGTCGCCCCGGAGCCACTGCCCAAACGTCCGGGCACTTGAATGTCGGCGCCATTTTCGTAAGTAGATTGCCAGGCGCCATCGGATTCGTCGAGGGATAGCTTATCGCCGGTCCATTGCACACGATACATGCTTTCGCTGGTGACCACATAGATGCCGCCGTGCTCGTCAACGGCGATGGAGTTTGATACTTCTTCACCGGTATCGCTGGCACCAAGTTGTAAATAGTTAAATTCAGTAAAGTCACGCGACACAACGGCGATGGTGCCGCGCTTGGTTGCAATGGCTAGGTAACCATCATAGGTCATGTTGATACCAACGATAGGGTCTTCTGCGTTACTACCACGCAGTGCGTCGGTGGGGATATCTAGCGAGCGTAGTAGTTGAATATCGGAGGTAGGGTCGCCAGCAATGGAATCACTATAGGCGTGCAAGCTGCCTTGTCCGGGGACGTAAAAAACATTGTCTTTGTCGAGCACCGTGTATGCGCCAGAGGTGGCATTAGCGATGCTGGTGATTTTAGTTTTTTTAATTTTATCAATGATCTGTGTTCGGTTGTTATCGATACTCACCTTGTAAACCGACGTCATGCCAGAGCCCCAAGCAACTATGTCGCCATTGGCATAAGGAGCCGACATGGCAAAGGTGATATTGATCAAATCGGTATTTCGATAGACTGCCTTGCTTAGAGAATCTGCGGAGGTGGGACCGGGTAAGGGGGAGGAACCTTGAATATAGGAGGTGCGGTGACTCATTGGCCAGGCAGAATCGGCGAGAAAGGTGTTTTTAGGTGGCTCGTCACTTGCGACACTTTCAGGGTCCATAGGGGCTGCATGCGAGCTCGTTATGCAGAATAGACTAACAAGAGAGAAAACGGCTCCCGCAATCAGTGTGTGCAGAGAGGCGTGCGGGTTACTCGCTGTTGTTATTATGGGCACGACAATGATCCTTATAATTATATTTTTGGTTAGTATGCCACAAAGTTAACGGGAATATTCGGCAGACAACTAGCATACGCCCTAATGCCCTCCGCACAGTGGTACTTGGTTATAGACTTTGTTAATCAATGTAAGTTCTTATCCTCTTGATTTATAAGTGTTTATTGAGGGTCGACAAGAAAGATAGCTCGATACCCTTTAGGCTCGATGGATATATGCAGACTTTTTTTTATAACTATTGTACTCTTTTATCAAAGATAACTAATGTCATTAGAAGGCGTCTCTGTGAAAAATAAAATAACCAAAGTTCTTATGCTGTCAATATCTGCCATCATCGCCAGCGGGTGTGATGTGATAAATGATATTGGCCAAGGCAATGGGTATGCGGCAAAAAATATCTGCTCTAATATGTTTATCAGCGGCCAAGACAAAAAGGAAACGATGAAGAAATTTGTCGGTCCTGAAATAAGCCCGCTGTCGCTTATTTGGTTGGTTCAAACCGATGAGCAAGCAGGTTTGGTTCATGTCGCAGACCTTCTTACGCTAAATAAAAATCGATCTGAAGCCGTTTATCGCCCAGGTTTTGGTTGTACTATTCAACATGAATTAACGATTGAAGAACTGGATGCGCAAACTCCAGATACTCTTTATAGCGTGACTTTATCGGACAATGAAACTTGGCCCTTTGGCAGCGCTGGTTTAGCCCCGCAATCAAATGCAAACATTGATTATCAAGCAATTGATCAGGCCATTGACGTAGGTTTTACACCGGTTGAGGAGAAACAAACAACGTCTATAGTGGTTGCCCATCAAGGTAAACTCATCGCCGAACGTTATCGAGATAGCTTTGGCCCTGCTGTTCCTGTTTTGGGCTGGTCAATGTCAAAAAGTGTCACCAGTACACTGGTGGGATTGTTGTCGGATCAAAATATTTTAGATGCGAACGATTCTTCTCTCTTCAGCGAGTGGGCGGGAACAGGAAAATCAGATATTACCATTAGCAACCTGTTGCAGATGGCGCACGGTTTACAATATGACGAAAGCTCCCGTGGGGAAAATGCCGATCAAGCAAAGATGCTGTATCTAACACCCAATCATAGTCAATATATGATCGAGCGGCCTCTAGTGGAAGTGCCGGGCACTGTGTTTAATTATTCTACCGGAGCCACTGGGCTTTTGGCACGCCTTGTACAAGAAGCGGTTGGCGGCAGTTTAAGCGACGCCTATGAGTTTTATCAAACACAACTGTTTCATAAAATTGATATCACTTCTGCTGTGATAGAGCATGATACCGAAGGTTATTTTGTTGGTGGTGCTTCGGTTTATATGTCACCACGGGATTGGGCTCGGATGGGACAGCTCTATTTACAAAAAGGCACCTGGAATGGCGAAGAGATTTTATCAGAAACTTGGGTGGATTATGCGTTAACACCATCATCAACTAATGACATATTTGGTGCTTCAATATGGTTGAATACGGAGCAGAAACGATGGGCTAGCTTGCCTGCGGATGCATTTGCATTTATGGGACATAATGAGCAAATCGTTCTCATCATACCTTCAGTTGAACTGGTAGTGGTTCGAAGTGGATTTACCTTTGGTGGATCAGAAGTTTCGCAGATTGAAACATTGGTTGCATCAATCGTTCAAGCATTACCTTAAGTTTTTATTTAGCCATTATTAAAGAAAATAATACAAATCGATAACGTTATAGTGCACTCAGACTATAACGTTATCGATTTCTTCCGAGTTTATCATGGCTAGAAACCCAGTCACCCGCCAGCATTGCACCGCTCAGAGATAGATCGCCAGCGAGAACCGTGGCAGCAACAATCTCAGCAAATTTATTTACTTTTCCTGTGCCATAACAACCTAATAACTCAAGACACTCTTTTTGTGTTGGTAGTCCGGTACCACCACCATAGGTCGCTACGATAAGAGACGGTATGGTGATTGATACATAATAGTTACCTTCTGCGTCAAGGTCGAAGTAGGAGATTGCGGCGGAAGATTCTGCAATATTGGCAACGTCCTGGCCGCAGGCAATAAACATTGCCGCCAGTGCATTGGGTGAATGTACTCCATTGTTGTTTGATCCCGCCATAAAACTGCCGACGTGGGTAACTTGTCGCATTTTATAAATCATCTCAGTCGATATGCCGAGAACCGATTGCATCACGCTGTCGGCAATGGTCACTTCGGCGATAACTCTTTTTCCGCGGGTATGCAGGGTGTTGAGCTGTGAATGTTTTTTGTCAGTATCCATTGCCCCTGATAACAAATAGCGTTGCATGCCAGGGTGGGGATAATTTAACGCAATCCATTCGCAGGCGGCGGAGGTTGCTTTGCCCACCATATTTTGTCCTGCAGCATCACCGGTAGTGTAGTTAAATCGTAGATATCGCATGCGGGCGGCAGCGTATTGCTCGATATTTCTGAGTGATCCTGATCTTGTTGTGTTTTCTGCTTCCGTTTTTATGGTTGGGAAGTTTTCGTCAATCCAAACCCCAAAATCTCGTGCTTGTCGTGCATCTTCAAAAATAAATACCGGCGCACGTTGCATCGCGTCATCAACAACAGATACTTTTACGCCGCCGGATTCACGGAGTAAGCGCATGCCCCGGTTGTAACTCGCAACTAAAGACCCTTCGGTGGTGGCTAAGGGTACATAAAATTCCCCTTGGGCGTGTTCACCGTCTATTAGTAGTGGCCCGGCGAGGCCGATGGGAACTTGGGCAACACCGATAAAGTTTTCGATATTGCCAGCGGTTTCTGCTGGATCAACTGAATAATGGGCAAGATGGTTTAAACGGGTGTTGCTGACGTCTTCGACAAACTCTCGACGAGTTTTTGCTGTTGCTTCCGTGTAATTATTTTCTTTGTCTCTTGGTACAGGTCGCCCCGTTGATTTTTTCGTATCGTTGCTCATAGATAACCTCTCTTAATGAAATACATTTTGAAAAAATCAAAGGGGCGTAGTGCTAGATGACTACTTCCACCAAGGGTAGAAGTCCGGCATATCGGTAGATGCCTTAGAGGTAAAGTTGGGTGGGCGTTTTTCTAAAAATGCTGCAACGCCTTCTTTGCCATCGGTCTTGCTGGCATAAAAGATTGCGAGGGTATCAACATTGTGCGCATCACGAGGGTGCGGTTGGGCCGAAAGGCGCCAAATCATTTGGCGGGCGAGTGCAATGGACACTGGCGACTTTTCTGCAATCTTGCGTGCAATGACATAGGCTTCTTCTAATAAGGTTTCTGGGCTATGGATCGAACGAATTAAACCGGCTTCTTTTGCTGTTTCGGCGTCGATGATCTCTCCCGTGTAAATCCACTCCAATGCTTTTGAGATGCCGACAACACGGGGCAGGAACCAGCTGGAACAAGCTTCAGGAGTGATACCGATCTTTTCGAAGACAAAACCGATGCGGGCTTTTTCTGATGCCAGGCGAATATCCATCGCTGAAATCATGGTAGCGCCAATGCCTACGGCTGCGCCGTTAACGGCGGCTATA